>NZ_JAAVJC010000075.1 GCF_012033785.1 Streptomyces bohaiensis
CCGCCGCGGGGACGCCGGCGACGACACCCTCCTCCTGGAACAGCTCGCTGCCGGTGAGTCCGCCGGCGGCCGCGCCCGCGGGCGGCGGCGGGGGCAGCGCGGGGAAGCCGCGCAGCGTGCGGGCGACGGCCCGGCTGAGCGCCGCGGCGTTGGCGAGCAGCGGTGTTCCGCTGATCGCCACACGACTGTGGCGGTCGGTGAAGACCCGTCGGGTGTGCCCCCGGCCGGGGCCGTTGACCAGGACCCGGATCGGCGGGCGGCCGTCGTCGGGAGCGGCGGTCAACTCCGGCGGCAGCGGGTCCGGGAGCGTGGCCGCGATGAGCACCGAGGGCAGCACCGGCATCCCGGTGACGTCGTCGCGCGGGGTGGAGGGGGAGCCGAGGGCGGCCAGCGCCGCGCGGTACGCGTCGCGGACCGGCGCGCCGGGGAACCGCGGATGGACGTCGGCGGCGACGGTCACCATGCCGCTGGGCATGCGGGCGTCGAGTTGGGCGCCGATGACCTGGACGAGCACGGAGGAGTTGCGGGCGTCCCCGGTGACGGAGGTGACGGTGGGCCCGGAGGCCAGGTCGACGAAGACGCAGCCGCGGTGGCGTTCGCCGACAGCCACCAGCACCGGGCAGGGGCCGGCGTCGGCGGGCGCGATGGCGGGCAGGTCGGCACGTTGCGCCACCCACTCCCCCGGCGCGTCCGGGTCCGGGTACCAGGGGCCGGGCGGCTCGGGCGCCCCCGGCGCGGCGGCGCGGCCGGCGAGCATGACGCGGACCCAGTCGGCGTCGACCCGCACCGCGTACGGGACGGAGCCGCCGGCGGCGGCCTCCCGCGCGCTGAGGACGGCCAGCTCGGCGTCGCGCCAGGTCACGGGGGCGCGCAGCAGCACGGTGAGCCGCCGCAGGGCCCGGCGGTAGCGGAGCCAGGCCCGGGGCGGTGCCGCGAAGGCGAGGCCGGTGGCCTTGATCTCCCGCTTGATGCGGCGGCCGACGACGCGCCAGCCGCCGCGCTTCATGACCTGCCAGCGCACCAGCAGGAACAGGACGAGCAGGGTGCCGAGGATGCCGCACCACCGGAAGATGGTGTCGCGGTGCTCGGCGAAGAAGGCGAACGGGTCGACTGTCCTCATGCGGCGCTCTTCTCCGGGGCGCGGTGGGCGGGCCGCCCGGTGGCGCGGTGGGCGGCGGCCGGACGGGTGGGGAGGTCATCGTCGCTCACACCGAGCTCCCGGCGCAGCGCCCGTACCGCGTAGTGGACGCGGGACTTCACCGTTCCGGGCGGTACGCCCAGTTCGCGTGCCGCGTCCGCGCAGGAGAGGTCGCAGAGCATGACGGCGGCGACGGCGCGGCGGTGGTCGGGGCTGAGATGGGCCAGTGCCCGCGCCACGGCCTGCCGGGTGGCGACCGACTCGGCGACGTCGGTGGTGTCGGGGCGCAGCGCCAGTTCCGGGGGGAACTCCCCCATGGGCACCGCCCGGTCACGGCGGTGGGCGTCGACCGCGAGGTTCCGCGCCACGCGGTAGAGCCAGGGCGCCAGGTGGGCGTCGGAGGGCACCGCGTCGGGCGAGAGCCGCCACAACCGGAACAACGCCTCCTGGGCTATGTCCTCCGCGCGGTGCCGGTCGCCCGTGAGCCGCTGAACGTACTGGATCAGCCGCGGCCGGTGGTCGAAGGCGTCGTGGAGCCGGACCTCGGCGGGGGCGGGGGTGGGGGGCGTGCGCATCTGGGATCGGCTCCGTCCTGAGGTGACAGCCAACGGCTGTGTACGCGCCAAGCCTCGAACGCTCGAATGTCACTCCGGTAACCATACGATTGACACGAGGAGTTGCACCGTGCGCGGATGATACTGCCTGGCGGGTACAGCCAACGGGGCGGGTGCGGGCGAGGAACGGGCACATCATGCCTCGTCACGGGCGTGCGCGGTGGCCGACTTCCACCCCTCGGACCGACCCGGCCGCGCCGGCGGCCCCGCGCCGATCTCACGCTCTGCAACATCCGCCGCCGTCCCGGCGCCGACCACCGGGCCTCGTCCGCCCCGGCCGCGCAGCTCCCGTCGACGGCTGCCCCGGCGCCTCGTGCGGGGGCGCGGCAGGGCAGGGCGTTCGACCCCGTACCGGTGGTGACCGCGGGCGCCCCCGAGCCCCGGGGAGGCGGGGCGCGGACCGGCAGGGAGGAACGGGCACGGAACGGGCGCTCCCGGGGGTCGATCGGCACGTTCCGGCGCGTGATCCGGATCTCGCGACGCGCCCCGCACCCGCCGCACGGCGGTACGGGCCCCGCCCTCCGGGGGTGACGACCCCAGGTCGCCAGGCGTGTCGCGACGCCCGCGGCCACCGGCGTGGTCAGCTGTGGCGGCGCTGTTTCCCACCCCGCGTCCTGCTCGCATCCGGGCACGGCCGGGGCGCGACATGGACACGGAGGACCGCGGTGACCACTCTGGCCCGATGGGTGGTGCGGCACCGCTGGTGGGTGCTGGCCGGCTGGGTGCTGCTGGCCGTGCTGGGCGCGGTGGCCGCCCCGAAGGCGACCTCCGCCCTCGGCTACGACTTCTCGCTGCCGGGCCGCAGCGCCTCCGACACCGACGAGGAGCTGCTGCGGCTCTTCGCCTCCGGCGGCGAGTCCGCCCCCGTGCTGCTGGTGGTGGACGGCGGCGGGGAGCCGGTGCCCGCCGAGGCGTCGGCCGCCGTGGAGGCCGCCGTGCGCGCGGCCGGCGACCGGGTCGGCGGGCGCGTCGTCGGCTTCGGTGACCAGGCGGCGCTCCGCTCGGACGACGGCCGGCTCGGCGTCGTCCTCGTCCACCCGACCCCGGTGCCGGGAGAGCAGGCGTACGCGGCCGCGCTCCCGGCGCTGCAGCAGGCCGCCGCCACCGCCGCCGACCGCACCGGCCTGGCCGTGACCGTCACCGGCCAGGACGCGCTGGTGGACGACAGCGGAAGCGGTGGCTCGGGCGCGCTCGCGGAGACGGTGCTGGGCGCGGCGGGCGCACTGATCGTGCTGACCGTGGTCTTCGGATCCTTCCTCGCGCTCACCCCGCTGGTGGTCGCCGCCGCCTCCATCCTCACCACGTTCCTGCTGCTGTGGGGACTGACGGCGCTGACCGACGTGTCGTTCATCGTGCAGTACCTGCTGGCGCTGATCGGCCTCGGCGTCGCCATCGACTACGCGCTGCTGATCGTGACGCGCTGGCGGGAGGAGCGCGGCAACGGGGCGACCACCGAGGCCGCGGTCGTCCGGGCGCTGGCTACCGCCGGCCGGTCGGTGGTGTTCTCCGGGGTCACGGTCGCCGTCAGTCTGGCGGCGCTCGTCCTGCTGCCGGTGCCGTTCCTGCGGAGCGTCGGGTACACCGGGCTGCTGATCCCGCTGGTGAGCGTCGTCGCGGCCGTCACCCTGCTGCCCGCGCTGCTGACGGTGGCCGGGCCCAAGCTGTCCTGGCCGCACCGCCGCCGCTCCTCCCCCGACAGCCGCCTCTGGCACGGCGTGGCGACCGCGGTCGTGCGGCACCGCTGGATCGCGGCGCTGCTCAGCGCCGCCGTGCTGCTGGCCCTGGCCTCGCCCGTGCTGGGGCTGCGGCTGGGGCAGCCCAGCAACGACTCGCTGGTCTCGGCGGGCGGGCCCGCCGCCACCGCGCTGGAGCAGGTCGAGCGGTCCGGCATCGGCGACGGGATCACCACCCCGGTGGAGGTCCTCACCGACGACCCCGAGGGCGCACTGCGGACCGCGACCGCGGTGGAGGGGATCGCCGGCGGCGTGGCACCTCCGGAGTGGCGCGCCGACGGCCGGTGGGCGGTGGACGTCTGGACGGCGGCCGACCCGGCGTCGGGCACCGGCGAGCAGGTCGTCTCCGAGGTCCGGGAACGGCTGGAGGCCCGCGGCGACAGCGTCGGCGGCATCGGGCCGCAGAACGCCGACTTCGTGGAGGCGGTCTACGGCAACGCCTGGTGGATCGCGCTCCTCATCGTGGTCGTGACCTACGTGCTGCTGGCGCGGGCCCTGCGGTCGGTGCTGCTGCCGTTGAAGGCGCTGGTGCTGAACGTGCTGTCGATCGGCGCCGCCTACGGGGTCACGGTGCTGATCTGGCAGCACGGCTTCGGCACCGAGCTGCTCTTCGACCAGACCGCGTCCGACGCGCTGACCGTCTGGGTACCGGTCGCGGTCTTCGCCTTCCTCTTCGGGCTGTCGATGGACTACGAGGTCTTCCTGCTCTCCCGCATCCGCGAGGAGTACGAGGCCGGGCGGGACACCGACACCGCCGTGGTGCGCGGGGTGGCGCGGACGGGACGACTGATCACCTCCGCCGCGGTCATCCTCTTCCTCGCCTTCGTCGCGCTGTCGCGGGCGCCGGGGACCGACGTCAAGATCCTCGCCACCGGCCTGGCGCTGGGCATCCTCATCGACGCGACCGTGGTCCGCGGCGTGCTGGCTCCGGCACTGGTCGCGGCGATGGGCCGGGCCAACTGGTGGTGGCCGTTCGGCACCCGGTCCGGGCGGGCGGCGACCGCCGGGCAGGACACCGCCGAGCGGTGAGCCGGCCGGTCGCGGGCCCGCCCGGCCCCGCACGCGGTCGCGGTGCGGGCCGATCACCGGCGCTGCGGGGGCGGCGAGGAGGTCGGAACCAGGGCGACGGGCGAGCCCGGCTCCACCGTGACCCGCCGGGCGTCCGGCCTCCCCCGGTCGCCTCACCCGGACGGTCGCTCCGCCCGGTGCCCGGTGGGAAACCGGCCTACGCTCGCCCCGTGAGGTACCTCGGGTCAGTGGGAGCCCGGTCGGGGCGTGCCGCGGCCACCGCGGGCACGACCGCGCGGGCCGTCCCGGCGACGACCGCGCGGCGGGGTGCGCGGTGACGGCGCCGCCGCGTGCCGCGGGACCGGTCGCCGTGGTCGGCGCGCTCGGGGTCGTCTTCGGCGACATCGGCACCAGTCCGCTGTACGCCCTGGAGGCGGTGATGCGGTCCGCGCCCGAGGAGTCCCGTTCGGTCGTCTACGGCGCGACCTCGACCGTCATCTGGCTGATGGTCTGCGTGGTCGCGGTGCTCTACGTGCGGCTGCTGCTGCGGGAGGACAACCACGGCGACGGCGGGCTGCTGGCGCTGCTGACCCTGGTGCGGCGCGACCGCCGCACCTCCCCGCGCGCCCGCGTCGCCCTGACGGTGCTCGGGATGGTGGGCGCGGCGGCGTTCCTCGGCGACAGCCTCATCACCCCCGGCATCTCGGTGCTGTCGGCGGTGGAGGGCCTGGAGGTCGCGACGCCGAGCCTCAGCCGGTTCGTCGTCCCGTTGGCGGTGGCCGTCCTGGTAGCGCTGTTCCTCGTGCAACGGCGAGGCACCCAGACCATCGGCCGGTTGTTCGGCCCCGTCATGATCTGCTGGTTCGCGCTGAGCGCCGGGGTGGGACTGGCCGCGCTGGTGCGGCACCCCGACGCCCTCGTCGCGCTCTCCCCCCACTGGGCGCTGCTCTACGTCGCGCAGCACCCGCACGCCGCCTTCATCTCGCTGGGCGCGGCGGTCCTCGCGGTGACCGGGGCGGAGGCCCTCTACGCCGACATGGGCCACTTCGGGCGCCGGGCGGTCACCCGGGCATGGACGCTGGTGGTGATGCCCGCGCTGCTGCTGACCTACCTCGGTCAGGCAGCGGTGCTCGCGCGGGGCCCGGTCACCGGGTCGGCGTTCTACGCCCTGGTGCCGTCGTGGCTGGCGCTGCCGGCCGTGGCGGTGGCGACGGCGGCCACCGTCATCGCCTCGCAGGCGGTCATCTCCGGAACGTTCACCGTGGTCCACCAGGCCGGCCGCCTGCGGCTGCTGCCGCCCGCCCACGGCAGGCTGCGCGGCCCGGGGGTGTACCTCCCGGTGGTCAACTGGTTGCTGTTGCCGGGGGTGATCCTGCTGGTCGTGGGCTTCGGAAGCTCCGCCGCGCTGGCCTCCGCGTACGGCCTGGCGGTGACCATCACCATCACCGTGACCTCGCTGCTGCTGGTGGTGCGGCTGGCGCGGGCGCGGCGGCGGGGCGCGCTCGTGGTGGCCGTGGCGGTGCTGTGCCTGGTGCTCACCGTGCTCGCGGCCAATCTGCCGAAGGTCCGCACCGGGGGCTGGCTGCCGCTGCTGGTGACCGCGGGGCTGGCGACCGTCATGTACGCCTGGTGGACGGGGCGCGCCCGGGTGCGCGCCGCCACCCGCGAACTCGCGCTGCCGATCGGCGCCGTCGCACAGCAGGTCCGTGAACGCGGCGCGGACCTCGCCCGCCCCGCCGGCACCGCCGTCTTCCTCGGGCACGACCTCGAGCGCGCCCCGCTGGCGGTCCGGATGCAACTGGAGAACGAACGCAGTCTCCACCGGAAGGTGGTGATCCTCTGCGGGCACACCGTGGACCGGCCGGCCGCCGGCACCGACAGCACCCCGGCGGTGGACGCCTCCGGGGCCGACGTCGGCGTGTGGGTCGTGGGCGTCAGCATCGGCTACGACGACGTCTTCCGCCCCCGGGAGCTGCTGGCCGCCGCCGCCGCGGTGGACCCCGGCCTACCGGACGACGCGGACGCCACGTACGTCCTCTCCGAGGCCCGGGTGGCACCGGACTCGCAGGGCGTCGCAGCACGGGCACGCTGGCGGATCTACCGGCTGCTGGACCGCCTCACCTCCCATCCGGCCGACCTGCTGGACGTGCCGGACGCCACGACGATGATCGTCGGGCGGCGCATCCGCGTCCGGTGATCCGTCGGCGCCCGTCACCCCGACCCGACCGAACCGCCGCACGCCGTGGGACCCGGGCGGCGCGCGGCGAGGGGCCCGAGGGCCCCGGCCGGCACCCCGCCGCCACGCGGCCCCGGCGTCAGACCCCCTCCCAGACCGCCTTCGCCCCGGAATCACCGATGCGGTAGGTCTCCACGACCGCGCCCGTGGCGACGAGCACCGCCAGCACGACCGCGGCGACGCGCAGCGCGACCCCGGGAACCGCCGCGGTGTCCTCCCCCTCGTGCTGCGCCCCCGTACCGCCCCGACGCCACGGGCGCCGGTAGAGCAGCCACAGCAGGGCGGAGCCGACGAAGAGCGCGACCGCCCAGGGCAGCAGGTTCTCCCCCATCTCGGTATGGCGCTCCAGCGCCGCGCTCTCCTGGACCCGCTCCTCCAGCCACTCGCCCGCATCCGTCGCCAGGGGCACCGTCACCAGCGCCGCGAGGGAGAGGACGGGGAGGGCCAGGCCCATCCGCCGCATCACGGACGGCCACGCGGCGCAGAGGACGAGCATGAGCGCAGCCAGCGGCACGAGGACCACGACGGCGTGAACGATGAGAGGGTGCGCCGGAATGCCGTTGAACGTCGTGGGACCCATGCGTGCGACTCCTCGGTCGAGCTCCGGGGTGGGTGCTCGCCATCGTCCACCGCGGACCGCCCGCCGACCCCACGCCACGACCGCCGACCGCGGGAGATCACGTGTCCGGCGGACACCGGACCGCAGCGGCCCGCCCTCGGCCGGCGGCGGGCCGCCTCACTCCGTACCGGGCACCACCACGACGGGGCACGCCGCGTGATGCAGCACCGCGTGGTTCACGCGGCCCAGCTGGAGCCCCGGGACCCTGCCGCCCCGGTGACCCGCCCCCACCACCAGGACCGCCGCACCCTCCGCAGCGCGGAGCAGGACCTCGTGGGCCGGACCCTCGACGGCCCGGAACCGCACGGGCGCCGCCGGACTGCCCTCTCCGATCAGCCGGCCGACCCGTTCCACGCACGCGTCCGCCTGTCGACGGGAGGCCCTCTCCACCTGCAACGGGTCGTAGGGGACCGAGCCCTGGGCGATCACCACATCGGGCAGGGGAGGCCGCCACGCGCGCACGGCCAGCAGCGGCACACCCCGAGCCCGAGCCTGCTCACGGGCGAACAGCGCCGCGGGGTCCTCGGCCGCCGTTTCACCGATCCCCAGGACGACGGGGGCGCCGGCCGCCGTGTCCGACACCGCCCTCTCCCGCGCGACCGCGACGGGGCAGCGCGCGCGAGCCGCCACCGCGAGGCTGACGGAGCCCAGCAGCATGCCGGAGATCGGGCCACGGCCGCGCGACCCGACCACGAGCACCGCGGCGTCGTCGCTCTCCGACACCAGCACCGCCGACGGCTCACCCGGCAGGGATGCGGCGGCCACCCGGACACCGGGCGCGCGGCGGTGGACCCGCGCCATCGCATCGGTGAGGACGGCTCCGCGGGGTGCCGTGCCGGCCGGCTTGTCCTCCGCCGCGGTCCGGGGCCGGTACGACTCACGGCGGCCCGACTCCGAGGCGTGGACGACCCGGACCACGCGCGAGGTGCGCTCCGCCTCGGCGGCCGCCCAGTCGAGTGCCGTGAGACTTCCGTCCGATCCGTCCGCTCCGACGACGACGGGGCGATCCGACCGCTCGTCCATGAGGTCCTCCCGGGGTGTTTCCGTTCCTGTCGGCACCGCGTGACGACGTTCGGCGCCGCCGCCCCGTCGGACCCCGACACGGTCCACCGCGTCGGGCCGCCGACCTGCCTCCCCCCTCAGCATGCGCCTCCGCGACCGCTCGGTCGCGCGGAGCGGACGGCCGCTCGTTCGCGGTGGCAGGACGGCGGGCGGCCGCGCACTGTGGAGACGGTGGCGCCCAGCGGCGCCGGGAGCATCGGTCCCGGAGAGAGCAGGGGACATGGCGGTCGACACGGGAAGCACTGCACACCCGGCGGCGGCCGGAGTCGGCGTCGTGCCGGAAACCGGCGCCGTACGGCAGTCGCTCGGCGTGCGCGCCGTGGTCTTCGACACCGACGGTGTGGTCACGGACTCCGCCCCGGCCCACGAAACGGCGTGGCGGGAAGCCTTCGACGCGTGCCTGGTCGCAGCCGGCCGCGCGCCCGGGTTCACCCCCGAGGACTACCGTCACTGGGTCGACGGCCGCCCTCGCCTCGACGGCGCGGAGGCGTTCCTGACGGGGCGCGGACTCTTCCTGCCGCCGGGCGGGAGGGACGATCCACCCGGCACCGGCACCGTGGCCGCGGTGGCCGCCCGCAAGGAGGAGCTGTTCCGTCAGTGGCTCGACCGTCACCGCGTAGCCCCCTGGCCGGGCACCGTACGGCTGCTCCGCGCACTCGGCCGGCAGGGCGTGCCCTGCGCGGCGGTCTCCGCCTCCCGGCACGCGACCCGGGCGCTGCGGTCCGCAGGGGTCCTCGACCTCTTCGCGGCGGTGGTCGACGGGGCCGCGGCGAGACGACTGCGGCTCCCCGGCAAACCCGACCCCGCGCTCTTCCTCGAAGCCGTTCGGCGGCTGGGGGTGCCGGCCCGTGAAGCCGCCGTGGTCGAGGACGCCGCCGTCGGTGTCGAGGCCGGGCGCCGCGGCGGATTCGCCCTCGTGGTGGGCGTCGACCGGGGCGGTGGGCCCGCGAGCAGAGAGCGCCTGCTGCGCCACGGGGCCGACCGCGTCGTCGGCGACCCCGGGGAACTGCTGGCGGCGTCGGCGCCCGAGGAGGCATGACGGTGGATCTCTGGCGCTGGACCTACGAGGGCTACGACCCGTCGACCGAGCGCCTCCGGGAGGCGCTGTGCACCCTGGGGAACGGCTACCTCGGGACGCGCGGTGCCTGCTCCGAGACCCCCGCGGGCCCCGGGCACTACCCGGGAACGTACGTCGCCGGATGCTACGACCGACTGACCTCGTCGGTGGCCGGACGGAGCACGGACAACGAGGAGATGGTCAATCTCCCGAACTGGCTGCCCCTGCGCTTCCGGGTCGCGGCGGACGGCGGCGACGGCACCTGGCTGTCGCCGGACTCGCCTCGTCTGACGGCGCACCGGCAGACGCTCGACCTGCGGGCAGGGACGCTGCGCAGGTGGTCGGAGTACGCCGTCGACACCGCGGGCGGGCGGCTGGCGGTCGAGCAGACGCGTCTGGTCCACATGCACCACCCCCACCTGGCCGCGCAGCGCACCGCGTTCACCCCGGTGGGCTGGTCGGGCACGATCGAGGTGGAGTCGGGGATCGACGGCGACGTCCGCAACGCGGGAGTCGCCCGCTACCGCGACCTGGCCGGGAGGCACCTCACCGACGTGTGCGCCGGAACGGACGGCGGGGAGGTGGTCTGGTTGCAGTGCCGAACGGTCGACTCCGACGTGCGGGTGGCCGTGGCCGCACGCACCCGGGCCGCCGGGGCGCCGGAAGCGCCACGGACGACGGAGGTCGGCGGGAGTGCCGTCGCGCAGCGGCTGCGGATACCCGTTCGGGACGGCGCGACGGCGCACGTGGACAAGACGGCGGCGATCCACACCTCGCGGGACACGGCGATCGGCAGCGCCGGCCACGCCGCGCGGGCCGGCGCCCGGGACGCGGAGGAGTTCCCCCGGCTGCTCGCCTCCCATCGACGCGCCTGGGACGCCCTGTGGCAGCGTGCTCGCGTGGACGTCCCCGGGGAGGCGGGCCACATCCTGCACCTGCACCTCTTCCACGTGCTGCAGACCCTCTCCCCGCACACGGCCGACCTGGACGTCGGCGTGCCCGCACGCGGGCTGCACGGCGAGGCGTACCGGGGGCACGTCTTCTGGGACGAGTTGTTCGTGCTGCCGTGGATGAACCTCCACTTCCCCGAGGTGTCGCGTTCGCTGCTCGCCTACCGCCACCGCCGGCTGCCCGCGGCGCGGCGTGCGGCGCGGGCGGCGGGAGCTGCGGGCGCGATGTACCCCTGGCAGAGCGGCAGCGACGGCCGGGAGGAGACGCCGCGGCTCCATCTGAACCCCCGGTCCGGACGCTGGCTCGCCGACCACTCGCGGCTCCAGCACCACGTCGGATCGGCGGTCGCGTACAACGTCTGGCAGTACGCGTCCTCCACCGCCGACACGGACTTCCTGCTCGGCGACGGCGCGGAGATGCTCCTGGAAGTGGCCCGGTTCTGGGCCGACCGGGCCGAGTGGGACGGGTCGCTGGAGCGCTACCGGATCCACGGCGTGGTCGGTCCCGACGAGTACCACGACAGCTACCCGGGGGCCTCGACGCCGGGCCTGTCGGACAACGCCTACACGAATGTCACCGCGGCCTGGGTCCTGTCGCGCGCGCTCGACGTCCACCGGGCGCTCCCGCCCGGGCGGCGGGACGAGCTCTCCGGTCGGCTCGGGCTCCGCCCCGACGAGCCCGAACGCTGGGAGCACGTGGCCCACACGCTGCACGTGCCGTTCCACGACGGGGTGATCAGCCAGTTCGCCGGCTACGAGGCTCTCGCGGAACTCGACTGGGCCGCCTACCGACGGCGCTACCCGGACATCCGGCGTCTGGACCGGCTACTCGAAGCGGAGGGCGACAGCGTGAACCGCTACCGCGCCTCGAAGCAGGCCGACGTCCTCATGCTGGGCTATCTGTTCTCGCCCCGCGAACTCCACGGCCTCATGGCGCAACTGGGGGTGGTGCTGGACGACGCGGTCTGGCGTTCCACGGTCGACTACTACCTGCGGCGCACCAGCCATGGATCGACCCTCAGCTCCGTGGTGCACGCGTGGGTACTGGCCAGGTCACGCCCCGAGCAGGCATGGCACCACGCCTGGGAGGCCCTCACCGGGGACGTCGCCGACCTGCAGGGCGGCACCACCCCGGAGGGGGTGCACCTCGGGGCGATGGCGGGGACGCTCGACTTCGTCCAGCGCGGCCTGACCGGCCTGGAGCAGCACGACGGCGCGCTGTGGCTCGACCCCGCCCCGCTGCCGGAACTGGCCCGCTTCCGCCTGGGTGTCCGCGTCCTCGGGCACCGGGACGTCGAGCTGCGCTTCCGTCGGGGGGCGGTGCTCGTCGAGGTGCCCAGGGCGTCCCGCGGTGCGCTGCGCGTACGGCTCGCGGGTCGTGAGGTACTGGTCCAGCCGGGGCAGGTGGCGCGGCTGCGGCTGCCGCCGCCCGCCGTCGGCGCCCGGCGGGCCGGCTGAGGGGAGCGCCGATCTCTCAGGGCAGCAGGACGGCCGCGCCGTCCACCCGGTCCGCGGCCAGGTCGGCCAACGCCCGGTCGGCGCGGTCCAACGGGTACCGCTCGACCGTCGGCCGGATGCCGATCTCCTCGGCGCGGGCCAGGAACTCACGGCCGTCACGTCGGGTGTTCGACGTGACGCTGCGCAGGTCCCGCTCCTGGAACAGATGCCGCCGGTAGTCGAGCGTCGGGACGGCGGAGAGGTGGATACCCGCCACCACGAGGGTGCCGCCGCGCTCCAGGGCTTCCAGAGCGACCGGCACGAGCGTCCCCACCGGGGCGAAGAGGATCGCCGCGTCCAGCGGTTCCGGCGGTCTGGCAAAGGCTCCCGAGGCTGAGGCCGCACCGAGCCGCAGCGCCAGCTCGCGGGCGCGCGAGGACCGGGTGAGCACATGGACGGTCGCGCCCTCGGCGAGAGCCACCTGGGCGGTCAGGTGCGCGGAGCCCCCGAAGCCGTAGATCCCCAGCCTCCCACCCGGGGGAAGAGCGGCGCGCCGCAACGCCCGGTAGCCGATGATGCCGGCGCACAGCAGCGGGGCGAGCGTCGCCGGGTCGTGGCGCTCGGGAAGCGGGTAGACGAACGGCTCCGGCAGCACTGCCAGTTCGGCGAAGCCTCCGTCGGCGTCCCAGCCGGTGAAGCGGGCCTGCGGGCAGAGGTTCTCCCGGCCCGCCCGGCAGTGGCGGCACCGCCCGCAGGTCCCCCGCAGCCACGCCCCGCCGACGCGGTCGCCCCTGGCCACGCGGTGGCATCCCGCGCCGGTGGCGATCACCCGACCGACGATCTCGTGGCCCGGAACGGCGCCGGGCCGGTGCGGCGGCAGGTCCCCCTCGGCGAGGTGCAGATCGGTCCGGCAGACGCCGCACGCCTCGACCCGGACGAGCAGCTCCCCGGCAGCCGGTTCGGGAGGCGGGCGGCGCACCCTCGTCAGCGGCCCGGTTCCGATCGGGCCGGGCCGCTCGACGGCCCAGGCGGCGAACCGGTCGGCCGCAGGAACGGAGCTCACCATGCGTCCAGGGTGCGGCGTGACCCCGGCCCGGGCAACACGGGCCGCCGCCTCTCCGAGGGCGGCGACGCCCCCCGCTGGTGACGGCCGGCGGCCCTCACGGGGACTCCTCGAACCCCACGTCGACGACCCCCTCCACGGATCGGGCGAGGCGTGCCGCGAGGGGCACGAGCCCGCTGTCCGAGAACCGTCCGCGGAACATGACGATGCCGTCCGCCACGGTGACGGCCACCCCCGCCGCGGACGCCGCCAGCGGCCCCAGCACCTGCGCCCGCACCTCCGCCGCCAGTTCCTCGTCGGAGCGGAGGAACACCGTCAGCAGGTCGGATCGGCTGACCACCCCGGTGACCGCACCCGAGTCGCCCACCACCGGAAGCCGCTTGACCCGGTGCATCGCCATGGTGCGGGCGGCCTGGCGGAGTGTGTCCGTCTCCCGCGCGGTCACGACCGGCGTCGACATGACCTGCCGGGCGACCGCCCCACCGGCTCTGCCCCCGGCGTCCAGCCCGGACAGCGGTTCCGACATCGTCCGGTCCCCCGCGCGGTACATCTCGGTCGGCAGCAGATCCGCCTCGGAGACGATCCCCACGACCTGCTGCCGCTCGTCGACGACCGGCAGCGCACTGACGCGTTCGCGGTGCATCGTGGCGACGAGGACCTTGAAGGGGGTCTCGGGGGACGCGGTGACGCACGGGGAGGTCATCACCTGGTGCACGAGCGTCGGGGTGTCGGCCCGGTCGCCCTGCTCGCTCTGGGTACGCATGGTTCTCCGATGCTCCGGTGCGGTGCGGGAGGGGGCGGCCACCGACGTGACGCCCCCGGGACCACGACCGATGGCGGCCCCGCGGCACACGGGGGCGGACTCCTGCGACGATCACCGGCGGGTCGGCCGGCGCGAACGCCCCGCACCTTCACCCTGCGGCCGTCCCCGGGCCTTCGCCACCCGGGCCCTCGCCCCCCGGGCCCTCGCCACCCGGGCCGGGGCACCCCGCCGTGGCGCCCACCGACGCGGGACCGGGTGAATTGTCGCGCCGGACCCCCGACACACCGGCCTCGTCGCGAGGGGAGGCAGGAGGGACGCCGCACCATGAGGCGAGCAGCCCCCGCCCCCGTCGGTGCCCGTCCTGCCGGGCACGGAGAGCGAGTGACATGTCCGAGCCTCACGAGTCGATGCCCTCCGCCTCGGGACGGACACCGCCGGGGGACCTCGGCCGCCGCATCACGGCGCGGCGGCTCGCGCTGGGTCTCAGTCGCGAGGAGGTGGCCGACCGCGCCCGCACGACCACGGGCTACATCGCCTACCTGGAGGAGAACCCGGCGCCCTCGCCTGGTCTCGGGGTCGTCCTGCGCGTCGCGCACGCGCTGGAGACCACCGGGGCCGCGCTGCACGGCGCCGCGGCGGGACCGCCGCCGGGCATCGGCCGAGCCGCCCTGCGGGCCCGGCTCGTCGCGATGGACGAGGAGGAGAGCAGGAACCACCTCTCCGGGCACGGGGTGGGCCGGGTCGCCGTGGAGTCGCCCGACGGGCTCCTGATCATTCCCGTCAACTACACCGTCATCGCCGGTGACATCGTCTTTCGCACGGCTGACCGCTCGGCGCTCTCGGCAGTTGCCGGTACCGACACGACCTTCGAGGTGGACCAGGTGGACGAGGCGATGAGCTCCGGATGGTCCGTTCTCGTCCACGGGCCGGCCCGAGAGGTGACGGACGACGACGAGATCGCCGCCCTCGACCGGGAATCGTTCAGCAAGCCCTGGGCCGGCGGGCAGCGCGACCGGTGGGTCGCGCTCACTCCCTCACGGATCTCCGGGCGGCGCATCGCCACCGGGTGACGCGCGCAGCAGCCCGCGGCCCGCCGCTGCGGGACCGGACGGCGGGGCCGCTACCGGGCGAGCACCACCTTCAGCGCCTCCGACCCCAGCGCGTCGCCGAAGGTCGCGTACGCCTCCTCCATCTGCTCCAGGGCGAAGCGATGGGTCACCAACTCGCCCGCGGGCAGTCGGTCCGAGGCGAGCATCGACAGCAGCCGCGGGGTCGAGAAGGTGTCGACCAGTCCGGTCGTGATCGTGACGTTCCGGTTCCACAGCTCGTGCAGCGCCAGAGAGGCGGGGCTCCCGTGGACCCCCACGTTCGCGAGCCTCCCGCCCGGACGGAGCACCGCGGCGCAGAGTTCGAAGGTGGCGGGAGTCCCCACCGCCTCCACGGCGACGTCCGCGCCCAGCCCGTCGGTGAGATCCGCGACGAGCCGGCCGGGATCCTCCTCGGCACGCACGGTGGCGTCGGCCCCGACAGCGCGGGCCGCCCGCAACCGGGTGTCGTCCCGGTCGGTGACGATCACACGCGCCGGGGAGAAGAGCCGAACCGCGGCGACGACGGCCAGTCCGATGGGCCCGGCGCCGACGACGAGCACGGTGTCACCGGGCGCCACGCGTCCGTTGAGCGCACCGACCTCGAACGCGGTGGGAAACACATCGGACAGCAGCACGGCCTTCTCGGCGGGCTCGGCCTCCGGGACGTGGTGCAGCCCGAAGTCCGCGTTCGGTACCCGCGTGAACTCCGCCTGCGTCCCATCGACGGTATGACCCAGTACCCAGCCCCCGCCGCCCGTGCACTGCCCGTACCTGCCTCCGCGGCAGGAGGAGCATCGGCCGCAACCGGAGATGCAGGACACCAGGACCCGGTCGCCGGGCCGGAAGTCGGCGACGGCCGAGCCGGTGTCCACGACCTCGCCGACGGCTTCGTGACCGAGCACCGTCCCCGGCGCCACCTCCGGGACGTCACCGGCCAGGATGTGCAGGTCGGTACCGCAGATGGTGGTGGTGTCGATCCGGACCACCGCGTCCGTGGAGCTCTCGACCCGCGGATCGGGCCGGTCCTCCCAGGCGGCGTCCCCGGTTCCCTTGAATACGAGCGCATGCATGGAGAACACCTCCGCGTTCCCTCGTCTCTTCTGCGTCACTCCTGCGGGCGTCCCGCACCGCCGTCGCCGCGGTGCGGGGCACCGACAGCCGCTGTTCCGCCCCCGACCGGTGGGCAGTTCCGGTCGCACACCGTCGCCCGCTCCCCTCTTCCCATGCCACCACACGTGTGGCGCCGACGCCTCCGCTCGTCACCGAGCGGGAGGGCCACCGGCCGGGTGCCTCTCCGCCCCGGCGATTACCGGATGGTCGCGGCCCGTCCCGGGTCCGCGTCACCGCACGCCGACGCGGAGCGGGCCCGCGGCGGCGGTCCACCGCGCCGCGGGTGTCCGGGAGGGCTACGGTGCAGATGAGGCCCTCGCCCTCCCGTCCCGGGAAGGAGCCCCGTTCGACATGGCGCCGTCTCCCCGCCCCGCACCGGCCCCTCCCGCTCCTCCTCCCGTGAGGGGCGCGGCCCGGCGCCGGTGGGAACCCGCCCTGACCGGCGTGACCGGGGCGTCCCTGGCGGTCGGCGCGGCGCTCTGGTGGAGCGGCTTCCCCGCGGCGGCCGACCGCGTCTGGTCGGCGGGGACCGTCTGCGGTCTGCTGGCGGCGCTGGTGTGGGTGGGCGGCGCGCTGCGGCGCGGGCGCACCGGGGTCGATCTGATCGCCGTCCTGGCGCTGGGCGGATCGCTGGCGGTGCACGAGTACGTGGCCGGGGCCGTGATCGCCCTGATGCTGGCCACGGGGCGGTGGCTGGAGTCCGCCGCGGAACGGCGCGCCCAGCGCGACCTGCACGCTCTGCTGGCGCACGCGCCGCGCACGGCCCGCAGACGTGACGGCACCGCCGTCCTCACCGTCCCGCTGGAGACGGTGGCGCCGGGGGACGTCGTGGTGGTCGGCCCCGGTGAGGTGGTCCCCGTCGACGGCCGGGTGGCCGGTACCTCGGCCGTCCTCGACGAATCCGTCCTGACGGGAGAGCCGGAACCCACCGTGCGGAGCGACGGGGAACGCGTCCGCAGCGGTGCGGTGAACGGGGGCGAGGTCTTCGAGCTCACCGCGACGGCGACCTCGACGGACAGCACCTACGCGGAGATCGTGCGTCTGGCCGAACAGGCGGTCGCCGCGCGAGCGCCTGTGGTACGGCTCGCGGACCGGTACGCCACCTGGTTCGTGCCCGTCTCCGTGGCCCTGGCCGGGGCGGCCTGGTGGTGGAGCGCGGACCCCGTGCGGGCGGTGGCGGTGCTGGTGGTGGCCACCCCGTGCCCGCTGCTGCTCGCGGCGCCGGTGGCGATCGTCTCGGGGCTGGCCCGGGCGACCGGGCGGGGCGTCGTGGTCCGCGACGGGGCCGCGCTCGAACGCCTGGGGCAGGCCCGGACGGTGGTGCTCGACAAGACGGGCACTCTCACCGCCGGTCGGCCGGAAGTGGTCGACGTGGCGACAGCCCCGGGCTGGGATCCCGCTCGGGTGCTGCGGACCGCCGCCTCCGTCGACCAGTACTCCCCACATGTCCTGGCCCGGGCGCTGGTCGACGAGAGCCACCGCAGGGCGTTGGAGATCTCGCCCGCCACCCGTGTCAGTGAGGAACCCGGCTGGGGCGTCCGGGGCGAGGTCGGCGGGCGGAGGATCGGCGTGGGGCGCCGGAGGGCCGAGCTGGAACTGCCGGAGTGGGCCCGCGTCGTGGAGAACAGGGCGCTGATCGACGGCGCGGGCGTGGTGTGGGTCGACGTGGACGACGCCCTCGTGGGGGCTGTCCTGTTGAAGGACCCGCTGCGTCTGGACGCCCCGCGCACGATGCGGCGGCTGCGGGCGGCCGGCGTCGACAGAACCCTCCTGCTCACCGGGGACCGCCCCGGGCCTGCCCGGGATGTCGCCGCCATGCTGGGGTTGGACGACGTGCGGGCGGACCAGAGCCCGGCCCGGAAGGTGAACGCCGTGCGCAAGGAGCGGGAACGCGCCGTCACCGTGATGGTGGGCGACGGGGTGAACGACGCGCCCGCGCTTGCCGCCGCCGACGTGGGCGTCGCCATGGGGGCGACCGGGTCGAGTGCCTCCTCGGAGGTCGCCGACGTGGTCCTGACCACCGACCGCGTGGAACGTCTGGCCGACGCGATGGTCATCGCCGGTCGTTCCCGACGCATCGCGGTGCAGAGCGCGGCGGGCGGAATGGCGCTGTCCCTCGCAGCCATGGTGGTGGCAGCCGTCGGGCTGCTCCCCCCGGCAGCCGGGGCCCTGCTGCAGGAGTTCATCGATGTGACGGTGATCCTGAACGCGCTGCGCGCGGTCCGCGGGACGGAACGCGCCGCGGACCCCGCCTCCCGTGATCTCGTCCGACGGTTCCGCGCAGGGCATGTGCAGCTGCTGGAGGCCGTCGACGCCACCAGGGCCGCGGCCGACGCGCTCTCCGCACAGGACCGGAGCCGGGCGCTGCCCGCGGTGCGCGGCGCGGAGCGTGCCCTGCGGGAGCAGCTGCTGCCGCACGAACGCGAGGAGGAGCGGTTGGCGTACCCGGTGGTCAACCGGTGGCTGGGCGGCCCCGAGACCACAGCACCCCTGATGCGGTCACGCACGGAGATCGAACGACTGGTCAACCGGGTCTCCGCCCACCTCGCCCTCATCGACGGCCACGGCAGCGGCGAAGCCGCGGCCCTGCCGGACGAGCAGATCCCGGACCTGCGGCGGTCCCTGTACGGACTGCACGCGCTCCTCCTGTTGCACTTCGGCACGGAGGAGGAGGTCTACTCGTCCCTCGACGGGTGACACTGGGCGCTCCCGACGACGCGGCGGATGGCCGCGGCCGGCGACGCGGGGGTTCAGCACCGGACCGTCTGACGGCTGCTCAGCGAAGTCAGCAATGAGGTCAGCGTCGATCGCCGCCCGAGGCTGCCACACCCTGCCGCGGACGGGAACGACGGCCGCCCGGGAGAGCACACCTCCGCTCGGCCCGGGTGGGCTCGTTCCGCTAAGGCGACGCACCCGCGCGCAAGCGGCGGGCGTCCCCCACCCCGACTCGCTGTCGCACCAGGTCAGCGGGCGCGGCCCCGTGGCTTCAGCGGGACCGGGGGCAGCGGCGGCGCGGTGAGTGGAGCGCCGTCGTAGCCCTCGACAGCGCCGAACCGGCGGCCTTCCTCCCAGGCGGTGCGGGCCTGTTCGATGTCGGCCTGCGACCGCCCCACGAAGTTCCACCACATCACGAGCTTCTCGTCGAACGGCAGCCCGCCGAGCAGCATGACCTTGGCGTCGGTGTCCGCCCGCACCGGCAGGTCGCGGCGGCCGTGGCCGAGGTAGAGGAGCGAGCCGGGCTCCACGCGGACGTCGTCGACCGTGCAGGCGCCCGCCATCGACAGCACGGCGTACTCGAACTCCTCGATCAACGGGAGCCGGGTCTCGGCGCCTGCGGCGAGGGCGAGGTCCACGCCGGCCAGCGGCGTGTGCACGGTGCCGGGGGACGCGGCGCCGTCGAACTCCCCCAGGAACACGGTGCCGCTCACGCCGCCCCCGCCGGCGAACGTCGGCAGCTCCCGGTGGTGCTCGAACGCCGGAGCGGTGTCCTTGCGCTCCCGCGGCAGGGCGACCCAGAGCTGGGCGCCGTGGAGCAGCCGGGCGTGGTCGCGGGGTGACTCCTCCGAGTGGGAGATGCCGTGGCCCGAGGTCATCAGCGCCAGCTCGCGGGGCCGGATGGTGCTGAGACTGCCGAGGCTGTCCCGGTGCAGCACCTCGCCGTCGTGCAGCCAGCTGACGGTCTGCAACCCGATGTGCGGGTGCGGCGGCACCTGCATGCCGGGCTCACCGGCGATGTCGTCGGGCCCGTAGTGGTCGACGAAGATCCAGGCGCCGACCATGCGCCTGCCGAGGCTGGGCAGCAGCCGCCGCACCACGGTCGACTCCCCGAGCGGGGTCAGCCGGCCCGGGAGCAGATCGCGGGTGGGGCCGGGGTGCGGCTCTCCACCGCAGTCGGCGGGGGCGGGCCGCGCGTCGAGGTTGCTCATGGCACGAGCATGCCCCAAGCCGCCGCTCACGGCACCAACGGGGTCCAGCGCACCCCGTCGTGGACGTACCGCGGGTTGCCCTCGATCCCGCTGGTGCGGAACGGCCGCCCGTCGCGGTCCAGCCGCACCGTGCCGCGCTCGGTGCCGCTGCTCCACTCGGCCTCCAGGTACCAGCCGCAGTCGCAGGCCTCCGTGGCCGCCTCCACCCGGACCGCCAGTGGCTCGTCGTCGCTCACCTGGAACGGCAGCCGCGGGGCGGGCAGCGCCTCGCCGCTCTCTCCGTCGAACCCCTCCGTGGGACGGGCCCGGGGCGCGGTCTCGTCGAGGTCGACGCGGAACGCGGCCAGCGACAGCGCCCCGCCGCACCCCGCCCCCGTGGCGTAGGCCGGGCCCGCCTGCGGCTCGGCCCGGTCGACGACCCGGACGTGCAGGGCCTCCACCACGACCGGCCCCGCACCGTTGGTCCGCAGCGTCGCCTCGACGACGCTGGCACCGCCGTGGACGGCATCGTTGTCGGCCACCCAGCGTTCCGCGTCCTGGGCCACCGGCGGCGGGGGGACCGCTGCCGGGTCGCGGTCCACCAGATAGGTGTGGCCGCAGTCCTGCGGCCACACGTCCGGCCGCACCGTCCAGTCGAGCGGCGCCTCGTCGGAGG
>NZ_JAAVJC010000076.1 GCF_012033785.1 Streptomyces bohaiensis
GGGTCGGCCGGTGCGGCGGCGGGGGGCGGCGGGTCCTGATCGGCGGTCACGTCGGCGACGGCGGCGCGCGTGGTGGGCGCGGGTCCGTCTCCGATTCCGGGTCCGGGCGCCGCGGCGGGCTCCGGCGACGCCGCGGGACCCCCGACGCGGGCGGCCGCGGGGACTGCGGGGACTGCGGGGACTGCGGCGGGATAGAGCTCCGCGAGGCCGTCGAGCAGCCGCGCGTAGGCGTCGCGTTCGGGTGGTCGGGGCTCGGTCTTGCCGGACTCCCAGCCGCTGACCGTGGCCCGGCGCACCTGGAGGGCAGTGGCCACCTCGTCGATCGTCAGCCCGTGGGCGGCACGCAGCCGTTTGCGCTCCTCCGGAGGGGGGAGTGCGGCGCGGGACGCCAGGAGTGCGTCGACCGCGTCGAACAGCTCGGACATGGGCACCTCCCGGCCGGGACCCTACCCCATGGCCCTCACGCTTCTCGTACGTCTGCCGTACGAACACCGCACGCATGGCGTACGCGTCAAGCGGCGCGGGCCGGGCTCGTCGTGTCGGCGGTGGTCGCCGGGCCCGGCGCGGCGGCGCCCACCTGTCGGCGAACTGCCGTCGGCGCGTGGCGCGTCGGGGCTGCGACACGGTGGCGGCGGCGAAGCCGGGTCCCCTCCCCCGCTCCCGCGGGACGCGGCCCGGGGCGGCCCTGCGCGGACGGGTTCAGCGCGTCGTTCGCAGCACGCGGTGGCACCAGCCGATGACCCCGGCGTTGACCACGGCGCCGAGGAACATCGGCAGGAACACCAGGACCGGGTGCTCGACCGGACCCGGGACGGGGAGGAAGCTCAGTGGCAGGGCGGCAAGTGACGGCCAGATCATGGCGAACGAGGCGTCCTCGGCGGTGAGCGTCGTGGTCAGCGCCCACACGAACAGCGCGAGGAAGCCGCCGAGGTAGATCAGGGCCGCCGGGGCGGTGAGCGCGGTGCGGACGCCGCGCAGGAGGGACGGGCGGTCGGCGGCGCCGGAGCCCGGCGAAGCAGCGGTGATCATGCGGACGGTCCTCTCTCGGAGGTGGACGAGGTGGCGGCGACGGAGGGCGTCACCGGGGGGAGGCCGGTCGGTGCGGAACGGTCACGGGGCGAGTCCCCGTCCCGGCGCCGTGAGGAGCGACGAGGCGACGGATGGCGACCGGGCCGGGCACGCGCGCTGCTGCGGTGGCCGTGCGGATGCCGGCAGCGCGGCGGCTCGCCCGGCCTTGGGCAGGGGCCCGGCACGCGCCGGCGCGCCGCGGTTCGAGGACGGAGCGGCCCGGGTCGACAGGGGTCAGGCCCGGGACCGCGGGGTGTCCGGGTGACAGATCCGGCTGCGGGCGGGGGTGTTGCCGTCCGCCTCCGTCCCTCGCGCCTCCCTCCTGCGGCCGTCGGGCGACAGCGCGCCGACGCGGGTGCCCACCGCCGGCCCTCGCCCCGGCCTCGCCGTGCACGGGGAGGTCCGGCTCGGTGCCGGTCGTCGCCGCGGACCCGGCCGGCTCCCCGTGGTGGCCGTCCGCCGCCATCGCTCCCCCGGTCATCCCGGCACCCCCGGCGTCCCGGTCCCGGTGCCGGTGGGTGGGCGCGAGCTCCGGTCCTGCTCCGCCGGCCGCCCGGGCACGGCCGACGCCGGGGCGCCGTCGGTGCCGTCGGTGCCGTCGGTGCCGTCGGTGCCGTCCGTGCCGTCCGGCGGTTGGACCGCCACGAGCGGCAGGCGGAGCTCCGCACCGCGCCCGTGCAGGGTCCGGTAGCTTCCGCGCAGCGCGGCGGCGCACGCCTCCAGGTCGGCGCGGCGGCTCCCGCTCGCGGCCCCGGGCCCGGTGGCGCGCAGCACCAGCACCTCCCGGTCCCGTGCTACCCGCAGCTCGACGGGGCGGTCGCCCGCCGCCGACAGGATGGTCTCCACGGCACGGTAGGCGGCCAGGCCCACCGCCGGCGGCAGTCCCCGCAGGGCGTCGTCGCCGACGTGCACCTGTGGGCGACGACCGGCGGCGCGGCTCTGCCGCACCAGCAGGTCCAGGGCCTCGAGGGTCGGTTGCGGTCGCCGTTCTGCGTACTCCGGCGTGGCGCCCTGCCGGTCCAGCAGTACCCGCATCGCGGCGAGGGCCTCCCGTGCCCGTTCGGCGGTCTCCGTCAGACGCCCCTCACGCGCTTCACCGACCATGGCCGCCGTGCGGGTCAGGACGGTCGTCTCCAACCCCGCGGTGATCCGGCTGCGCTCTGCCCACGCCTCCCGTACCGCCGCGCCGGTGACATCGGTGATCCGGGCCTCCCGCGCCTCGCGCGCCGCCCGCGAGTGCCGTCCCTGGCGACGGCCGACCGCCCAGGCCGCTGCCGCCAGAACGGACGGCAGCACCAGGGCCGCCAGGGATCCCGGCACACCCGCCGTGTCGGCCCGCGCGACCAGTGCGACGGCAACGGCGGTCTGCACCAGGGCCGTGCCGACGGCTGCTGCCGCCGCCTCCCGGCGACGGGCCGACGCGCCGTAAACGACGACGCCCACGGCAGGTGCCGCGGCGGCGAGCAGCGCCGGGACCGCCGGCGGCCCGGCGTACTCGCCCACCGCGGCGGCCCACGGCCACAGGACCGCCAGCGCCAGCACGACGGCGAGCGCCGCCCGGGGCGCGCTGCGCGACCACAGCAGCGCCACCGCCTGAGCGGCAGCGGCCAACGCGAACACCAGCCCCGGGGATACCCCGTCCCCACCGGGTACCTCGTGGGCACGGACGATCAGCAGCGGGAGCAGGGGGTGGAGGCCGAGGCCGACCGCGACCACGACCTGCACCACCCGGCGGCGGCGCGGCACCGCGGGCTCCGGCTGCGGGCCGTGCGGTCCGGGCAGCCGGGCCTCGACCTCCCACCCGCCGTCCGCGGTCGGGGCGCTGCGCACCGTGCCGCCCGCCTCCTGCGCCCGGCTGAGGAGGAAGGCCTGACCCCGGCCGCCGCCGAGCCCGCCGGCGCCGCCCGTCGTGCCCCGCGGTGGGCCGTTGCGGACCAGGACGAGGTGCCCGTCGCCGTCCGCACGGCACTCGACGCGGGTGGCCGCGCCCGGGGCGTGGCGGACGGCGTTGGTGAGCGCCTCACGGACGATCCCGAAGGCGGCCTCCGCTGCGGTGCCCTCGGGCACCCCGGCGACCTCGCAGCTCACCGGTTGGCCGAGTCGGCGGATGCCGTCCACCAGCGTCAGCAGCCGCTCGCGCGGCTCCGCGGTGTCGACGGAGCCCCGTCCGGGTTCGGGGACCGCGCCCAGCGCGGCGCCGACCTCGCGCCCGGCGGCCACGGCGAGCGCCAGCGCCTCGCTGCGCAGTTCGGGGCGTCGGTCACCCAGTTCCTCGGCGACCGAGGCCGACACCACGACCGCCGTCAGGTGGTGGGCGCTGACGTCGTGCAGTTCGCGTTCCATCCGCCGCCGTTCGTCCGCGGCCAGGCGATGGCGCTCCGCCTCGGTGCGACGCAGCCGGTGCGCGGCCCGCTCCGCGGAGGCGACCGCACGTCGCCGGCGGATGCCCCAGCCGCACGAGGCGGCGTACAGCACGGTGACAAGGACCAGCACGAGTCGGTCGCGGTCGCCGAAGCCGTGCAGCGTGACCTGGTAGAGCAGTTGCCACAGGCCCAGCGTCACGACGGTGAGCAGCGTGGTGAAGGTGTCGCGGCGCAGCGCGATCCCGTGGAGGGCCAGCGCGACGCCGGCCGACCCCAGCACCAGCACCGCTCCGACCGGTAGCGCTCCGGCGACCAGTGAGCAGGTCACGACGGTGACGACCAGCGCGCCCACGGGGTGGCGGCGCCGGGCCGAGAGCGCGCCCGCCACCACGAGCGCGGCGAGCGCGGCGGCCAGCAGGTGCTCCGCGGCCGGCACCTGCCCCCGCGCCAGGGCGCCGCCCGGCCAGACCAGGGCCTGGGCCGCCACCAGAAGGACCGGCAGAAACCGGTCGTCGGTTCGATTCATGATGGGACGAGGTTAGGGGCGTCATCGCCCGGTGCGCTTCGGCCCGCCGGAGGACACCGGTCTCCACCCAGCGATGGAGCGGGGCGTCGTCCCTGCCACCGCGGAGGGGCCACGGGGCACCGGACCCCGGCTCGTCGGGGGTTACTTGCTCACGATCTCCCAGCCGCCGCCCTCGCCTGTCCCGTTCCGCCCGAGTGCGGCCCAGGCGGAGCCGTCGACCCCGAGGGACGCCTGGAGGTAGGCGGTGACGGTGTCGGCGAGGAAGGCCACCCGGGCGGGGTTCTCGTCGCTGGTCTCCGCGACCGCCTCGCCGGCGATGCCGCCCATGGTGTGCTCGGCCTCCGCGAGGGTGAGCAGCGCCTTGGGGGAAGGGCTGCGGTGGTAGGCGTCGGTGAACCAGTCCGGCCCCCGGGTGGAGAGCTGCGAGTGGTCCCTGCCGCCGGCCACCACGAGGGCGGGAGTCTCCATGGTCGAGAAGTCCGGCCGCATGAAGGGGAGGTGCTCGGCGGCGAAGGAGGTGAGGGTCTCGCCGGTGCCGGGCGCGGTGATCAGTACGCCGGCGGCGGGCGCCGGGTGGGAGAAGTCCTCGCCGGGGACGCCCGCGGCGTCCCGGACGCGCGCTCCGAGGAGTGCTCCGACGGTCTGCGCACCCCAGGAGTGGCCGACGAGGGCGATCCGCCCGAGGTCGGCGCGGTCCTGGGCGCCGGCGTCCGCCAGAACGTCGGGGAGGTGGTCGAGGACCGCGTGGAGGTCGTTGATCCGCAGCCGCCAGATAGTCGCGAAGCGGGGGTCGCCGGGCGTGATCCCGATGCGGCGGGAGTCCGGGTGGGTGGGTTGCACCACGAGGAATCCCGCGGCGGCCCACCGGTCGACCAGGGGGCCGTACCCGTCCATGGACCACGCGTTCCCGTGGGAGAACACGATGACCGGCAGGTCGCGGCCCTCTCGAGGTGCGGTGACCCTCAGGTGCAGGTCGACGTCGCGTCCGGGAGAGGACAGGCCGATGGGCTTCACGGAGACGGTCTGTCGTGCGGGGGTGTGGGAGGGCATGGGCCACCTGCGCCTTCTTGGGGAACGGCTCTGCCATACTTTGACGGAGCGGCGTTCCGCCAACGTAGCGGAACATTGTTCCGCGAGCAATCGGAGGCATGCGTGGCGGAATCGGCCGGGGTACGCAGGGAACAGGCCCGACGCACCCGCGAGGGCGTACTGGAGGCCGCTGCCGCGGTCTTCGTGGCACAGGGGGTCCAGGCGCCCGTCCGCGAGATCGCCCACCGGGCGGAGGTCGGCGTGGGAACGGTCTATCGCCACTTCCCGACCCGCGCGGACCTGGTCACCGCCGTGTACCGCCACCAGATCGACGCCTGCGCCGAACTCGCGCCCCGGCTCCTGGCGGCGTGCGACACGCCGTCGACGGCACTGCACCGGTGGACCGGGGCGTTCGTCGACTTCCTCGTCACCAAGCACGGCCTCGGGGCGGCACTGGGCTCCGAGGACCCGGGCCTGGAGAACCTCCACGCCGTCATGGTCGACACCCTGGTCCCGGCCTGCGCCGAGCTGCTCGGCGCGTGCGTGGACGCCGGGGAGGTGCGGGCGGACGTCACCGCCTACACCCTGATGCGCGCCGTGGGGAACCTCTGCATCACCGGCCCCGACTACGACCAGGCGGACGCCCGGCGGATGGTCGACCTGCTGCTGACCGGCTGCCGCACCACGTCGTGAGACCGGTCGCCGTGCGGGCCCGCCCACCACGCGGCGGGCGGCCGACCGCCGCTTCGGCCGACGGTGTGGTCTCCGCCGGCAGCGCCGGTCTCGTTGCGGGCCGCGCCGGCGGCACCGGCCGAGCATGTGCCCATGCACGCCGAACAGCGTTATCTCAGGGTGTCGGGGCCACGACGGCTGGAGGAGCACGCCGGGGAGGAGCAGCCGCCCGCGGCGGACGGGGTCGTCGTCGACATCATCTACAGCGGTGTCTGCGGCACGGACGTCCACGGCTGGACCGACGGCCACATGCTCCCGCCGGCGGTCTTCGGGCACGAATGGACCGGGCGGGTCAGCGCGGTCGGTGCCGAGGTGTCCGGGATCGATGTCGGCCGGCGTGTGGTGGGCGGGGTCGGGCCGGCGTGCGGGACGTGTCGACCGTGCGTGGCCGGCCACACCCGCCACTGCGGGACGGTGTTCGCCGAGGCCAACGGCGTGGACGACGCCGCCCCGGCCCACGGGGCCTTCGCGAGCCGGTTGCGGGTCTCCGCGCGCCGGGCGATCCCCGTACCGGACGAGCTCTCGGACGTCGAGGCGGCTCTGGTGGAACCGGCGACCGTGACGTTCCACGCGGTCCGGCGGACCGCGATGGAGTTGGGCTCCCTGGTGGTCGTCCAGGGCGCCGGCCCCATCGGCCTGCTCACCGCGCAGCACGCGCGCAACGCGGGCGCCGCACGGGTCATCGTCTCCGAACCCTCGGCCGCCCGCCGGGGCACCGCCGAGAAGCTCGGCTTCCGCGACGTGGTGGCACCCGGCGCCCTGGCGGATGCGCTCGCGCAGGCCAGTGACGGGCTCGGCGCCGACGTGCTGTTCGAGTGCAGCGGGGTCGCCTCGCTGCTGCAGCCGTCCGCCGAACTGGTCCGCCGGGGCGGGACCCTCGCGCTCCTCGGCTATCCCCTGGAGGAATCGACGGTCAGGTACGGCGACTGGCAGAGCCGCGAGTTGACGGTCATCGGTTCGCTCGCCTACACCCACGAGGACTTCACGCGCACGATGCGTGCCATCGCCGAGCGACGGATCGACGTCGCCACCCTCCACACCGGAACGGTGGGGCTGTCGCATCTCGGCGACCTGCTGTCGGAACTCGACTCGGGTGACAGCCCCCACACCAAGGTGCTGGTCGACCCACGCCGGTGACGTCCGGCCGGTGCACGGCCGCGCCCACCCGGCGCGGCGGGGAGCAGGGGGCGTCGCGGCCCGGTGCCCCCGGGCCCGCCGACCGGGAGCCGGGGCCGTGGGCCGGGAGCCGGGGCCGTGGGCTCGACCGCGACACCAACGCCGCACCGCCGAACGCCGGGTCGCGATGACGCCGCGTACCGAACCGCGCCGCGGGCCGGCGAGGACCGGCGAGGACCGGGGACCGGCGGGGACCGATTCATACATACGGGGTATGCTCGCCTCCGCCGCCACCGGCGCCCACCCCGCTCCGGTGACCGGCCACCCCTGGCGCGGCTGTCCCCGCCCCGCCGCTTCGAGTCCGTCCGAGGTGGATCATGCCCTTCACCCTCTCCCACCCCGCAGCGGTGCTCCCCCTGATGCGGTCGCCGCTGGTGCCGGCAGCGCTGGTGTGCGGAGCGATGGCGCCGGACGTTCCCTACTTCCTGGGCGCCACCGGCCTCACGGCGAGCGCCCAGGCCTGGTACGGCGAAGCACTGAACGCCACCTACAGCCACTCCTTCGACGGGCTCTGGCTGAGCCTGCTCTTCGGGCTGCTGCTGTTCGCGGGGTACCTCCCGGCACGTCGACCGGTGGTGGCGCTGCTGCCGGCCCGGCTCATGGTCACGCCGCCGCCGGGCCGAGCGGCGGCGGGTGGCTCCCCCGGCGCGGCGGCTGCGTGGGCCGGGTGGGTCGTCGTCTCGGTCGGGATCGGAGTCCTGACCCACGTCGCGTGGGACGCCCTGATCCGAGAGGGCAGCGGGGGCGCCCTCGCGCGGGTGCTCCAGGTGCTCAGCACCCTCGGCGGTCTCGTGGCGATCGCGATCTACCTCCGTGCCCGACGGTCGGCCGCCGACCGGCCGGGTCCGCGCCGCGACCGGCTGCCGAGGGGCGTGCGTGGCCCGATCCTCGGAGCACTCGGGCTGGGGACACTGCTCGGAGCCGTCGTCCTGATGGACCCCGCTTCCTACGTGCACGAGTGGACGGCGGGGACCCTCCACCTGGAGTCCCTGCTGTCGCACGGGGTGAAGGCGACCGCGGCGAGCGGTCTCCTCGTCGCCGCGCTCTACGTCGCGGGTTGGTGGATCCGCCACGCGGCGAGCGGCGCGAGCGGACGGCCGGTCGAACCCGTCGAGCCGGCTGCCGATCGGTCCGAGCGCGCGTGATCGCCCGGGTCTTCCCGGGGACGCAGGGAGCAAGGTCGCGCAACCGGTGCTGCGGGCTCCACGAGGGGCCATCCGGCGACCGCTCCGAGGCTGCCGGGCGACTGCGCGGCAGCCGATAGCTGGCCCATGCATGAGACCACCACCAGCGGGCATGCGCCGTGTCGGACAGATGGATCAGCCGAACCAGCAGGCCCGGGCACAGGCGCCTCGGGACTGCCGGGGCTGGTGGCCGAGCGAGATGCAGCAGGAGGTCAGGATGAGTGCCGAGGGCAACGGTGACCGTCTGAAGGGCAAGGCGAAGGAAGCGATCGGCAAGGTGACCGGAAACGACCGGATGCGCGCCGAGGGCAAGGCGGATCAGGCCAAGGGATCGGCGAAGAACGGCGTGTCCGCGGTGACGGGCGGACTCGCCGGGATCAAGGACTCCCTCACCTCGGACCGCCGCGAACCCCGCTCCTGAGCAGCCCCCGAGGACCTCGGTCCTCGGGCAGCGTCCGACACCCGACGGCGCGCTCCTCGCCCAGTGAGAGGCGATCGAGCGCGCCGTCGGCGCGTCGCGGGGCATCCGGCCGGCCCGGGAATCGCGCAGGCATCGCGGCCGCGGAGATGGACCGGTCGCCGTCCCGCACGATGCCGCGGAGCGCCGCCCGCGGGGGCTGCCCCGCCGTGCGGATGGGCGTCCGGGCCGTGAACGGAGTCGAGCACCGCCACGCAGTCGCGCTGCCCCGCTCCGCTCCGGACGGCCCCACGGAGACGACCTCACCCGGCAGGGCGGCGCGGCGACCGCGCGACATGCCCGAGATCACGCCGGCCGGTGTGATCCGGGGCACACCGCAGGAACCGGCGCGCGCCCGGGCCGGCCACACCGCATCGCCCAGTCCCCGCCGATGCCGCAGCCCTCCTTGCAGCCCGGCTCCGACCAGCGAGAACAGTCTTCGGCGACCGCGGCACCACCGCCCCGGCGGCTGCCGCGCCCGGCGCACCTCCCCGCCCCGACGCCTGCGGACCGGGGCGCGTCACCCCCGACCAGCGCTACATCGTGCATGATATTTTTGATCACGAGATGGTGCCCGAAAAGGTTGAAATCTGGAAGAATCGGGGAGTGTCTTCCTCCTCCAGCATCACCGTCACGGTGACGCAGACCCCCGAGACCTTCCTGATCGCTGCCGCGGGCGAGGTCGACCTCGATGTCGCCGGCCCGTTCGAGAACGCCCTGTCCGAGGCGGCACGATCCCTCTCCCGCTGTACGATCATCGACCTTTCCGGCGTGACCTTCGCTGACTCCACCCTCCTGGGCGCGCTCCTGCAGGCACTGGACGCCCATGAGGAGACCGCCCGCCCCTGGGCCATCGCCGGCCCCTTCGCCACGCAGGTGGAGCGGCTGTTCAGCGTCACCGGCACCCACGAGGTGCTGCCGCTCGCCGCGGACCTGTCGGCGGCGCGGCGGCTCCTCGACTGCGAGGACGACGAGAGCGTGGCGCCGTCGGCGGAGCCGACCTCGACCTGAGAGCGGCTCCCCGCCGGAGCGGAACCGGACCGATCGCGTGCCGCCCGCTCCGGCCACCGCGCTCGCGCCCCGGACACCTCGGAGCGGCGCACCGGGGCGCGCGGACGGCACCGAGCTGCGTCGCCTGCCGTCCCGGGCAGGCGGTGATGGCAGGGACGCGCGCCGGGGGCCGGTACGGTGACGCGGGCGAAGCGCCGCCCCTCGTTCGTCGTCCCCCAGGGGGCAGCCGGGCCACTCCGATCGGAAAGCCGGCCCGGGTAGAGTCATCAGCGATGGGTAAGCGCCAGGAACCACCCCAAAACGATCAAGGGCGATGATCGGGACCAGTTCCCGTGCCGGGTGGAGGAAGGCGAAACCATGTCCCACCATCACCCCCGGGCCGCGAGCAGTCCGCTGCTGGCCGGCCTTCCCGCCCAGCGCCCGGAGCTGAACGAGACGGCCCCCATCCGGGCCCGGGCGATCTACGACGGTACGGAGCCCGTGGCGGAAGCGCGGGCCCTGGCTCGGCAGTTCCTCTCCACGGTGCAGTTGCGGGAGGCGGTCTCCCCCGACTCCCGGGACGCGCTGCGCCTGGTCGTCAGCGAGTTGGTCACCAACGCCCGCACGCACACCTCCGGCGGCTACTCCCTCACACTCGAGCACTCCCCCGGCGTGGCCGTCGTCAGCGTGTGGGACACCAGCCCCGAGATTCCCGCCGCGCGGCCCCGGGATCCCCGCCGTATCGGCGGCCACGGCCTCCAGATCGTCACCAGCCTCTGCACCAGCTTCCAGGCCAGCCGCAACCACGGCGGCAAACGCGTCAGCGCCACGCTCCCGCTCACGACATTCGCCCGCTGAGCCACGAGCGCGCCGGCGCGGCCCCCGTCCGAGGGTGCGGGAGGCCGACGTCCGCCGACGCCCACGCGTTTCGGTCGCCTGGTCAACAGGCGGTGCCTTGCGAGAATCACGCGGGTGACACCCGACCACGGTTCCGCTGTCGTCGTCCAGGCCTCGCCTGCCCTCTTCCTGATCACCGCGTCCGGGGATCTCGATCTCGACGACATCCACCCGCTTGAAGAGGCGCTCACCGCGGCGACGCAGTCGCGGTCCCGCTGCACGGTCCTGGACCTCTCCGGGGTGACCTTCGCCGACTCCGTGGCACTCAACACGCTGCTCGCGGCACACAGCGCGCACCGCGCCGCCGGACGCCCGTGGGCGATCGCCGGGCCCTACTCCCCTCGGGTGGAACGGTTGTTCGCTCTCACCGGGGCCCGCAGAGTGCTCCCGCCGGCCTCGGACCTGTCGGCCGCACGTCGGCTGGCCGGCTGCCACGGCGACGAGCACACCGACGCCCGCCGCGCGCGACGCGCGCACCCCTTTCGACGCCCGGGACCGTCCCCGTCCGGGTGACAGCAGGAGTACATCGGCGACGCCCGGGGAGCCGCACCCTTACGCGGCGCCGATCACACCGATACGGCACCCCCAGCCGGAGAGGCGCCGCACCGGGCCTTGCGCCCTTCCTTGAGCGGGGTGGTGGACGAAGGCACCGTCCACCACCCCGCACCCTTGTCATCGGCCGTTCGGCCGACGGACTTGAGCCGTGCTCCCGACCGGCCCGCAGCTCCCCGCCGTCCGGCGGGCCCCAGGGTGTCGTCACCGGTCACGACGACCAGGTCGGCCGCAGCGATCGCGGGTTCGCGGAGAACCCGCTCCAACGCGGGCAGTACGCCGTGGATGTCGGAGAGCACTGCCACCGTGGACACCCTGCGACCACGATGCCATGAGGGCGCGCCGTACCCGCGAGGGGCGGCCGCGGCCCCACGGGACGCGATGTCCGCCGACCGGGCAGCAGGGTTCGGTCCCGGCCGGCGGACACAGCTACCGGCTACCGGTGAGCCTCACACACGGCGCCAGGCGTCGCGGAACTGCTCCCGCGCGAGCCGCGTCGGGGGACGGCGGTGGTGGTGGACGACGTGCCAGGCCGTCAGCTCGACGTCGCGCAGCCAGAGTTCCCCGGCGGTCGCCGCGGGCCCGGGGAGGTCGCCGTCGTCGGTCAGGTGCTCACCGACCAGGAGGGCGGTGGCATCGCGCTGGTCGCGGGTCATGGCGCCGAACGCCTCCAACAGCCTGGCGGCGAGTCCGGCGCCATGGCCGTCGAGTGCTGCGACCACCGCGATCCGCAGCGAGCCGGGCCGCAGAGCGGACGCCCCGGACGCCTGCCGCAGGCGTGACCAGAAGGGGTCGGGCTCGTCCGCCCCCTCGCCCTTCGTGTCCGGAGGCGGCAGCAGGGCCAGCAGGGCCAGCAGGTGCCCGGTCGCGGCGTAGGCGGCCGAGGACGCCGCCGCCAGAGCGGCGATCCGGCCGACCCGTCCCGCGGACAGGCTGCCGGCCTCGCGATCGGCCGGGATGTTCAGGTCGTGGCGCATGTAGTCGGTCAGCGGCTTGGTGTTGAAGTAGTTCGGCAGCACAGGTTGCCCTCCTGGCGCACAGCGGGTGTCGCGCCGATGGTGCCAAGTGCGCCCGGCGGTGACCAGACCGCTTTCGGCACGAAGGCAGCAGCCGGCGCGGTCCCGGCACGTCGGTCCGGGGCCCAGCCCGGTGCCGTCCGGAACGATGTGAGCCGCTCTCACGGTCGGTGCCCGCGCCGCACTCCCCGCTCCACGAGCACGGCGAGCGTCACTGCGCTGACCAGGGTGATCAGGCCGACCACGGACAGCGCGTATCCCTCGTACGCCTCGGAGAGCACGGCGTACCCGAAGCACGCGGTGCCGACCGCGGCACCGATCGCGGAGAACAGCCTGAGTCGGGTGAGGTCACGCACGGGGACTCCGATCCGAAAGAGGGCGGGGTCGGGGGACGGCCCTCGGCCTCCTGCCGACCCGGGGGAACACACGGCGCCGGGAGGCCCTACCCGACGGCGTCGCGCGGCTGGGTCCGCGCCTCCTGCTGCGGTGTGTCGGCTGCGTGCGACGGCGTTCGGCGCGCCTTCTCCGCCCGCCGGCGGCGCAGCAGCCGCAGGCCGACCACCGCGACCACGACGTGGGCGACGAGCGCCAGCACGACGAAGGCGGTCGAATCAAGGCTCTGGTTGGCGAGGAGCGCCGCCATGGCCACACTCGCCACGACGACACCACCGGCGATCCACGTCCTCTTCTTCATGACCTCGTCTCGCTCTCTGCGTGTACCGGGCGGCGGACCCGGGCCTGCGCGGGTGGAGCCGGCAGCGCGCACCGGCGGCGAGTCGCAGCGCCGGTCGTGCCGTCGAGCCGGAAACCGTCGTGCCCGGAGGGACCGCGGAACGGACCGGTCCGTCACCCGCTCGGTTCTCGTCTACCCCGACGCCCCGTCAGCAGGGGCGCGGTTTTCGGCCGGTGTTCTCCTCTCCGGTGCGGCGGCGCACGCCGAGGAGGGGGCGACCGCGCCGCGCCCGGTGCATCGCACCGCGACTGCTGCGACGTCGGAGGGCAGCGGCCGGGCGGCCCGAGGCGCTGCGCGGGCCCGCCGGCCCCCGGGCACCGGGCCGGCCCCGCCGCGGGGCGCGAGGGGTCTGGGGTGGGCGGGGGTCCCCCGTGGCGAGGGCGCTGCTCTCGTCCGTGGCCGGATCAGCCACCCGCCCGGCGGCGCACCCGTTCGCTGTGGGGTGACGGCTCACAACGCGTGGCCGCCGGCGACCTGCAGGACCTGGCCGGTGATCCACCGCGCCTGGTGCGAGGCGAGGAACACGACGGCGTCGGCGATGTCGGCGGGCGAACCGGCGCGCCCCATCGGAACGATCCGCTCGACCTGCGCGAGGAGGTCACCGTCCATCCAGCCGGTCTGCACCGGCCCGGGTGCGACGGCGTTGACCCGGACGCCGTGCGGTGCGAGGTCGAGCGCCGTGGAGCGGGTGAGGGCCTCGAGCGCGGCCTTCGACGCCCCGTAACCTGTCTGCCCGGGGAAGGCACGAGCCGCGTCGGTGCTGATGTTGACCACGCACAGCGGAGTGTCACCCCGCCGCTGCCGAACCGCTTCGGCGAGGAGGAGCGCGGGGGCGACCGCGTTGGCCGCGAAGTGCCGGTGCAACGACCCGTGGGTCACGGTCCGGACCGTGTCGGGGGACTCGCAGTGGGCCGCGTTGTTGACCAGGACGTCGAGCGCCCCGCCCCGGCGGAGGACGGCCTCGACGAGGCGGCGGGCGGCGTCCGGGGCGGACAGGTCCGCGGCGACGGCGAAGGAGTCGTTCCCGATGTCACGGGCCAGTGCCTCGGCCGTTTCGGCCGAGGGGGTCGCGTGCGCCCAGGCGCCCTCGGCGGGCGGGGGCTGCGCTGACCCGAGGTGGTGGACGGCGACCTGGGCGCCCTGGGCCGCGAAGGCGCGGCTGACGGCGGCCCCGATGCCGGCGGCGGCGCCGGTGACGAGCACGGTACGGCCCGCGAGTCGAGGATCGATCATGAGGCGCTCCTTCGGGTGGTCGGCCCGGCCCCCCTGGGCCGGCTCCGCGCGGGAAGATACGCGGCGTCGGCGCAGGACGCCTTCCCTTTCCGGAGTCGCGGGCGGCGGCGCGACGCCCCCGGTGCTCGTCCGACGGTCCCCGGCGTCACGCCCGCGAGGTGACGGCTGTGCGGCGCGGGTCGGTTCCTCTGCTAAACCGGTGCCATGACGGATCTCCTCCCGGGCGTTCCCCCGGGCGACCCTCGGCCGCCCGCCCTCTGCCGGCTGTGCGGCCGGCGGCTCACCACCGCGCTCGCCCGGCAGTGGCAGCTCGGTGAGGGCTGCCGGGCCAAGCTGCACATCCGGGAGGCGCCGATCCCGCGCACCGGTGACGTCCGGCAGGACGCACTGCCGGGGCTGTGAGGCGCGCGTCCTGTCAGTGGTGGCTGCGACGATGCCGGTATGGAGCGACGGGTGTACGGCCGGGACCACGAGGACGCGGGCCCGGAGGAGGGCCGACGGTACGTCGAGCTGTGCGCGGGGCCCCTCGACGGCCTGCTGCTGGATGTCACCGATCACGAGTCGACCGGGTCGGCGGACGGCGCGTCGCTGGCCACCGAGATCGGGCAGTACGGCGCCGGTGGCCGCGCGCACTACCGGCCTCGCCGGGGTGCTCCGGGACGGTGGGACTGGGCCGGGGACAGTCCGTGACCGGACACGTCCGGGTGGCGATGAGGTGACTGTCCCGCGCGGCACCCCCGCCCGACCCGCATCCGCATCCAGATCCGGGATCCCGGATCCCGGATCCGAACAGTGCTTCTCTGATATTCTGACTCCATGCGACTGATGACGGCGTCCGAGGCGTCGCGGAACTTCGCGAGCGTCCTCGACAGAGCGGAGCACGGGGAGACCATCGTGATCACCCGCGGCGGGCGGCGGCTCGCGCTGATCGGCCCGGCGCCCGTCGCCAACGGCGGCGAATTCGCCGACGCGCTGACGGCGTTCCGGGCGCGTCACCCGGAGGACGACGCGACGTACGAGGACGACGTCCTCGGCTCGCGGGATCTGCTGACGCAGGACGATCCGTGGAACGACTGATCCTGGACACCGGGATCCTGATCGAGGCGGAACGCGGCAGGTTGGACCTCGGTGCGCTCAACCGCAACGCGGATCTCGCCATAGCGGCCGTCACCGGCGCGGAACTCCTCACCGGGGTGGAACGGGCCGACACGACCCAGCGGCGTCAGCGCCGCCAGGAGTTCGCCGACCTGGTGTTCGCGGTCATCCCCGTCGAGGACTACACCCTCGACGTCGCTCGCGCGCACGCGCGGCTCCTGGCGCACGTACGCGCCGAGGGGAGACCGCGCGGCGCCCACGACCTGATCATCGCGGCGACAGCGGCGGGTACCGCCCGTGCGGTGCTCACGACGGACGGCAAGGCGGGCTTCGACGACCTGCCCGGGGTGGCGGTGGTCTAGCCGACACGCGACGCGGGGCGGCCGTGGGCCCTGCGCCGCGGACGCGGGCCGACCGTCGGCACCCCGGGAGCCGGTGGTCGGCGCGGAGGGAGTCGCGGCCGTGAGCCGGGTAGGCGTGGCCCATGGACGACAACGACCTGACGGGCGACGTGACGAGCCTGGCGCTGGCCGCGAGAAGCGTGCACCGGCAGTTGACCGCCGGCGACCTCACCGCCGCGCCGGGGGATGCGGTGGCACTGCGCAGCGTCCGGAGGATCTTCGCGACGACCGGCCGGCCGGCGGTGCTCCCCGACCAGTCCCGCGAGTACGTGGCCCTGGAACTGCGCCGCGCGGCCGGCTGGTCGGGCCCCTGTCCGGCGGGGCGTCCGGTCGGAACGGTGGTGCGCCACGCCGCCGAACTCATCGAGGCCGGCCGGAACCTGCACACCGTGCTGCAGGCGCTCGCCCCGCTGGTGGGCCCGCAGCCACGGGGTGAGGCCGCCTGAGCGGGCCCCGGCCCGCTCAGGTGCGAGCCGGGGCCCGGGCCGGGCAGGGCCGATCCGCCCTGCCCTCGCGGTGCGTCAGCGGCCGTGCAGTCCGATCTCCGGCCGGTCGTCGCATTCGACCGGCCGGTCGACGTCGTCCCGGACACCGGTCCGCAGGTCGAAGCTGCCGCTGCCGTCGGGCATCGCCACCTCCAGGTAGGACGCCGGCTCCAGGCAGGCGGTGGCCGCGCTCTCCGCGAGGGGCCGCACCTCGCACCGGACGGTGTCGCCGTCCCCCACGGTCAGCGGTCCGACGGGCTCGGCCTCCGGCACCGCGGCGTCCGCGAGGGGCTGCCGGTCGGTGTCGAGCGGCGTGACGGTCGGGGAAGTCCGCCGGCTCGCAGGCCTCCGGGGCCAGGCTGGTCAGCCGGATCAGAGGGACGGCTGTGCCGTCGTCGTGGACCTCGGGCCGCTGCCGGCGGGCTCCAGCCGGTCCGCGTCGCAGGCCTGCAGTCCCCCGCTCCCGGAGTCGTCGGCGCCGGAGTCGTCGGCGCCGGAGTCGTCGCCGTCCGCAACGGGGTCTTCCGGCGTCTCGTCGGCGACGACTCCCCCGGTGGCCGCACCGTCGTCGCCGACCTCGGAGGAGCCGACGTCGTCCGCGCCGCCGTCCCTGTCGTCGTCCGCCGCCCCGCACGCGGCGACCACCGCGGCCACGGTCGCCGTCGCCGCGGCGGTGCGCAACACGCGGCCGCGGCGGTGCCGGAGTGAGGGCTGCTGTCGATCGGTGCGCGTCCGTTCGGTCATGGGCGCCGCCCGCGCGACGGGGCGGCGGCCACGCCGTCCCGGGCCGCGGGGGCGAGGTGGGCCGAACCACGAGGGGGCGTCCCTGCGTGCTCGGGCACCGCCGGGCCGGGTCAGGGGTGCGCCCGCGGGACCATGACCACGCGCAGGAACGCGGCGACCGGCGTGAGGGCGGCCAGCCGGTGCTCCGTTCCCGCAGCGAGGGTGCCGGTGTGCCCCTCGGCGACGTCGGCAGCCCGGTCGTCGTCGCCGGTGATCCGCACCCTGCCTTCCAGGACGTGGATCAGGGAGTCGGGCGCGCCCGCGGAGGGAGTCACCCGGTGGGTCTCCTCGCCCACCAGCCGCAGCCGCCAGAGCTCGACGGAGAGGTCCCGCGTCTCCACGGCGCGGAGCAGGTAGGCCCAGCTGTCGTCCGGCGTCGACCAGATCTCGACCCCCGACGGCGGCGCGTGGTCGACGACGCCCAGGAGCCCCGGAAAGGTCGTGCCGAGGGCGGCCGCGACCTTGTCCACCGTCCCGATGCTCGGGTTGGCCTGGCCGAGTTCGATCTGGGTCAGCATGCGACGGCTGACATCGCTGACCTGGGCCAGGCGGGACAGGCTCACGCCGCTCGCTTCTCGCAGGGCTCGGATCCGGCGCCCGATGTCGCGGGCCACACCGGGGTTCAGCTTGTCGGTCACGCTCCTCCTCCGGGAAGCCGTCACCCGCCTGGGCAATATAGTGCGCAGCGTGGTGCTGGTGGCCGTCGGCTCGTGACCACGGGCCGATCCGGCGGAAGGGAGCGGGATGACGCAGCGCAACGATACGGGGGCGGCACCGGCGACCGGCGCACGCCCTGTTCCGGCGGAGCGCACCGCCCTCGTTCGCTGGCTCGCGGGGTACGGGAGTTTCGGCGTGCCGCAGGCCGCCGCGCCCATCGCCTTCGCCCTGCTCGCCCTGCCGCTGACCGGCTCGGCCTCGCACGGCGCCGCGCTGGTGGCCGCGATGACCGCGGCGCAGGTGGTGGCGGCGGTGCCGCTGTCCCGACTGGGCGTCCGGTTCGACGCGGGGGGCTACCTGCGGGGGCTCATCGGGGTCCGGACCCTGGGATTGGTGCTCGTCGCGGTGCTGGCGTCCGCCGGGGCACCGTTCGTGCTGGTGATGGCCGCGGCGGCCGCGGCGGGAGCGGTGAACGGGGCCGCGTACGGCTACATCCGGCTGCTGCTGAACCACCTCGTGGCGCCCGGCAACCTGCCCAGGGCGCTCGGGATCGCCGCGACGCTGAACGAGGTCACCTTCGCGGCGGCCCCCGTCGTGGCCTCGGTCGCCGGGTCGCTGTCGCCGGGCTGGGCGGTGGTGGGCCTCGCGCTGGCCGGAATGGCGCCCGTCCTCCTGATACCGCGGACCGCGGGCGTGCGGACGCCGGCCGTGCGGAGCGAGGGGGGCGGCCGCTTCGGGGCCCGGGTCCACCTCTGGCTCCTCTGCACGGCGTCCATGTCGGCGGCGGTCGCCGCCGTCGAGGTCGGCGCGGTCTCGTTGGCGCTGCGGTACGGGCTGGACGCCGGGTGGGGCTTCGTCTTCGCCCTGGCCCTGTGCCTGGGCTCGATCTCCGGCGGTGTCTGGGTGAGTGTCCGCAACCGGGTGCCGGACCGGCGGCAGGTACTGGTCTTTCTGACGGCCGCCACGGTGGGCGCCGCCGTCGTGGCCCAGCAGGGGCCGCTGTGGCTGACGCTGGCGGGCGCCACAACGGTGGGCTTCTTCCTGCCACCGCTCGGCACGTACTTCTCCCTGATTCTGGATCGATTGGCGCCGGCTCATCGGCGAGCGGAGGTCTTCGCCCTCATGCGGACCGCCAACGCGCTGGGCGTCATCGCGGTCAGCGCGCTGCTGGCCCTCACCGGCACCACCGCCGCCCTCGCCGGCGGAGCTCTGGTGATGGCGCTCGCCACGGGTCTCGTCGCGGTGGCGACCGTGGTGGGCTCGCGGCGGAAGGGAACAGCGCGGCGGCGGAGCAGCGCGCACGACGGCTGACCTGGTGGCGCCGGGCGGCGTGCGACTCGCCGCGCCTCACTGGCGGCGGTGGGAGACCCATTCCGTGCCGGAGGTGAACGAGTGCTGCGTGCCGCCCGCGGCGCCACTGGTCCGAAAGGGGTCTCCCCCGTCGTCGACGCGGACCGTGCCGCTGCGACCACCGCTGGACCACTCCAGGCTCAGCTCCCAGGCGACGTGGTGCGCCGAGGTGCGCGCGGTGAGGTACAGCACCTCCGGGTCGGACTCGTCGACGGTCAGCGGGAGGCCCCCCTCCCCCTCCCCCGGGTCCAGAACCGGGTTGCCGTTGTCGAGGTCGACAGTGAACGGCCGCGGCTGGACGCTCCCACCGCAGCCGTGGCGGTTGAGCTGGTACTCGTCCCAGGTCAGCGGCGCCGACCGCTCGACGACGCGGACGTGGACGGCCTCCACCACAACGGTCTCCTCCCCCGTCCCCTGCAGGGTGAGGCCGATGCGCTGTTCATCGGCCGGCACCCCGGCGTGGTCGCGCACCCACGCCGTCACGTCGCCGGCCTCGGGTGGCGGGGCGACGACCTCGGGCGGGCGGTCGACCAGCAGCCGCTGGTCGCAGGGATGCTCGTAGGCGAAGGGGCGGACCCGCACCGAGAAAGGTGCGGATTCCGCGTCCTCCGCCGGCGCGCCGCCCGCCACCGACCACCACCCGGCGAGCCCGACGGCCACCGCGACCCCCGCGACCGCCACGGCCAGCGCGGGGGACCCGACGCGGCGCCGCCCTCCGGGGCGTACCGGCGCCTCGCCGGGGCCGGCGGGAGCCGCCCCCGAGGCGGAGGCGGTGCCGACCGCCTCTCTTCCTGCGGGGGGAGCGTCTCCGACCGCGCGATCGGAGCCATCGGAGCTGTCGGGGGCGTCAGAGCTGTCGGAGGCGGCCGCGACGGGCACTGACGGCGCATCGCCGCGGCGCACCGGACTCGGTGCCGCGCGGCGCCGCTCGTCGTCGGCGAGGACCCAGCGGCGGTGGAGTTCGGCGCGTTCCGGTCCGGTGGCGCGGCAGGCGCGGGCCAGTCGTTCGGCGGGGGCGTAGTCGTGGGGGACGCTCTCGCCCCGGCAGTAGCGGTGCAGCGAGGACGTGCTCACGTGCAACCGCGCGGCAAGCGCTCCGTAGCTCAGTCCCGACCGGTCCTTGAGCAGGCGGAGCAGAGCCGCGAACTCCCGGGCGGCCTCCGGCACGTCCGGCGCTGCTGACATGAGGAGGCACGTCCCTGGTGCTCCCGTGCGCACGTCGGGACGACGCGGTGTCACGGGCGGGCTCCCGTCGGGTCCCGGGCCAACGTACCGCCTCGGCACGGGGCTTGGCACCGGACGCCCGGCCGGTCGAGCCGCGGCCGCTGCGCCGGAGCCGGTCGTGCTCGCGCGCACGGCGCGCGGCCTCGTGCCGTGCGGCGGGC
>NZ_JAAVJC010000077.1 GCF_012033785.1 Streptomyces bohaiensis
GGCCCGGCGGGGGTGCCACCGGGGGTGCGAGACCGGTCCGGACGGCACCGGCCCGGCGAGGGGCCCGGCGAGCGCGGGCCGCTACTCCGCCGCGGGCGCCTCGCCACCGCCGCGCGGGGGCAGGTCCCGCGGGTCCGGGCCGTGGTAGCCGGCGAGCAGCGGCCGGGGAAGCGGGCCCTTGATGCGCGCGCCTCCCTCGGACTCCTCCCACGCGTGGGAGAGGATGCCGACGCTGCGGGAGAGCACGAAGAGCCCGCGCCCCAACTCGGCGGGGAAGCCCAACTCGGCGTAGATGATGGCGGTCGCGCCGTCGATGTTCATGGGGACCGGCCGGGTGCGGCCCTCCGCCAGTGCGTCTTCCAACTCCTCGCCGGCGCGCAGCGCGTCACCCGGGACCTCGCCGGCGGCGACCGCCTCCCGAACCAGAGCGAGGAGCGGGTCGCGGCGCGGGTCGCGGGGGTGGAAGCGGTGGCCGAACCCCGGTACGTAGGCGCGGCGTTGCCGGTACTCGGCGACGATCTCGCGTGCGTCCTCACCGGCGACGACCCGGGCCAGTACCTCCATGCACTGCTGCCCGGCGCCGCCGTGGACGTCCCCGAGCAGTCCGGCGCCGGTGGCGACGGCGCTGTTGAGTCCGACGCCGCAGGTCGCGGCCATCCGGGCGGCGGCAATCGACGGCGCCTGCGGCCCGTGGTCCACTGCGGCGACCAACGCCGCCTCCAGCAACCGCCCTTGGACGGGGGTGGGCAGCTCGCCCCGCACCATCAGCCAGATCTGCTCCGCGAAGCTGATCCTCCCGATCAGCTGCTCCACGGGGTAGCCGCGCAGCAGGATCTCGCCCGGTCGGATGCGGGAGACCGCGGTGGACCAGTGGTCGGTGATCCGCCGCTCGGGGACGGTCGGTTCGGCCACCGGCTGCTCCGCGTCCGGGCCGCCGTCGGCAGCGGGGGCGTCGGGGGACGGTGTGGTGGGACCACTCATACGGCACCGCTCTCTCGCAGCTCGGCAATCTCGTCCGGGCCGTAGCCCAGTTCGGTCAGGAAGGTCTCGGTGTGCTCCCCGAGCAGCGGCGGCGGGGCGGGTGCCGGTACCGGCGCGGCGTCCACCCGGAGCGGGCTGCCGAGCACGCTCAGCCGACGGTCCCGTCCGTCGGGGAAAGCGATCTCCTGGACGAACTCCCGTGCCGCCAGGTGGTCCAGGCCGAGCGCGTCGGGAACGGAGAGCACGCGGGCCGCGGGGACCCCGGCGTCGGACAGCACCTCCTCCCACTCGACCGCCGGGCGGGCGGCGAGACCCGCCTCGATCTCGTCGCGCAACTCCTCGCGGCGCGCCTTGCGGTCGGCGGGGTGGGCGAACCGCTCGTCGGTGGCGAGCTCCTCCCGCCCGATGAGGCGGCAGAGGGTGGCGAACTGCTGCTGCCGGTTGGCGGCGATGTTGAGGTGCCCGTCGGCGGTGCGGAAGGTACCGGACGGTGCGGCGGTGAAGTTCTCGTTGCCCATCGGCCGCGGTTCGCGGCCGGTGATCAGGTAGTTGGAGGTCACCCAGCCCATCGCGGTCAGCGCCGACTCCAGCATGGAGACGTCGAGGAAGGCGCCTTCCCCGCTGCGGCCCCGCCGCACCAGGGCGGCGGTGATCGCGTAGGCGGCGGCCATCCCGCCGAGGGTGTCCGCAACCGGATACCCGGCGCGCAGCGGCGCGGTGTCGGGCGTGCCGGTGACACTCATCATGCCGCTGAGCCCCTGGATGATCTGGTCGTAGGCGGGGCGGTCGCGCATCGGCCCACTCTGGCCGAAGCCCGATATGGCGCAGTAGACGAGACCGGGGTTCTCCGCGCGCAGCGTCTCCCAGCCGACGCCGAGACGGTCCATGACGCCGGGCCGGAAGTTCTCCAGCAGCACGTCGGACTCGCGGACGGCGCGCAGCAGCACCTCGCGGCCGGCGGGCGCCTTGAGGTTGAGGGTGAGGGAGCGCTTGCCCGCGTTCTGGGCGAGGAAGGAGGCGCCGAGCAGGTCGTCGGCGAGGTCGCGGTCGGCACCGAGTTGACGGGCGAGGTCGCCGGCGCCGGGGATCTCCACCTTGACGACGTCCGCGCCCTGCAGGGCGAGCTGGTAGCCGGCGAACGGGCCGGCGAGCACGTTGGTGAGGTCGAGGACGCGGACCCCACCGAGAAGGGCGGATGACATCAGGCGGTTCCTCCGATGCAGTCGAGCGTGGTCAGGGCGCGGGCGGTTTCCAGCAGCGGAGGGAGGAAGCCGGCCACGGCCTCCTCGGTGAAGCGGATGGTGGGGCCGCCGAGGGCCACGGCGGCGCTCATGCGGCCGGAGCCGGTGAACACGGGAGCGGCGACGCCGGAGACGCCCGGTTCGCGCTCGCCGTGGCTGACGGCGTACCCGTCTGCGGCGGCGCGGCGGGTGCGGTTCCACAGCACGTCGGCCCAGTCGTCGTGCGGCGCGCGGGCGGCGATGGCGTCGACGTCGGCGCGGCCGGCCTCGGAGAGCAGCACATGGCTGGCGGCCCCCGACCACAGCGGCATCTCCTCGCCCACGTGGACGACGTGCCGCAGCGAACGGGTGCCCTCGTGGCGGGCGATGCAGACCCGTGCGGCCTGCTGCCGGACGTAGAGGTGCACCGTCTCACCGCTGCTGGCGGCGCTGAGGTCGGCGAGCAGTCGCTTCGCCTGCTCGGGGAGGCGCCAGGTGCGGTTCGCCAGCTCGCCCCAACGGAGCAGACCGGTACCGGGCACGATGCGGCCGTCGCCGCGTGCCCACAGCAGCCCCGTCTGCTCCAGGGTGTGGACGAGCCGGACCACGGTGGTCTTGGGGAGCCCGGTGGCGTCCGTCAGTTCCCGGACCGAGCGGCTGGGGTGGTCCGTGTCGAACAGGGCCAGCAGGTCGATCGCGCGTTGCACGCTGCGGACGCCGCCGGAGTCTGGCTCGGCCATGAGCGGGGGTCGCCCTCCTCGGTCCCGGGTGCGATGCCCGCGCGCCGCCGATCGGCGCGCGACGGCCCCATCACACCATCGAACCGACTGGCGGCACAAGTGGTCCACCAGGCGGTACGCCGGGGGGGGCGGGGGGGGGACCCGGGTCCGGAGACCGACCGCGTCGCGGTGTCGTGACCGGGCACGCGTGCGGGCCCGGTCCACCGCCACCGCCACCGCCACCGCCACGGGCAGGACAGGCCCGACCCATCACCACGGGAAGGACGGACCCGACCCCTGCGCGCCACCGGTTGCGCCGGCGCTATCCCGGGTCCCGGTGCTCCGATCCGGCGCGGACCGACGGGTAGACGACCGCGTAGCCGACCGCCACACAGCCCGCGGCGACGCAGCCCCACGCGATCGCGCCGCTGCCCGCGCCGCCGATCACCGCCGCGAGCGCGTGACTCACCACCCCTACGACCGCGCTGACGACGGCGCCGTGCCGAAGGTAGTCACGGGGCCGCGACACCCCCTCCGGAAGACACCGCACCAGCAGCGACACCAAGGTCACCGTCAGCAGAACCACGCGGGCCACCCCCCGTCGAGCAGCCGCGTCGGCACCCCTCCGGAGCATCGCCCAGCGGATGTCACCCTCTCGGCGGCACCGCCGCCCCCACGGTCGGCGCCACAGCGCCGCCCTCGCCGCGCCCCGCCCACAGACTCATGCATCGGCTTCGCGATCGATTGACGCATCGACGCTCCCCACTGGGCCCCCGCCCGTCCCCACCCCTGCCGCTCCAGGTGCACCGGAGCGACCCGATGCGGCCCGAGAGTAGCGACTCGACCACGGAAAGCTCGATGAACGCGGCCCGTTCCGGCCACCTCCGCCCGTGCCACCGCCATCTCGGCACTCGCCCCTGCTGCACCGCCCGTCCGCTCCGCCCCGGCCGCACCCGCGTGGCGACCGCGAACGACACGTCGCCGCACGACACCCCCGGAGCACGGGGCAGGTGGGTGCACCCCCCGCTGAATCGGTTGCCGCCGCCGGGGTAGCCGCCCTCCAGAACCCCCGGACCCGGACCGACCCACCGTGGAGCCCACCGTGCCCGACGCGTTCCCTCCCGACCACTCGACCGGCCCGCAGCAGATCGCACAGGGGCGACTTGCCGAAGGGCCCCGAAGCCTCTTCGTCTACGGCACGCTCCAGTTCGAGTCCGTCCTCATCGGACTCCTGGGACGACTGCCGGATCGCACCGCCGCGGCCGCCCCCGGTTGGCGGGCGGCCTCACTCGAAGGCCGCGCCTACCCCGGCCTCGTCCTGGCCCCCGGCGTCACCGCCGAGGGCTTCGTTCTCACCGACCTCGGCCCGCGCGAGTGGCTCGTCATCGACGCGTTCGAGGACGACGAGTACGACCTCGGGCGCATCATCCTGGCGTCCGGCGAGGAGACCTGGTCGTACCTCTGGCGCGGCGAGGAACTGCGCGGCGACGACTGGGACGCGGAGACGTTCCGTCAGGAGCACCTCGGCGTGTACGCCGCACGCTGCGCCAGACTCGGCCCGCTGCTGGCACAGGACGCCCGCGCGTGAGCCTGCGGCGCGCAGGCGTGGAGAAGGCCCGGAACCGGAGACACCGTAGCGGCGTCGATACCGAACGATACGGTTGGGCAGCCGTCGCGTTCGAACCGATTCTGGGGGTACCCACGTGAACCGCCGACCTCGCCACGCACGCCCTCGCACCACCGCCGCCGTCGCCGCAGTCGCGGCAGCCGCCCTGGCACTCACCGCCTGCGGCAGCGACGACGCAGACGAAGAGATCGCCGGGCTCGACCAGGAGCAGGCGCAGGACGACGAGGCCGCGGACGACGCACCCGACGAGGACACGGACGCCGACGCCCAGCCGCCTGCCGACGACGACATCGACCGCCCCGACATCGAGGTGGCGGAGTCCCTGCAACTCGTCTTCGAGGAACCCGATACCGGGAACCCGGAGCACGACGCGATCCTCACGGACAGCCAATGGCAGATCAAGTCCGTCTTCGAGGTCCTGACCACCCACGACCTGGAGAACTCCTCGGTCGGCTTCTACACCGCCGGCGAGTCCTACATGCAGGACATGGAGTCCCTCGAGTACATCATCGAGGAGGGCGGCACGTCGGAAGGCACCATGCGCTTTACGGGGCACCGGGTGCTCGATGTCGAGGGCGACGTCGCGTTCGTCGAGTACTGCCGAGACTTCAGCGAAGTCCAGGACACCCGGTTCGACACCGGAGAAGTCGAGTTCGAGGCCAACCCTGACGCGCTCCCGAGCTACCAGAAGGTCCGCCTCCAGAAAAATGATCTTGGTGTCTGGCAGACGACGGACACCGAAATCGAGCAGGAATCCGCCAAGTGTTGAGGCGACGAAGCGTGGGCATCGCGGTCATCGCAAGTAGTGCCCTCGTGTTGATGGCAGCCGCGCAGGCGAGCGCTTCTGATCGCTGGGACAGGACTCGACCCGGCACCGGGGGAGAATCGGACGGGAGCGGGAGCATTGGAGCGGGCGTGGGCACCGGTACGCCCGACGACGTGCGCATCACCTTCACCCCCAGAGCCTCCAGCCCCGAGGGGGCCCTGAGGACGACCTCATGGACGCCTCCCGCCTGCTACTACGCTCCGTTGCGCACTCCAGAGGAAGCGGAGCGCTACTGGAGCGACTTCATGGCGCGCATGACCTCACCGCCATTCCCGCAGGAGGATGTCGAGTCGGGCTGGGCCTCGCACGACCGCTTCCTTGAGGAGTTTCCGGACTACAACCTGGACGAGCAGGGGAATGGAGCGTTCTGGGGGGTGGTGCGCAACGATGCCTACCCGCTCGAGGAACGCACTGCGTGCGAACCCCGCACCTTCTGGGTTGACTTCTCCGACCCGCCGCCGGTCGAGGAGTTGGCGATTCAGACCGACGGTCTCGCCGAACTCGCCTGGGAGCAGACGCGGGTGCCGGACACCGAAGTGTCGCTGAACCCGGAGGGGACACAGAAGGTCAACCTGCCGACCTGGGTGTGGCTCGACTCTGCGCAATTCGAACCGGTCACCGTGCGCGCCGAACTCGACGGCTACGGCGTCTGGGCCGAGACCACGGCGACACCGACCGAGCTGCACCTACGACCGGGCGGCGAGGCGCGCACCTTCCCCGCCTCCGGCCGCTGCGCTCTGGCCGGAGGCAGCGTCGGACAGCCGTGGTCGCCGGGCCGGTCGGGCGAGGACCCGCCCTGCGGCGTCCAGTACCACCGCGCCACGCACAACACCGGGCCGCACGAGTTGCAGGCCACGCTGACCTGGGACGTCACGTGGACCGACCATGCAGGCAACGGCGGCGACCTCCCCGCCGGCAGCGTTGCGACCTCTGTGGACATCACCGTCGAGGAAGTCCAGACCATCGTCCGCTGACCTCCCCGCAGCACGTGCAGCGGTGGCGCGGTGCGCACCGGCACCATCGCGGCGCGCGGTCAGACCATCGGGATGCCGGCGGCGGTGTCCTCGGGTGCGACGAGGTCCTGCACGACGTCCCAGTGTTCGACGATGCGGTCGCCCTTCAGCCGAAAGATGTCGACGATGACGACGGGGTTCGCTGCCCAGCCGTGGACGACGCTGTGGGTGAAGACGAGGTCGCCCTGGGCGGCGACGCGCTGCGGCTCCCAGGAGAAGCCGTCGAGCGTCGGGACCGCAGCGCGGAGCGTGTCGAGACCGCCGGCCATCTGCGGACTGTGCTGCACATAGGGCTCGGCCCAGTACCGTTCGAGGGCGGTGAGGTCTCCCTCGGCGAACAGCTCGCGCATGGCGGTCAGCACGGTGTCCGTGTTGCGCCGAGCCTGGTCGACTGCGCCGGTGTCGCTGTTCACACTCGTCCTCCCGGGATGCCGTCGCCGTCCGCGGGTCGGTGCCGCAGGGCCCCGGAGGGGCAGCGGCGGACGATGTCGGCGACGCGGTCGGCGTCGGCGGCGTCGGGTGCGATCCAGGGGCGCCGGGCGGGGTCGAAGACCTGCGGCAGGCCGCGGACGCACTCAGCGGCGTGCCGGCAGAGCGCGGCCTCGAAGCTGACGGTGATCTCCGCGCCGCGGTAGGTCCGCACACCTGGCGCGGGGTCGGCCGCCGTTGCGGGGGCCGTGCCCTCGGGCTCAGTCGCTGACATTGCTGCGGGCCTGGTAGAGCAGGTCCTGGTAGTCGGGGTGCCGGGCGATCCACTGCGCGAAGAACGGGCAGGTGGCCAGCACGCGCAGATCGGCGGCGCGCGCCGCGTCGAGGGCGTGGGTGACCAGCGCGGAGCCGACGCCTCGGCCTTCGTACCCGGGCTCGACCTCGGTGTGAGTGAAGGCGATGAGTTCCGACGTGCGGATGTACTCGGCGCGGCCCGCGACCTCGGTCCGGCCGTCCACCCGTGCCTCGTACCTCTTGGCCTCGGGAACGTCACGTACTTCCACTGCCATGTGTTCTCCTCGTGCGGCGCGCGGGCTCGTCCCGTGCGCGTGATGGTGTTCCGGGGTCGGCGTCGCGGGGCGACCGCGCCGGTGTTCCGTCAGCTCAGCAGCGACCGCGTCCCGGCCGGGCCGCGCAACGCCGTGGCTGACCCGGACGGCGCCGCGCGCTCGGTGGTGTTCTCACCCGCACGCCACTGCCTGCCGTGCGGCGCTCCGCCCCGCCGGGGGCGGAGCCAGGGCCGGAGCGGAGGGGCGGAGCCGGGGCCGGGCGCCCGCCCGTGTGCCCGGCCCCCGTCCGGCGAGCCGTTGCCTCAGGCGCCGCGCTCGCGCCCGGCGAGGAGCTGCGTCTCCCAGGCGAAGGCGACGCCGGTGGCCCCGCCGTGCTGGGTGAGCACGTCGGTGATGCCCGCCAGGGTCTTCTCCCGGGCCCAGTCGCGCTGCCACTCGGCGGCGACGGCCAGCCAGGTGATCGGCACGACGCCCGCCTGGGTCATCCGACGGACCGCCATGTCGTGGGCCTCCGCCGAGGCGCCGCCGGAGGCGTCGGTGACGACGTGCACGTCGAAGCCCTCGCCCGCGGCCTGGATGGCCGGCATCGCGACGCATATCTCCGTCCATAGCCCGGCAATGATCAGCTTCTTTCGCCCGGTCGCCTTGACGGCGTCGACGACCCGCTGGTCCTCCCAGGTGTTGATGACGGTGCGGTCGATGGGCTTCTGCTCCGGGAACACGTCCTGCAGCGCTTGGAGCAGCAGGCCGCCGCGGTCCTCCAGGACGGTGGTGAGGATGGTCGGGACCTCGAAGACCTTGGCTGCCTTGGCGAGCCCGACGGTGTTGTTGACGATCATCGTCGGTTCGTGGCTGTTCAGGTTGGCGAACTGGAACGGCTGGTGGTCGATGAGGACCAGCACGCTTTCCTCGGGTGTCAACAGTGCGCTGAGCCCTGCGGTGTTCCCGGTGCTCATGGGTTCCCCTTCCGAAACCTGGTGTTCGCGGGGCGGCGAGCAGCGCACCGGCGTCCCGGTGCCGCCCGCGAGCCGTGCGGCGCGGGGCCGGCGGCGCGCCCCCGAACCACGTGGTTGACGTGTCATCCACCAAGCTAGGCGCGAGTGGATGACGTGTCAACAATGCTTGAGCACTGCACAGTTTCGGCGACCAGGCTCCAGCGGGCCGGTCGACGGTCCGCCCGCAACCCGTGCGGGCCTCCGGGAAGCCCGACCCGGGGATGACCGGGGAGCGGACCGGCTGGCTACGCTCCCTCCATGAACGCAACGCCTCGCTGGCTGGACCCGGAGCAGAAGGTGGCCTGGGACCACTTCATCCGCATGCAGGAGAAGCTCGTCGGGCGGCTCTCCCGACGCGTCCAGTCCGACTCCGGTCTCTCGGCGGCCGACTACGTCGTCCTGGCCGCTCTGACCGAGAGCGAGGGCGGGCGCGTGCGCTTCCTCGACCTCACCAAGCGGGTCGAGTGGGAGAAGAGCCGCATGTCCCACCAGGTGGGGCGGATGGCGAAGCGCGGGCTGGTGGCCCGGGAGGAGTGCCCGGAGGACGGGCGCGGCGCGTTCGTCGTCGCCACCCCGGAGGGGTACCGGGCCATCGAGGAGGCCGCGCCGCTCCACGTCGAGCACGTGCGGCGGTTGTTCATCGACGCCCTGACGCCGGAGGAGCTCGACACCCTCGGCCGCCTCTCCGCGCGGGTGCTCGCCCACATGGAGCAGCAGCCCGACTGATTGCCCCCATCGGGTAGTTGCCGACGCCCGGACGCCACGCCGCCCCGCGCGCCGCGGATCACCGGCGCGGCCGGCCCGTCACCCTGCCGCGACGGGGGTGGGGCGGGCCGGGTCCGCGGCCGGCGCACCCTCGGGCAGGTGGTGGTTGCAGGTGCCGTCCGCGGTGGAGGCGATCAGCGAGTCGAGGGAGTCGAGCGTGCGACTCAGGTCGGCGATGTGCCGCGCGAGCTTGTCGCGCTCCTCCGCCAGCCGCGCCTGCGCCGTGCCGCTGTTCTCCTCGCTCGGCCGCTCGACGCAGGGCAGCAGTTCGGCGATGGTGCGACTGGAGATGCCGGCGGCGTAGAGGTGCTGGATGAAGCGGACCCGCTCGACGTGCTCCTCGTCGTAGGTGCGCTGCCCGCCTCCGCTGCGACCGCTGGCGAGCAGCCCCTGGTCCTCGTAGTAGCGCAGGGAGCGCACACTGACGCCGGTCCGACCGGCCAGTTCACCGATGCGCACGTGATCCTCCTCCGGCCCGCCTTCACGATGGCGTGGCTGCTTCCGGGTGGCGCCGCCCGCTGTGAGCCGCACCACATAGCTTGCATCTGACGTCAATGTCAGGTTCTAGCGTAGCGATGTGCCCACCTCCGGGCGCAACCGCCCACCCCGAGGAGTCTGTCGTGACCTCTCTGCTCAGCCCGTTCCAGCTCGCCGGCCTCGCCCTCCCCAACCGCGTCGTCATGGCGCCGATGACCCGGGTCCGGGCCGCGGCAGGCGGGCTCGCCACCCCCTCGATGGCCACGTACTACGCCCAGCGCGCGACGGCGGGTCTGATCGTCAGCGAGGGGGTGCAGCCCAACGCGGTCGGCCAGTCGAACCCGGGCACGCCGGGGCTGCACACCGACGAGCAGGTCGCCTCGTGGCGGCAGGTGACCGAGGCCGTGCACATCAACGGCGGCCGGATCTTCGCCCAGCTGATGCACGGCGGTCGCGTCTCCCACCCCGACACCACGGGGCTGCACCCGGTGGGCCCCTCAGCGGTGGCGGGCGACGGCGACGTCTTCACCCCGACCGGACCGCAGCCGATGCCGGTGCCCCGCGTGCTGACCACCACGGAGGCAGCCGAACAAGCCGCCTCGTACGCCGAGGCCGGGCGTCGGGCGGTGGACGCCGGGTTCGACGGCGTCGAACTGCACGGCGCCAACGGCTACCTGATATCGCAGTTCCTCTCCGACAACGTCAACCTGCGCACCGACCGCTACGGCGGTTCGATCACCAACCGCATCCGGTTCGCGGTGGAGGCCGTCGCGGGCACCGTGGACGCCATCGGGGCCGCGCGCACCGGCATCCGACTCTCCCCCGGCGCCACCTTCTGGGGCGCCACCGACGGGGAGACCCTGGAGCTGTACACGGCGCTCCTCGCCGAACTCGCCACACTGGAGCCGGCGTACATCCACCTCGAGGCCACCGCCGAGGACACGCTTCTCCGCGAGCTCCGCCGCGCGTGGCCGGGCACGCTCATCATGAACCCCGTGCTGCCGATGGGTCCCCAGCAGACCGGCCGGGAGGACGCCGACCGCTGGCTGGGGTTGGGCGCCGAACTGATCAGCTTCGGGCGGGCGTTCATCTCCAATCCGGACCTGGTGGAGCGGCTGCGCGCCGAGCTGCCGATCGAGCCGGTGGACATGGCGACGCTCTACCAGGGCGGCGACGACGGCTACCTCACCTACAACGCCTACCAGCACCCCGCGGAGGCTGCGGCCGTTCCGATCGCCGCCTGACACGGACCGCCCGGCCGCCGGCCGGGGTGCAACCCGGCCGGGGCTGCCGTCCGCGCCCGTCCGCGCACCCTTTCGCGACCGGCGGACGACGGGCCCTGCCGACGTGGCCGACGTGGCGGGCGTGCGGGCGCGGGCGCGGGCGCGGGCGCGGGCGCGGGCGGTGCGAGCGATGCCGGCCTTGGGCCCGTCACGCCGATCCGGGTTCCTGCCGAACTCGTCTCAGGGGCGACGGAGCCGGAGGGCGAGGAACATCGGCTGCTGATGCGTCTTCCGCCACCGGCGCTCGTCCGCGCGCCGCGCCGCGTCGGTACCGCGCGGTTCCCGCAGCTGCTCCAGCACGAACCCCGCGGCGAGCAGCTCCCCGACAACGGTCTCCAGGGTGAGCCGCCGGTAGTCGAGCGCGTGGGTGTCGTCGATCGGCAACCGCACCCGCTCCTCGTCGAAGTAGGAACCGCCGAACCCCACCCAGTCGCCGGTGGGGTGGGTGGTCGACAGCAGGAAGCCACCGCCCGGGCGCAGCACCCGGTGGACCTCCGCCAGGAACTCGGCGCGGCGTTCGAGATGGTGGTGGACCAGCGCCGCCACGGCGAGGTCGGCCGAGGCGTCGGGAAGGAAGCCCAACGGCCGTTCGAGGTCGTGCAGGTGGAGGGCGAACCGGTCGGCGGGCACTCCGGCCAGACGCCGCCGGGCGGCGTCGAGCAGGGACGCACTGCCGTCGACCCCGGTGACGAAGGCGGCGCCCCGTGCCAGCAGGTCGGCCGCGTAGTGGCCCGCGCCGCAGCCGAGGTCGAGGACGCGGAACCCCTGCACGTCACCCGCCAGTTCGAGCATCGCGGGGCGATCGGTGTGGGCGTTGTAGGCGCTGTCGGTGGCCTGGGCGGCGAACAGCTCGCCCATCGGGCCGTGGTAGGCGGTCTCGGCAGTCATCGGCACATCGTGGCAGGCGCGGCCGTCGGGGCGACAGGGTTCCCCGGCAGTCCCGAACGCCGACCCTGGACCCCGCCGCCCCCCGACTCGGCTCCCGGCGGAAGGCTCTCCAGGGACGCGCTTGCCGCCCACAGAAATAACAATTATTGTTACAACAAGCAGCAGGGGCGAGGAGGTGAGGGCATGAGCGCCAACAGCAGACTGACCATCGCGGCCCACTCGCTCACCTGGATCGGGCTGTACCAACGACGCGGCCACGAGGTCGCCACCTCCGAACAGATCGCGACCAGCGTCAACACCAACCCCGTCGTCATCCGGCGCCTGCTGGGCGAGCTGCGCGGAGCGGGCCTGGTCGACTCGCGACGCGGGGCCGGGGCGGGTTGGACCCTCTCGCGCGACTTGGCGGCGATCACCCTGCTCGACGTCCACCGAGTGGTCGAACCGGGACCCGTCTTCGCCCTGCACCGGGCCACTCCGGACCCCGACTGCGTCGTGGGCCGCGGTATCGGACCGGCGATCAAGGCCGTCTACGACGACGTGGAGGCGGCCATGCAGCGGGAGTTGGCGCGGACGACCCTGGAGGACGTCCTGCGCGACGTCCTCGCAGCCGACTGACCGCACCCCGACACGACACCCCACGGGGTGCTCGGCGTCGGACCATAAAGGTAACGAACACTGTTACAACAGTTGCCGGTCGTCGCCGCGACCGGCCCTCACGGAGGACAGGGACGATGACAACAGACACGCAGAGCGCGCGGGCCGTGGTCGAGGAGTTCCTGCGACACCTCGACCGGCAGGACGCCGACGCCGTCCAGGCACTGTTCGCTGCGGAAATCGACTGGTACGTACCCGGCAGCGCGGCGCTGCCATGGACCGGACGCCGGACCCGCCGGGAGGAGGTCGCGCCGTACTTCACCACGATGTGGCCGCACTTCGCGCCCGGGAGGAGCACCATCACCCCGGAGCGGTTCATCGTCGACGGCGGTGACGTGGTCCTGCTGGCCGTCTTCACCCACACCGTGCTGGCCAACGGAAGGGAGTTCACGACGCCGGTGGCCATGCACCTCGCTGTCGACGACGGACGGATCGTCCGCATGCACCTCTACGAGGACACGCTGACAGCGGCCGAGGCGCTGCGGGCCGACTGACCTGCCGGGGGCGCGAGAAGCGACGGTCAGTCGTCGGCCACCTCCGCGCCGCAGGCCGGGGACACCAGCCCTGCGTCGTCACCGCGGCCGGCGGCGCGGAGTCGCCGGCGCGCCGAGGAGGCGTTCTGCGGCCAGGCTGCGGGTCTCCACCGCGCCAGGGCCGCAGCCGGGGTCGGGGGGGGGTGATCGACTCCCCGCGCGCCGCGGCGAAACGGCACTCTGCGGCGGGTTGTCCACCTGCGGCGCCCCGATGGGCGCCTGTCGCCCGGGGCCGTCACAACCCTCGGGCGACAGGGGTCGGGGGTGCCGGACGGTGGCCGTCGGGCAACGGCTCACGCCGGGTCGGGCACCAGCCGCAGTCGCGGTGTCGCGCGCGTTCCGCTCGCGGCGCGGTGCGACTCGGGGCCGAGGCGCACCGGCGTGCCGACCCGCCGCGGCGCGGTCGTCCCGGGCCGGTGGGCGCCGACCGGGCGGCCCTCCGGTCGGCGGCGCGCGTGTCCCGTCGTGTCCGCCGCGTCCGCGCCCAGTTCCACCGACCCGTGCACGGCGCGCAGCCCGCCGCGCTCGGCGCCGAAGCCGTAGCCGTCGGGCAGCGCCGGCCGGGCGGGCGGCTCGGTGACGAGCCGGGGCGCGCCGGCGATGCCGTGCTGGTCGATGCTGACCCGGTACACGGTCCTGCCGTCCTTGGTCGCGACCGGTCGCACGTGGAACGCCATGGGCATGGGGGGACTACCTCTCGGAACGAAGCTGGTGGGGGGGGCTGGCGGGGGGGACTGGTGGAGGAGGACAGACGCGCCGCGGTCCGCCGGGCGGGCCTCCCGGCGTCGCTGCAAACGCCCGGGGCGGGTCGGGGCAGGCGCGGCATCCGGGTGCCCGGGCGTCCTGCCGCGCCGCGGCCGGCGTCACCCGGCTGCCGGCCGCGGTACCGGACGCCCGGGGTCGCCGCGGCGGGTTCACCGAGGTCACAGAGGTCCGAGCACCGTTCGGCGGGTGAGACCGAGCGGCGCGACGATCCGGCCGAACACCGTCCCGACCATGATGCGCAGATCGCGTCCGACGCGTGCGACAAGACCCGGTTCGCCGACGATCCGTAGCGCTCACCGTGCCCACCCGGCGCAACCTGACGCGATTGCACCGCAGGTCACAGCGGGTGAGGCCCCCCGCAGCAGCGGTCTCCCACCGCGACCAGGACGGCTCTCGGACGTTTGTGCGCCGGGTGGACGTTCCCGAGGCCGCCTGGCCCACTCCCCCGGTGCGCGCCCCAGCTCACCACCGCTCGCACCATCGGGACGGGGAGGCGCTCTGCGCTGCGGTTGACCGCCGGGGTCGACCGTCCGCACAGCTCTCGCACATCCGTCCCGCACTCCGCGGGAACCGCAGCGACCCCTGGGCCGTCGGCCGGGAGTCCGGTGGCGAAGCGGGAGCGCCCGCGCCGGGGCGGCGGCGACCGCCGCGCGACGGGGCGCACGGGCCCACTGGTGCGCCTGGTGCGCGTCGGACAACTGGCGCGGGTATCCCGCCAACTTCGGTGCTGGCTCCCCGTAGCGCCCTCACCACGACAAACTACTCATCGCAGTTGTCCGACCACGACCGACGGAGGTGCCCGTGTCCCGCAGGGACAACGACATCGTGCCGATCCTGATCGACACGAAGAACGAGATGAAGCGCGCGATCGACGGCCTCGACCAGCGGGTGGGCGAACTCGACCGGGAACTGCGGACCACGCTGCGCGGCGCGCTGGCCGAGCTGCGCAGCGGGCCGCTGGCCGAGCTGAAGACCTCCCAGCGGGAGATCCGCACCAGCGCCGGCAACGCGGGACGCAGCGCAGGCGACGCCGCCGCGGCCGTCGCCGAACTGCGGGACGACATCGGTCGGTTGCGCTGCGGCTTCGAGACCTTGCAGAGCCACGTCGCCGAGCTGCGGACCCTGCTGCCCGCCGCGGTGGACCGGGCGGCCGCGGACCAGGTGGCAGCGGAGCGGACGGTCAGGGAAACCGTCGGCGGCCCGGCCGGCGAACGGCCCGGGGCCGGGGCCGCGGACGGCGGACTCTTCCACGACGGCCCGTCCGCCGGCGGCGCGGGCGACCCGCGTCTCACCCACCTCGCCGTGGTCCCGGCCCAGGCGGAGCCGCCGGCCGAGGAGTCCTGCCCGGCACCCCCGAACGGCTCCGCCGGTACGCCGGCCGCGCAGGAGACCGGGGCACCGGCGCTCGCCCTCGCAGCACCGACGCGGTCCGCGCCGCACCCCGGCGAACCCGCCGACGCGGCGCCGTCGTGCGCCGCCACGGACGCCGCGCCCGTCCCCGTGCGGGAGACCGCCGACACGTCCGCCCCCGACACCGGCGCCGCGGCCGCGCCCGGCAGCGCGGCGGAGACGGACGCGAGCGGACAGCCGACCGGGACCGACCACCCCGAGGAGGGCTGCCCCGCCGACGGTCCCGCCGACGACCGGCCGGCCGCCGCGGGGCCCCGGGCCGAGCGCGTCGCGGATGGCGACGGGTCGGAGGCCCGGCCGGACGGGCAGCAGGGCGAACGGAGCGAACGCCCCTGCTGGGAGTTGGACGGGGACGAGCCGCGTGCCTACACCCCGGGCGGTCTCCAGCGGGCCATCCTGCGGGCGGGCAAGGTGGCGTCGGCGACACTCGTCTGCCACGCCGACACCTGGGAGTTCGTGACCTCCAAGACCGGCGGGCACCCGCACTTCCGCACCCCGCCGACCACCGAGACGGACACCGGCCTGGTGGCCGCGCAGCTCTCCGGACGGTCCCTGGTGGCGCTGCTGCTCACCCTCCACCGGGTCGCCGTCACCCCGCTGGAGACGGGGTGCGAGGAGGATCTGGTCAAACGGTCCGACTGGGCGATGGCGGCGCAGCTCTACGGGACGACGGCCGAGGTGCTGCGCCACACCCTGACCGACGGCACCGCCCCCGTCGTCATCACCATCGACAACCGCCTGCACAACCTGCCGTAGGCGGCGGCCCGGGGACTCCGGCGACGCGACACGGTCACACCCCGGCCGCGGGAGGCCGCCCCGTACCCGGCGGCCCTCCCTCCCCCTCCCCCACCCTCGCGCTGCCCGGCCGCGCCCGACTCCCGGCCGTGCAGCGGGTTCCGGTCCCGGCCGTCCCGGCTCCTCGCCGAGCTGTCAGCCCTTCTTCCGCCGCCGACGGGCCACCTCGTACGACGACCAGTCCCCTTGGTGGTCCTGGCAGCGCGCGGTTCCCGGCACCACGTACCGCCGGCACCGTGTCCCCGTCTTCGTCCGTCCGCCGCATCGGGTCTTCACAGCCCACCTCCGCAGTGACCGGCCCGCACCCGCGTGCGGGCTCGCAGCCGACAGCCTGGTCGGCCCGTCCTGGTCGATGAAGGCGCGAACGGGAAGCGTCCGGGGCGCAGCGGCGGCTCGCGCGGCGAACGCGCACCCTTCGCGCGCGTCGCGCTCCCGGCCGAGCCCACCCCCTCACGCCGCCCGCCCCGCCCGCCCGCGGACCGCGCCGCGGACGGGAGACACCAACGGCGGTGTCCCGGCACGTGGCGTGCCCGGACACCGCCGGTCCGGTGGGGAGGACGCGCCGATCGGCGGTCGGCGGTCTCGCCTTACTCGCCGCCGCCGTTGAGGGCCTCGGCGAAGAGCGGGGCGACCTTCTCCAGCGCGAACGGCACCGAGAGGATGGACTCGGTGGCGAAGGCGGTGCTGATGCCGTCGGTGCTGTCGAGGATCAGCGACCGGCCGTCCTCGACGGCGGGGATCGCCTGGAACAGCGGGTCCTCGGCGATCTCGTCGGCCTCGATGCCGATGGGCGCGATGATCAGCAGGTCGGCGTCGAGCATGGTGAGGTTCTCGCGGGAGACCTCGATGGAGAAGTCGTCCGTTGCCTGCTCCTGCACCTGCTCGTTGTTGACCAGACCGAGGCGCTCGACGAAGTCGACGCGGCCGGTGCCGCGCACGTAGGCGCCGTAGCCGTTGGAGGTGCGGGAGCCGACGGTGACCGACTTGCCCTCGAACTCCGGGTGGTCCTCGACGACCGCCTGGAACCCGGCCTCGACCTCGGCCAGCAGCTCCTCGCCCTTTTCCGGGATACCGAGCGCGGCCGAGATCATCTCGGTCTGGGTGCGGTGCGAGGTCAGGTAGTTGTCGCCGCCCTCGGGGACGCCGACGGTGGTGGCGATCTTCGACAGCGTGTCGTAACGCTCCTGCGCGCCGCTGGACTTGACGTCGATGATCAGGTCGGGGTCCAGCTCGGCGATCTTCTCGAACTCCGGCTCCAGCGTCCCGATGATCTCCGGGCTCTCGTCGTACAGCCCCTCGGCCCAGGGGCCGACGCCGTCGCCGCCGAAGGCGAGCCAGTCACTGGCGCCGATGGGCTGCTCCCCTAGGGCGAGCACGGTCTCGGCGTCGCCCCAGCCGAGGGCGAGGATGCGCTGCGGCTTCTCCTCGATGGTGATCTCGCCGAACTTGGTCTGCACGGTGGCGGGGAACGCGCCGTCGGTGTTCTCCGACGCACCGGAGCCACCGTCGTTGCCGTCCGCGTTGTCGCTGCTGCCGGTGTCGGAGCCGCAGGCGGTGAGCGACAGGAAGAGCATCGGCGCGGCGAGGGTCGCGGTCAGCCGGGTGAGGCGGCGGAGCGGGCGGCGGGTCCGCCGAGTGGTGGCGCGGGTACCGGGGACGGCTATGGCTGCGTGGTGCATCGGAATCTCTCGTTCGGGTGGGACGGCACGATGGTGCGGGCGGCGGGCGCCGGGTGTCGGCGCCCGGTGGATCAGTCGGGGCGGTCGGCGTGGTCGGCGGGCGGGGCGCCGCACCGCCGGCAGGCGTCCGGCGGCAGCGGGGCGCTGCCGAGGGTCGGCGCGGCGGCTTCGGTGGTCGGTGCGTCGGTGACGCCGGTGGCGCCGGGGCGGGCGCCGTGGTGGCGGCCGGCGGGGACGATCAGCGGCGTCGCGGAGACCGGGTCGATCGCGACGGTGCACTCCAGGCCGAAGACCTCCCGCACCAGGTCGGCGTTCATGATCTGCGAGGGCGGGCCCTCGGCGACGACCGAGCCGGCCCGCAGCGCGACCAGGTGGTCGGCGTAGCGGCAGGCGAGGTTGAGGTCGTGGAGGACGGCGACGACGGTGGTGCCGTACTCGTGGTTGAGGTCGGTGACCAGGTCCAGGACGTCCAGCTGGTGGGTGACGTCGAGGAAGGTCGTCGGCTCGTCCAGCAGCAGGATGTCGGTGCGCTGGCAGAGCGCCATCGCGATCCAGACGCGCTGGCGCTGGCCGCCGGAGAGCGCGTGGACCGGCCGGCCGGCGAGGTCGAGGATGCCGGTGTCGGACAGGGCGCGGGCGACCGCCTCGTCGTCCTCGGGGGTCCAGCGGCGGAACCAGCCCTGGTGCGGGTACCGGCCGCGGCCGACGAGGTCCTGGACGGTGACGCCGTCGGGGGCGACGGGGTTCTGCGGGAGGATGCCGACGACCCGGGCGACGTCCTTGGTGGGCGTCTCGCCGAGGTCGCGGCCGTCGAGGAGGACGGCGCCGTCGGTGGGGGCGAGGAGCCGTGCCATCGACCGTAGCAGCGTCGACTTACCGCAGGCGTTGGGGCCGACGATCATCGTGATGCGGCCGGGCGGGATGTCGAGGCTGAGCCGGTCGACGACGGTGCGGCCCTCGTAGCCCAGGCTGACCTCGCGTGCCTGGAGGGTGCGTTCCTGGATCATGGCTGGCTGCTGTCCTCTCCCCGCCGTACGCGGGACGGGGCGGTCCGGGGCGCGGTCGAGCCGGCGGCGGTGTGCCGGGGCGCGCACGTGCGGGCGGGGGGCCGGGGCGTGGTGGGTGCGGTCATCCGCCGCTGCCCTCCTTGTTGTTGCGGGCCAGCAGCCACAGCAGGTACGGCGCGCCGATGATGCTGGTGGCGACGCCGACGGGCAGCTGGACGGAGGAGATGAGGTGCTGGGCGGCGAAGTCCGCGAGCAGCACGATCAGCGCGCCGACGAGGGCGGCGGGCACCAGCGCCGCGCCGCGGCCGGGGAGCAGTCGGCGGGCGATGGGTGCGGAGACGAACGCCACGAACGCGACCGGCCCGGCCGCCGCGGTGGCGACGCCGGCGAGGGCGACCCCGCAGGCGATGAGCGCGAGCCGCGCCGCCTCCACGCGGACCCCGAGCCCGCCGGCGGCGTCGTCGCCGAGTTGCAGTGCCCGCAGCCGGCTCGCCACCAGCGCGGTCAGCGGCAGCAGCACGGCGAGGGAGACGGCCAGCGGCACGAACTGGTTCCAGGAGCGGCCGTTGAGGCTGCCGGTGAGCCAGACGAGCGCGCTCTGCGCCTCGGTGACGCGGGAGCTGGTCAGCTGGTAGCTGATGACGGAGGCGAGTCCGGCGGCGATCCCGATGCCGACGAGGACGAGTCGGTAGCCGCTGACGCCCTGCCGCCACGCGAGCCCGTAGATGAGCGCGGCGGTGACGAAGGCGCCGCCGAGGGCGGAGAGCGAGAGCGCGAAGCCGCTGACGCCGAAGGTGAGGGTCGCGGTGACGGCGGTGGCGCTGGCGCCGGCGCTGATGCCGATGACGTCGGGGCTGGCCAGCGGATTGCGCAGCAGCGTCTGGAAGACGGCCCCGGCCAGCCCGAACGCGATGCCGACGGTCAGCGCCAGCAGGGCGCGGGGCAGCCGGAGTTCCATGACGACGAAGCGGGGGCCGCCGCTGCCGCCGCCGGTGAGGATGGCGATGAGGTCGGGCAGCGGCACCACCATGTCGCCGTAGCCGACGGCGAGGGCGAACGCGGCGGTGACGGCGGCCGCCAGCACGAGGACGACGGCGGTGGTGCGGGCCCGCACGCGCAGCCGTGCGCTGCGGATCGTCGCGATGGCGGCGGCCTCGTCGGCCGGGTGGAGGCGGTGCGCGGCGCGAAAGGGTCCGGCGTCGCGGTCGGCTCGGCGGTCGGCGCCGGAGTCCGGGCCGGTCCAGGCGGCGAGGGTGACGG
>NZ_JAAVJC010000078.1 GCF_012033785.1 Streptomyces bohaiensis
GACACCCGCCCGACCGAGCCCGGCCAGGCGCCGCCCGCGGCACCGGGCGGCGCGCGCCCACCGCGTCGGGGGACGGGGCGGGCGCCGCCGGCGCCCGGGTTCTCAGATCTTCAGGTCGCGGATCAGTTTGGCGACATGGCCGGTGGCGCGCACGTTGTAGAACGCGTGCTCGATGTTCCCGTCCTCGCCCACGACGAAGGTCGACCGGATGACGCCGGTCACCTTCTTGCCGTACATGACCTTCTCGCCGTAGGCGCCCCAGGCGGTGAGCACCTCCTTGGCGGGGTCGGCGACCAGGGTCACCTTGAGCGACTCCTTGTCCCGGAAGGACGCCAGCTTCTCCGGCTTGTCGGGCGACACGCCGATGACGTCGTAGCCGGCGTCGGCCAGCACGTCGAGGTTGTCGGTGAAGTCGCACGCCTGCTTGGTGCAGCCCGGCGTCAGGGCGGCGGGGTAGAAGTAGACGATGACCTTCCGACCCGCGTGGTCGGCCAGGGAGACCTGCGCGCCGTCGGCGTCGGGCAGGGTGAAAGCGGGGGCGGCGTCTCCGGGCGTCAGCCGGTCGCTCATGGCGGTGCTCCTCGTCGGTGCTGTCGTGGTGCGGGGCGGGCGTCACGGGCCGACGCCGCCCGGGTGCACCCGCCCGAGCTTAGAACAGTGCCGCGCGGGGGTCGTGGGGCGCGGGAGCGGCGGGCAACTGACAGACTGTGCGCAACGAAGAGTCGATCACGGAGGCAGTGCGGTGTCGGAAGCCAAGAAGGCAGCCCCGGGTTCCGCGGAGATCGCGGCCCGGATCGAACGCAGGCGCGACCAGCTCGCGGCGACGCTGGACGAGATCGCGGTCCGGGTCCACCCCAGCACGCTCGTGGACGACGCGAAGGCCCGCGCCGCGTCGACCCTGGACCGCACGGCGGGCAAGGCGTTCGTCGCGGTCAACCGGTCCGTCACCGATGTGCGGGGACGGCTGGTCACCGCCGACGGGGCGCCGCGTCTGGAGCGCGTGGTGCCGCTGGCGCTGGTCGTGGTCGGGGTGGCCGGCCTGCTGGTGCTCTCCTCGCGGCGCCGCCGGCGTTGAGCAGGCGCCGCGGGCGCGAGCCGGTCGCCCGCACCGGTGTTCGCCGGGCCGTCCGGCGCTCGGCACGGCGACGTCCCGCCGAGGGAGCGCGTCGCGGGGAGCGGCCCGTCGCCGGGCGGGGGCGCTGAGATACGGTCGGGGCGTGAGCAGCAGCCAACCGACGCACGACAAGCTCCCGATCCGGATGTTGCACGACCGGCTCCTGGTGAGGACCGACACCGGTGAGGGCGAGCGACGTTCCTCCGGCGGCATCGTCATCCCGGCGACCGCCGCCGTCGGCCGCCGGCTGGAGTGGGCCGAGGTGGTCGCCGTCGGGCACAACGTCCGGGGCGTCGAGGTCGGCGACCGGGTGCTGTACGACCCCGAGGACCGCGCCGAGGTCGAGGTCAGAGGGGTGGCCTACCTCCTCATGCGCGAGCGCGATCTGCACGCGGTGGCCGCCGAGCGGCTCCAGGGCTCCGACGACGCGACCGGGCTCTATCTCTGACGCTTGTCGGAGCGCTTTGCCGACCCGGCCCGGCCGACCCCGGCGCATGTGAGACGCCGGGGCGGGCCCGCGTCGTCGGCTACGGTCATCTGCCGCGTTGTCGACGTCGCCCTCGCACCACCCGGTACGGGGGCGACCCTCCGCCGTTCGGCTGACCGGATCCGACGCCGGGTCTCCCGCACGCTCTCAACCGGCGTCCGGCGCACCGCCGTCGGGCTGCTGCGGCTCCGGGCCGGTGGTCGGCGCGGTGCCGCCCGGCGGACCCGTGGGACCGGTCGGCCCCTCGCTGCCCCCCGGCGCCCCGCTCGGCTGACCGGTGCCCGGCCCCGACGTGCCGCCGGGGACGGCCGGCCGCGTGGCGGGGGCCTCGGAGCCGCCGTCCGTCGGCCCGTCCGAGGCGTCGTCGGAGGCGTCCTCGGAGGGGGAGGACGACGGCTCGTCGCCGTCGTCACCACCGCCGGAGGGGAGATCCCCCGGCCGGAGGTCGAACTCCCGCACCTCCGAGCCCTCCAGTGCCGCCGCGGTGTACTGCGCCCAGATCTCGGCCGGCACCCCGCCGCCGCTCACCCGCTCCATGCCGAGCGCGCCGTACATCGGTACCTGTCCGCCGCCGTCCGGGTCCTGTCCCACCAGGGCGATCACGGTGGCGAGTTCGGGGGTGTACCCCGCGAACCAGGCCGCCTTGTCCTGCTCCGCCGTACCGGTCTTCCCGGCGGCCGGCCTGCCGACCGCGCCCGCCGCCTCACCGGTGCCGCCGGCGACGACACCGCGCAGGAGCTCCGTGGTGGCGTCGGCACTCTCCCGGGAGATCGCCCGCTGCGGCTCGCGGTCCGGCAGCTCCACCTCCTCGCCGTCCACGGTGAGAGAGGTGACCATGACCAGCGGGTGGCGCTCGCCGTGCGCCGCCAGCGTCGCGTAGGCCTGCACCAGGTCCAGCGGGCTGGGCGTCGAGACCCCCAGCGAGATCGAACCGGAGGCCGCCTCCAGCCCCGGTGTGTCCTCCGGCAGCCCCAGCCGCACCGCGGTCTCCCGCACCAGTTCCGGCCCCACGTCCACGCCCATCTGGGCGAAGACGGCGTTGACCGACTTGTCCATCGCCTCGCTGACCGGCAGCGTCCCGTAGTCGGTGTCCTGCTCGTTCTCCGGTGACCAGCCGGTGCCGGTGCCGTCGGGGGCGACGACCTCCCGGCCGCTGCTGCCGCTGTACGTCGTGTCCGGACCGATCCGGTCGCCGGAGCGGTCGCGCGCCTCGTGCTCCAGGGCCGCCGCGTAGACGAACGGCTTGAAGGTGGAGGCCGCCTGGTAGTCACGGCGGGTGGCGCCCGAGATGAACTGCTCGGTGTAGTCCCGTCCGCCGTACAGCGCGACCAGCCGGCCGTTGCCGGTCTCCACCGAGGCGGCCCCCGCGTGCACGGTGCCGTCCTGCGGCCGTTCCGCGTCGATCAGCCCGCCGAGCCGTTCGGTGACGGCCCGCTCCAACTCCGCCTGGCGCCGGGGGTCGATGGTGGTGGTGACCCGCACGCCGCCGCCGGCCAGCCGCCCCTCCTCGACCAGGCCCTCCTCGACGAGGTACTGGTCGACGGCCTCCACCAGGTAGCCGCGCCGCCCGGAGAGGCCGGACTGCGGTTCCGTGTCGCCCGGCTCGGTGAACGCGGTCGACTCCTTCTCCTCCTCGTCGAGCCACCCCTCGGAGACCATGCCCTCCAGCACGTACTCCCAGCGGGCCAGGGCCCGCTCCCGGTGGGCCGGGCCGGAGCGGACGTCGTAGGCGCCCGGCGCGTTGAGCAGGGTGGCCAGGTAGGCGCCCTCGGAGGTGTCGAGAGCGTCGACGTCCTTGCCGTAGTACTCCTGGGCGGCGGCCTGCACCCCGTAGGCGTTGCGGCCGAAGTAGCTGGTGTTGAGGTACCCCTCCAGGATCTCGTCCTTGCTGAACTCCCGGTCGAGCTTGACCGCGATGAACAGCTCCTTGGCCTTGCGGGTGACGGTCTGCTGCTGGTCCAGGTAGTAGTTCTTCACGTACTGCTGGGTGATGGTCGAGCCGGACTGGCGGCCCTCGCCCCGCAGCATGTTCCACCCGGCGCGGACCATCGCCTTGGGGTCGACGGCCGAGGCCGAGTAGAAGTCCCGGTCCTCGGCGGCGAGGACCGCCCGGCGGACGTGCTCGGGCACCTGCTCCAGGGGGACGCTCTCGCGGTTGACGTCACCGGTCCGCGCGATGACCGAGCCGTCGGCGTAGCGGTACACGTTGCTCTGCGCTGCGGCCGCCGACTTGGGCTCGGGGATGTCCACCACCAGGTAGCCGGTCACCAGCAGGGCGACCGCCGCCACCAGCAGCGCGGTCGCCGACAGGCAGAGCATCCGCCAGGTCGGCAGCGCCCGGCGCCACCCGGCGCGCCGCGGACGGCTGCCGCCGCCCCGCAGCCGAGGGCGCGGCCCCCAGCGCTGCGGTGCCGCGCTGCCGCCCGTCCCGTTGTGGTCGCTCATACCTGCGGACTCCTCGCCCCTCGCCCACCGGCCCGAGCTCCGGCGGGGATGTGACTCCTCCGGGGGCAGAGTCTCGCATCACGGACATAACGGGGCGAGTTGGCGCGCCCGGATGCCACTCGGGCGGGGGCCGGGGTGGGTGGCCCGGGGCGGGGACGGTGATCCTGCCGCCGGCAGCGCGGGACAGGGCGCGCGGCAGGACGTGCGCCGCCACCACCCGAGCGGACCGCGGCGTCACCCGGTCGGCGTCACCCGGTCGGCGTCACCCGGTCGGCCTCACCCGGCGCGGAGAGCGACGCGTTCGGGGGCGGACCGGCGCCGGGGGGGCCGCACCGGATCGATGCGGCCGCCGCGCGGTCCTGGTGGTCAGGGGACGGTCAGGTGCGGATCTCCGCCGCGGGCGCCAACTCGTCCAGCCGGACGGCGTCGGCCATCGCCGCGTACCCCTCGTCGGAGGGGTGCAGGTGGTCGCCCGAGTCGTAGGCCGGCAGCAACCGGTCCGGCCGGGCGGGGTCGCGCAGCGCCGCGTCGACGTCCACCACCGTGTCGAAGACGCCGCCCGCACGGATCGCCGCGTTGACGCGCGTGCGCACCTCCTCGCGGTCGGCGCGCCAGCCGTCGTGTCCGGCGAACGGCGCCAGCGTGGCACCGGCAACGACGAGCCCCGCCTCGCGGGACTCCGCCGCCACCTGCCGCAACCCGGCAAGCAGTGCTTCCGCGTCACCGCCGTCGGGGTCGCGGATGATGTCGTTGATGCCCAACTGCACCACCACCGCGCGGACCTCCCTGCGGGGAAGCACGTCGGTGTGCAGTCGACGCAGCCCGGCCTCGGCGTTGAAGGGGCGGTCGGGAGCCGCGTCGGAGAGCAGACGGTTACCGGAAATCCCCAAGTTCAGCACGGTGTGACGGGGGCCGTGCTCGCTCAGGCGCATGCGCTCGGCCAGCCGGTCCGTCCAGCGGCGGTTGGCGCCGACGGTGGAGGTCACGCCGTCGGTCAGCGAGTCCCCGAGCACCGCCACGGCCCCGTCGGCCTGCTGGCTGAGGACCTGCACCGCCGTCACGTACCGCCAGTCGGTGATCCTGCGGGTGAAGGCGTCCCCGCCGGCGTCGGCGGTGCGGTCGCCGTCGGCCACCCAACTCGCCTGCCGGGCCTGGCGGTGGTAGGTCACGGCGCCGCCCGGCCCGGGCGCGTAGACGGTGACCAGCAGGTCGGCGCCGACCGGCACCTCCAGCCGCGCCGCGTCGCTGACCGTCTCCCCGCCGGCCGGGATCGACACCTCGTCGCGGCCGTCGAACGACACGCGCCGCATGGTCTCCGGCACCGCGGCGGGACCGCCGGCGGCGGCGAGCGCCACGGTGACGTGGGACAGCCGCAGCGGAGTCTGCCCGTAGCGGTTGGAGAGCGTCACACGGACGGCCGACCCCCCGCCGGTGGGGCGCAGCACGTTGCGGACCGCCTGCCCGGGCATGCCGTCGGGATGGTCGGGATGCGCCCCGGTGGGGGCGGCGGTCCACGCGGACAGCCAGACGCCCTCGGACGCCTGCAGGGCCTGCTCGGGAACGCCGAGCGCGCTGGTGGCGGCCTGGCCCCGGGGGCTGAGACTGTCGGCGACCAGCACGCCGACCACCAGCGCGGTGGCTATCAGCGTGGCCAGAAGTCCGTGGCCGCGTACTCTGCTCAGCAACCGACCGATCCCCTCTGCAGGCCCGGAAACCGGGGTACTCCTGTCCTCTCGTCACATCTTCCCATCCCCGTTCGGGGCCGCATCCCGTCGTCCACCGTTCCTTCACGGCGCGACGCGGCCCGGGCCGAGGCCGCCCCGCCGCCCGCGGGCGACGGGGCAGAATGCGACGAGCAGCACGAGGGCTGGAGCGGACGAGTGACGCGAGAGAGCGGACGACGGGGGCGGCGGGCATGAGCGGTGTGGACGGCACGAACGGCACGGACGGTACCGGCCCCGGGGAGCCGGCCGGCGCGGAGCGCGGGGCCGGCGGCGGGTTCTGGGGCATGCGCGGCGCCCCCGCGGTCGGCCCGGTGGACCCTGTCGACCCGGGCCGCGGCGGCGGGCTCTTCACCGAGACGGACCTGGAGAAGCAGCGCGGCCTGCGCCGGATGAAGGGCGTCGCCACCGGTCTGCTGGTCCTCGTCGCGGTGGTCTACGCCCTGGCCACCTGGGCCGAGGCGCGCGGGGCCGGCGCCTGGGCCGGCTACGTGGCCTCCGCGGCCGAGGCCGGCATGGTGGGCGCGCTGGCCGACTGGTTCGCCGTCACGGCGCTCTTCCGCCACCCGCTGGGCATCCCGGTGCCGCACACCGCGATCATCCCCACCAAGAAGGACCAGCTCGGGCGCTCGCTGGGCGACTTCGTGGGCGAGAACTTCCTCTCCGAGCAGGTCGTCCGGGAGAAGCTGGGCTCGGTCGAGATGTCGCGGCGGGCGGGGGAGTGGCTGGCGAAGCCGGCCAACGCCGACCGGGTGACCGCCGAACTCGCCACCGCCCTGCGGGGCGGCCTCGGCGTCCTCAAGGACTCCGACATCCAGTCGATCATCGGCGAGGCGGTGACCCGGCGGGCGCAGACCACCGAGGTCTCCCCCGTACTGGGCCGACTGCTGGAGCGGACCGTCAGCGGCGGCGGGCACCGGGCCGCCGTCGATCTGACGTGCGCCAAGGCCCACGACTGGCTGATCGAGCACCGCGACGCGGTCATGACCGCGATCGAGGGCGGCGCCCCCGGCTGGACGCCCCGCTTCGTCGACCGCCGCGTCGGCGAACGCGTCTACCGCGAACTGCTGCGCTTCGCCACGGACATCCGCGACCAGCCCGACCACCCGGCGCGCGCCGCCCTCGACCGCTTCCTCCACGACCTCGCCGCCCAGCTCCAGCACGACCCCGCCACCCGCGCCCGCGTGGAGCGTCTCAAGGCCGACCTGGTCCGCCGGGACGAGGTGCAGGAGCTCATCGCCACGGCCTGGCACTCGCTGCGCGACATGCTGGTCGCCGCTGCGGAGGACGAACGCAGCGCGCTCCGCATCCGCGCACGCGCCGGGGTGCTGGCCGCGGGGCAGCGACTCGGCACGGACGCCCGGCTGCGCGCCAAGCTCGACGGCTGGGTCGCGGACTCCGCCGTCCACGTCGTCAACGGCTACCGCCGGGAGATCACCTCGCTGATCACCGACACCGTCGCCAACTGGGACGCCCACCACACCTCGCGGAAGATCGAGCTCCACATCGGCCGTGACCTCCAGTTCATCCGTCTCAACGGCACCATCATCGGTGCGCTGGCCGGCCTCGTGATCCACACGGTCACGGTGGCACTCGGCGGGTAGGTGGGTGGCACCGCCCGGTATCATGGCGGGGTCCGGCGGCCGTTGCTGAATTGGTATAAGCGCAGCACTTAGGATGCTGTGGGCGAAAGCCCATGTGGGTTCGAGTCCCACCGGCCGCACGCGGACCGGCCCCCGGGCCGGTCCTGACGCCCTGGGTGCCGGTCGCCGCGATCGCGGTGGCCGGCACGACGCGTTCCGCGCCGCGCGCGGGGGCGCCGCGCCGCGCGTGCTCAGCCGCTCGCGCCCCGCCCGTTCCCCGGGACCGCCGCGCCGGAGTGCCGCAGCCGCCGACCGCGCGGCGCGGGATAGCGTGGCGCACGGCAAGTCCCTTACGTCCCGGGAGGACTGACACACGATGGCAACCACGCGCACCGCCACCACCCGCTGGCAGGGTTCGCTCATGGAGGGTTCCGGCACCGTCTCGCTGGACTCCTCGGGCGTCGGGACCTTCGACGTCAACTGGCCCTCCCGCGCCGAGGAGCCGGGCGGACGCACCAGCCCGGAGGAGCTGATCGCGGCCGCGCACGCCTCCTGCTACTCCATGGCGCTCTCGCACGGCCTGGCCGGCGCCGGCACCCCGCCCGCGTCGGTGGAGACCCGCGCCGACGTCACCTTCCAGCCGGGCGAGGGCATCACCGGCATCGTGCTGCACGTGCAGGCACGGGTCCCCGGCCTCGCCGCGGACGACTTCCAGGCCGCCGCCGAGAACGCCAAGAAGAACTGCCCCGTCAGCAAGGCGCTGGCCGGGGTCGAGATCGGGCTCGACGCCGAACTGCTCTCCTGACGCACGGCGGCGGACGGGCCACGGCGCCCGTCCGCCGCGCGCGGGCGGCCGGGCGCCCCGCCCCGCGGGCCGCCGTCCGGCCCGACTCAGCCGCCGGGCAGTGACCTGCGGGGGCCGTCGGGGCTGTCGAGCCACAGCCACTGCTGCTCGCCCTCGATGGTGAGTCCGTACCGCTCCGGCCCCGGGCGGCCCGCCTCCTCGAAGTCGGCGTGGTACTCCTCCAGTGCGCTCCACAGCCGCCGGGGTCCCGCCTCCGTGACCGTCCCGTCGGGGAACCGGCGCGCCGAGGAGCCGTCCGCCGCGCGCACCGAGACCGAACGCGGCGCGACGGCCGCGTCGACCCGCCAGTCGAGGTCCGGCTCCAGCACGCTCACCACGAAGCGGAAGTCGACGTCCCCGACCGCCACCGCCGGGAGCCGCGAGGGGCGACCCGCCGACCCCGACGCGTCGGCCGCCGACGGTGCGGGTGGCTGCGGGCCCGGACGCCGCATCGGCATGAAGTACGCGGCGCCCAGGAACCGACCCGACGCCCGGTCCGGCCCCTCGGGCTCCACCCGGACCAGCCCGTGTCCGAGCGGCGCGACGATCAGCCCCGCACGGCCGGACTGCCGCAACCAGGCCGGCGGCACCCGGTCCACCCGGCAGGTGGCGATGATCCGGTCGTACGGCGCCCCCTCCGGCCATCCCAGCGCCCCGTCGGCCGTCACCACCCGCGGCCCGTAACCCGCCGCGGCGAGGCGGGCCCGCGCGATCGCGGTGATCTCCGGGACGACGTCCACGCTGGTCACCGCGGCGTCACCCAACCGGTGGGCGAGCAGCGCGGCGTTGTACCCGGTGCCCGTGCCGATCTCCAGCACCCGGCACCCGTCCTCCACCTCCAGCGCGTGCAGCATCGACGCCATCAGCGACGGCTGCGAGCTGGAGGACACGGGCTCCCCGGCCTGGCGGCGCGTCACCAGCGCCTGGTCGCTGTGGACCCCGCGCAGCCACGCCTCCCGCCGCCGCTCCCCACTGATCCGCAGACCGGAGACGTCGTAGAAGTACGGGACGAAGACGTGCCGGGGCACCGCGGCGAAGGCGGCGCGCCAGGCCGGGTCGGGCAGCACCCCCGCCGCGTCCAGCCCCTCGACCAGCTCGGTCCGCAGCCGCAGGGCGGCGCGGTCGGTCTCCTCGGTGCGGTCCATGGTCCTCCTCGGCACAGCCGACGGCTCCGGTCGATCACCGAACGGTGTCACGGCGGACGAGCCGTTCGCGGTACCCCTCGCGGTGCGTCTCGCCATCCCGACGCCGTGTCAAACCGCGCCGCGCGCCGCGAGCGGCGGCCGTCGGGGCGGTGTCGGCGCGGATTTCCGCGACGGAGCGTGCGGGGGTGGTGGCCGGGGGGCCGTCGCGCCGGTACGGTCACCGTTCGGGCAGCCTCGCGACGCGGAGGGGCGCCCGCGGACCCCGCCCCGTACGAAAGGCACCGTGGACCGACCCCCGTCCCCCCGGCCGACGGCACCGGGCGGCCCCGCCCGGCGCGCGCTGCTCACCACCGCGCTGGCCGGAGCCGCCGCCCTGGCGCTGCCCGGGCCCGCGCACGCCACGGCCCCCACCGCCGGTCGGCACCCCGCCCCGCACCGAGCCGCCGACGAGGCCGCGGCGCACCGCCTAGTGGTGGCGCGGTGGCGAGCGCTGCTGCTGCACGGCGTCGCACCGGGGCGACCGGCGGGGGAGTGGGGCGAGGCGTACGACCGTGCCGTTGCCGCCCGCGACCGCACCGCACGGGCCCACCTCGCGGCCCTCGACACCTCCGACGAGGCGCGGACACCCTGGCCCGACCTGCCGATGTCGGGCACCGAGGCCCCCTCGTCCCATCTGACCACCGCCGCCGGCCGGCTGCGGACCGTCGCGCTCGCCGCCGCCGAGGGCGGCTCCCTCCACGCCGATCCGGCAGTCCCCCGGGCCGTCGCCGCCGGGCTGCGGGTGTGGTGGCGCGCCGGCTACCACGCGGGTCGGGCTCAGCACGGCAACTGGTGGGACTGGGAGATCGGGGCGCCCCGGGCCGCCGTCGACCTCCTCGTACTCCTCGGCGCGGCGGTGGACGAGGAGACCAGGGACGGCGTCCTCGCCGCCGTCGACCACTTCGTGCCGGACCCCCGGCGCATGCTCCGCGACGAACTGCCGTCCACCGGGGCCAACCGCGTCGACCTGTGCCGGATCGTCGCCCTGCGCGGCGCGTCGGGCGGCGCCTCGGAACGGCTCGACGCCGCGGCCCACGCGCTGCGCGGGGTCCTCGACCCCGTTCGTGTCGGCGACGGCTTCCACCGCGACGGCTCGTTCCTGATGCACACCAGCGTCGCCTACCCCGGCACCTACGGGCAGGTCCTCCTCAAGGGCGTCGCGGAGCTGCTCCGGGTGCTCGCCGGCACGCCCTGGGCGGTCGCCCCCGAGGAGCGCCACCGGGCGGTCGACGCCGTGGACCGCACCCTCGTCCCGCTCGTGCACGCAGGGCTGACCACCGACGCGGTGCGCGGTCGGGCGATCGCGCGCCACACCGCGACCGACGCTGACGACGGCTTCCGCCTCGCGCTCGACCTCGTCACCCTCGCCGACGGCCTCACCGCGACGACCGGGGACCCGGACATCCACGCCACCGCCGCGCGGCTGCGGGGCCGCGCCGGAGGCTGGCTCACCGCCAACACCTGGCGACCGCTCCACGACCGCGAGCCCGCCCAGATCGCCACCGCCGCCGCCGTGCTGGCCGAGCGGCACCCGGAACCACCGCCGCCCACCGGCCACTTCGGCTTCCCCGACATGGAGCGGTACGTGCACCGCCGCCCCCGCTGGAGCTACGTCCTGTCGCTCAACTCCGACCGGGTCGCCCGCTACGAGTACATGAACGGCGAGAACGCCCACGGCTGGCACACCGGCGACGGCGCCGCGCTGCTGTACCTCGACCACGACCCGCACCAGTACACCGACGCCTTCTGGCCCACCGCCGACCCCAAACGGCTGCCCGGCACCACCGTCGACACCGTCGCCCTGCCCGTCGGAGCAGGCGGCGACAACGACCACGAGCCGCTCACCGGGACGCGGTGGTCGGGCGAGGTCCGCCTCGGCGAGCTGGCGCTCGCCGCCGCCGACCTGCGCGGCACCGACTCGCCGCTGCGGGTGCGACGCTCCTGGCTCTTCCTCGACGACGCGGTGGTCTGCGCGGCCTCCGATCTCCACGCCCCCGGCCGCACGGTGGAGACCACGGTGGACCACCGCTCGCTCCACGACCCCGCGGCGCCGACCGGGGGAGCGCTGCGGGTGGACGGCCGCCGGGTGCGGAGCGCCGTCGGCACCACCGTGCGCCATCCCTCGCCCCGCTGGGCGCATCTGGGCGGCACCGGCGGCTACGTCTTCCTGCCCGCCGCCGGGGCGGGACCCGGCGCGGGAGCGGCAGCCGGCGCGCTGCTGACCCGTACCGAGGACCGCACCGGCAGCTGGTCCCGGATCCGGGAGGGCGGCCCCGCGACGCCGATCACCCGCCGCTTCGCCACGCTCTGGCACGACCACGGCCCCTCCCCGGCCGGCGCGGTCCTGGCCCACCTGCTGCTGCCCGGCGCCTCGCCCGGTGAGACCGCCGCCCGGGCCGCGGACCCCGGCGTGCAACCGCCGGTGCTGACCCCGCGGCTGCACGCTTTCCGCACCACGCGCGGCGCCCTCCCCGACGGAGCGACCCTCACCGGACTGGTCTTCTTCCGGGGCGGCACCGCCCCGGCCGCCGACGACGCGGCCCACGGCACCGGCGCGGCCACCGCGGACGGGCCGTGCGCGGTACTGCTCCGGGAGACGCCGCACGAGCTGACCGTGGCCGTCGCCGACCCCTCCCGCACCGCCCCGGTGGTGCGGCTGCGGCTCGATCGCTCCACCGCGATCCCCCACCGCGGGGTGCGGGAGGCGGACGCCGGGGTCACCGTGCTCACCGCCGACCCCGACCGGGTCGAGCTGCTCGTCGAGACCGGCGGCTCCCACGGCGCCACGCGCACCGTCGCCTTCGGCGGCGGCCGCCCGCCGGCCCGACGCCGGGTGCGGCTGATCGCCGCGGAGGCCACCGCGACCGTCCGCGCCGGGCGCCTCGCGGGGCGGCCGTCCCCCGGGCCGGACCGGCTCTCGCTCCGCCGCGCGGACACGGCCGACGGCACCGCACACGCGCTGCTGCGGTTCGCGATGCCGCCGGACCTGCCCGAGCGCGGTGTCGAGCGCGCGGTCCTCTGGGTCTTCGGGGCGATCCCCAAGGACCCCGACAGCCGCGCCGCCGACCTGCTCCAGCACCCGCTGCGCGCTTACGCCGCCGTCCCGGACGACCTCCCCTGGGACGAGGCGACCGTCACCTGGCGGAGCGCACCCCGCCCGGGGGCGCCGCTGGGGGAGGGGTGGCTCACCACCTACCCCGACTGGGTCGGGTCGGACGTGACGGCCGCGTTCCGCGGCAGCCTGGCCGCGGTGACGCTGCTGCTCGCCCAGGACGCCCCGGGGCCGCTCACCGAGCTCGCCGGCCGGACCGCCGCCCGCCCGGACCGGCGCCCGCTGCTGCAGGTGGTGCACCGGGCCTGACCCCCCCGACCAGGGGCTGTCCGTGCCGGAACCCGGTGGCGGTCCGATGCCGTCCGGCGCCAGAATGCCGAGGTGTCCGAACCCGTACGGCCCCGCGCCGCGCCCCGCTCCGCCGTCCGCCCGCAGGCACCCGGGGCGGATGTCCGCCCCGGGGCCCCCGCCCGGAGGCGGTCGCCGCACGCACCGGCCGGAAGTCCGAACCGCTTGCGGACGGGGCGTCCCGCCGCCGCGAGGAGCTGCTGCGCGCCGAGCGGGAGGGGCGGCGCAGGAAGTTCCTGTTCTTCTGGGGCCACCGCCCGCCGCCCGGCGGAGGTGTCGGCCCCGGGTGCCTGAGCCAGTGGTGGCCGGCGCCCGTCGTCGTGGACGGCGTCACCCACCCCACCGCGGAGCACCGGATGATGGTCGCCAAGGCGCGGCTCTTCGGGGACGAGACGGTGGCCGAGCGGATCCTGGCGGCGCGGCACCCGGGCGAGGCCAAGGCGCTGGGACGGACGGTCGCGGGGTTCGACGAGGCCCGGTGGGCGGCCCACCGCTACGCGATCGTGGTGGAGGCCTCGGTGGCCAAGTTCCGGCAGCACCCGGAGCTGGGCGCGTACCTGCGGGCCACGGGCGGCCGCGTCCTGGTCGAGGCGAGTCCGCTCGACCGGCTGCCGGCGTCGGGCTCACCGCGGACGCGCCCGACGCCGGCAGGCCCTCGGCGTGGCCGGGGCGGAACCTGCTCGGTTTCGCGCTGATGGACGCACGTGACGCCCTCGACGGGTGACCCGCGACGCCCCTGCCCCCGGGAGAGCCCCGAACGCCGGGGGGGGGGCGCCGGCCCGGCGCGGTGGGCAGTCGGAGCGGGGGCACGGGGGCGCAGGCGCAGGCGGCACGCGGGCCCGTCGGGGGCGGGTTTCGGCCGGTGTGCGACGGCGCGCGCCCCCAGGCCGGGCAGGTGCGCCCTGGTCGTGACCTCGGTCACTCTGCGAAATCGACGCCCCCAGGAAGTGTGACGGATGGCACCATCGGGTAGGGCGCCCCCGGTGCACCCCGTGTGACCTGCACGTATGCCGTGGACACGTCCGACTCCCGTGCGTCGTGGGGGCATTCGGGGAGCAGGACGGCCATAACGGAGCGGCGCTGTGTCGTACCCGAGGCGTACTGTGTTCGTATGTTCACCGATCCTCGCCACGAGCGTCGGGCTTCCGCGGAGGAAGCCAACGCCGCGATTCGCGCCCTGGTCACCGCCCAGGGTGGTCGGGCATGGTCGGCGGATGACCTCGCGGAACTCGGCCGTCTCCGGGCCGAGTGGCTCGCCGCGGTGCGGGCCCAGGTGACCACCGCCGCTTGAAGGTCTTCGCCGGGCGCACGCCCCGGCGCCTCCTGACGCCGCCCCGCCCAGCCGCGGGGTGCATCGCATCCCACTTCGCGCCCCCGTGCGCCCCCTCGTGACCGCGCCGCGTTGCCGCGTGCACCCGTGGTGCGCCCCGGCTCGGGCGGTGGCATCGGGGTGCGCGGCTGCGGCACGCCGCGGGCCCACGGCCGGCGCCCGGGCGTCCCGGCCCCCTCGCCGTGCCGCTTCCGTCCCTGCGGGCGCAGCCGCGGGCAGCGCCGCTGGTCTTCCGCAGACACCCGCAGGCACTCGCAGGCACCACGAAGAGGGGGTTCCCGGCCTGAGCCGGGAAGCCCCTCTTCGTACGGTGCGCCGCCAGGGACTCGAACCCCGGACCCGCTGATTAAGAGTCAGCTGCTCTAACCAACTGAGCTAGCGGCGCCTCTTTCGGCCTCTCGGCCGGACAACAAGAACTCTACCCGTTCCCGCGGGGTGGTGATGACCACGACGGGGACCTCCCCGCGGTGGTCCCGGTCACAGCGAGAGCGACAGCAGCGCCGGGGCCGCCTGCTCGTTCAGCGTCTCCGCCGCCTCACGCAACCGGTGGGCCTGCCCCACCGGCAGGGAGAGCGCCAGGCAGCCGACGGTCGCGCCCGCCGTCAGCGGCACCGCCGCGCAGAGCGTGCCCACCGCGTACTCCTGGAGGTCCAGCACCGGCATCGTCGCCGGCTGGCGCTCCAGCATGGCGAGCAGCACCCGCCGATCGGTGATCGTGCGCGAGGTCAACCGTGCGGCGGGGTGCCGGGCGAAGTGGTCCTCGCGGCCCTCGTGGTCCAGCTGCGCCAGGAGGCACTTCCCGAGCGCGGTCGCGTGCGCCGCCGCGCGCAGGTCGACCCACTGGTGCACGGCGGGCCGGTCGGGCGCGGCACAGGCGTGGGGCACCGCGAGCTCGCCGTCGACGTACCGGCCGACGTAGACCGCCGCGCCCACGCTGCGGCCGAGGCTCTCCAGCGCCTGCCGCAGCTTCTCCTCCCGCACCTGGTGGCGGCTCTCCTCACCGCCCAGTCGTGCCAGCGCGTCACCGGCGCACCATCCGCCGTCGTCGAGCTCCCGGAGGTAGCTCTCCCGGGCCAGCATGCGCAGCAGCCCCGCCGCCTGGCGCGGGGGGAGCTGGAGCTCGGTGGCCAGTTCCTCCTCGCCGACGCCGTCCGGGCGCCGGGCCACCGCCTCCAGGGCCCGCAGCGCGTACCGAACGGAGTGGAGCGGGGCGATCGCCCCGGATCCCAGTGCCACAGCGCCCTCCCGCGGGTTACCGCAGCCGCCCCTGCGAACACGGGAAGCCGACAAGGCCCCCCAGGGTAGCCGTCAACCTCTCTCCGGACAGGGCCGGTTGTCACTCTGGCCGAAACGGTCCGGGACCCGCCCCCGAGGAACGGGGACGGGTCGCGGACCGGCCGGGGCGCGTGGGCCCGGCTCAGTGGACGGAGCTGAGGAACTCCCGCGTCCGCTCGTGGTCGGGGTCGTTAAAGATCTTGTCCGGTGAGCCGGACTCCACGATCTTCCCCTGATCGAACATGAGCACCTTCTGCGAGATGTCGCGCGCGAAGCTCATCTCATGGGTCACGCAGACCATGGTGATGTCGGTGGAGCGCGCGATGTCCCGCAGGACGTCCAGCACCCCGGCGACCAGCTCCGGGTCCAGCGCGGAGGTCACCTCGTCCAGCAGCAGCACCTTCGGCCGCATCGCCAGCGCGCGGGCGATGGCGACGCGCTGCTGCTGGCCGCCCGAGAGCTGCGTGGGGTACTTGTCGAGGTGCTCGGTCAGCCCGACCAGTTCGATCAGGCCCCGCGCGCGCTCCTCCGCCTCGTCCTTCTCCATGCCCAGGACGTGCACCGGTGCCTCGGTCACGTTCCGCAGCACCCGCATGTTGGGGAACAGGTTGAACTGCTGGAACACCATGCCGATCTTCTTCCGGACGGCGCGGTTGTGCGCCTCGCCGGCCGGCACCAGCTTCCCGTTCTTCCTCTCGTGGGTGAGGTACTCGCCGTCCACCTCGATGGTGCCCTCGTCGGGCTTGGCGAGCGTCATCAGCAGCCGCAGGATCGTCGTCTTGCCGGAGCCGGACGGGCCGATCAGCGTGACGTGCTTGTTGGCCTCGACACCGAAGCAGAGGTCGTCCAGGACGACGTTGTCACCGAACCGCTTGGTGACGTCGGTGAAGGTGATCAGGTCCTCGCCGGGGCTCCGGCCGCCCGTGCTCCCGGCCTCGCCGGCCGCTCCTGCGGGGGTGTCGTTGGGGGTGTTCACCGGTGCCTCCGGGTCTGCTTCGTTCTTCCTCGGGGTGGGCTCAGTAGGTGGCAAGGCGTCGCTCCAGGACTCGGATCAGCAGGGACGCCGGGTAGGCGATGACGATGAACGCCACGCCGACCACCGTGATCGGCTCCATGAAGTTGAACGACTGCACGCCGTACTCGCGGGCGGTCAGCAGCAGCTCGGTGAGGCCGATGGTGGAGATCAGCGGCGTCTCCTTCAGCATCGCGATGACGTAGTTGCCCAGCGCCGGCACGGTGCGCCGGAACGCCTGCGGCAGGATCACCGCACGCCAGGTGTGGCCCATGGGCAGCGACAACGCGCGCGCCGCCTCCCACTGGCCCGCGGGCACGCCCTCGATGCCCGCCCGGTAGACCTCCATCGTGTAGGTGGAGTAGTGCAGCCCCAGACCGATGGAGCCCGCGACCAGCGGCGACAGCGTCGGGCCGCCCGGCAGGTCGGGGATCACGAAGAAGAGGAAGAACAGCTGGATCAGCAGCGGCGTGTTCCGCACGAACTCGGTGACGCCGATGACCGGCCACGCCACCCAGCGCGGGCCGCGCAGCGCGATCGCCCAGACCAGGCCGAGCGAGAAGGCCAGCAGCGTGCCGAAGAGCAGCGCCTGGAGGGTCAGCAGCAGGCCGTCCCAGAAGTACGGCATGAAGTCCCATACCGCGTCCCAGTTCCAACTCCGGCTCATCGGGCACCCCCGTCGGTGGTCGAACCGTTGGCCGTGGCCGCCGCGGTGCGCGAGAAGAGCGGCTTGCGCTCCGGCAGTCTGCCGACGCCGCGCTTGGCGTGGCGCTCCACGGCACGCATCCCGCGGGTGACGCCGAAGGCCAGCACGAAGTAGATGACCAGCAGCAGGGTGTAGACCGGTGCGCTCTCATTGGTCGAGAGCCGGATCACGTTGCCCGCGAAGGCGAGGTCCGCCACGGCGATGACCGACACCAGGGCGGTGCCCTTGAGCAGCTCGATCGCGAGGTTGTTGAAGGGCGGGACCATCTCCGGCCAGGCCTGCGGGATCTCGATCCGGCGCAGCCGCTGCAGCCGCGTGAAGCTGAGCGCGATGCCCGCCTCCCGCTGCGCCTCGGGCACCGCCGCGAGCGAGCCGCGCACGATCTCCGAGCCGTAGGCGCCGTACGTCAGGCCGAGCGCCAGCGCACCCGCCCACAGCGGGACCAGTTGCCAGCCGAACAGCAGCGGGAAGGCGAACGCGAACCAGAAGATCACGACGAGCGCGGAGGCGCCGCGGAAGATCTCGAAGTAGGCACCCGAGAGGAAGCGCACGATCCACAGCTCGGAGGTGCGCAGCGTCCCGATGACGAACGAGACGACCAGCGCGATGAGCGCGCTGAAGAGGGCGACCTGCACGGTGATCCACAGACCGGGCAGGATCCAGTTGCTGACGAGGCCCCAGGTCATGCGTTACAGAGCTCCTCGGCCGTGAGATCGGTCATGTCCTCTTCGGTGAAGCCGAAGGGGGAGACGATCTCCAGCAGCTGGCCGCTCTCCTTCATCTCGTGGAGTTCGGCGTTGAAGGCGTCGCGCAGCCGGGTCTCGGTCGGGGAGAAGGCGAAGCCGCCCGCGCCGATCTGCTCCTCGCCGTCGACGACGGGGGTGAACGGCTCGGTCGCCTCCACCCCGGCGGTGTTCCGCGCTGCGGAGACCATGGTGGGAGCGGTTCCGAAGAAGGCGTCGATGCGTCCCTGCCGCACCGCGGTCACCCCTGCCAGCTGGTCTGGCAGGGTGCCGATCCTCCCCGGGGCGACCCCGTTCCCGATGGCGTAGTCGCGCTGGAACCAGCCGGGACCGGTGGCGACCGTGGCGCCGGTCTCGGCGATGTCGGTGTAGCTCTCCAGTCCCAGCGGGTTGCCCTCGGCGACGATGAAGGCGTCCTTGGCGACGTAGTCGGGGTCGGAGAAGATCACCTGGGCGCAGCGTTCCGGGGTGATCCACATACCGGCGGCGACGACGTCGAACTGTCCGACGCGGAGGCCGGGGATGAGGCTGCCGAACTCGGTCAGGACGGGCTGGAAGCTGTCGACACCGAGCCGGCCGAAGATCTCCTCGGCGATGGCCGGGGCCTGCCCCGTCAGCTTCCCGCTGTCCTTGTCGATGTACGAGTAGGGGACCTCGCTGGCGATGCCCAGCCGGACCACGCCCTGCGAGCGCAACCGGTCCAGCAGATCGCCGCCGTCCTCGGCCGCCGAGGTGTCCACCCGGGAACACCCGGCCAGTCCCAGCGACCCGAGGGCGACGGCGCCGCCGAGCAACAAGGCTCTGCGGCTGATCCCCCCGTTGACAGAAGTAGTTTTTCGTGATGGTCGAACCATAGGCGCGCGGCTACCCGGTGCCCGGGAAGTCATGCGCTGGTATACCCGACCGGGTGCACGGCGAGGCGCAGTCGCAACCTGACCGGCGGATGCGACACCATGGCGGGCGGACGAACCGGACCGAATCACCGGAGGTGTGCATGGCCGAAGCGACCGCTCCCGAACGTTTCATCACCGTCTCGCTGGCGAAGCGCGGCGTCAGCTGCACGGCAAAGCTGCTCGACGACCGTGCACCGATCACCTGTGGAGCCGTGTGGGACGCCCTGCCGCTGGGCGGCGACGTCTACCACGCCAAGTACGCGCGCAACGAGATCTACACCCTCCTCGCGCCCTTCGCGGCCGAGGAGCCCCCGCTGGAGAACCCGACGATCACGCCGATCCCCGGCGACCTCTGCTACTTCACCTTCACCCAGACGCAGCTGGCGACGAAGTCCTACGGCTACGACGACTCGGCTCCGCACCACGAGCGCTCCACCGTCGTGGACCTCGCGCTCTTCTACGAGCGGAACAACCTGCTGATCAACGGTGACGCCGGCTGGGTCCCGGGCATCGTGTGGGGCAGCGTGGTGGAGGGGCTGCCGGAGGTGGCCGACGCCTGCCAGGACCTCTGGCGGGCCGGCGCGCTGGGCGAGACGCTCAGCTTCGCCCGCGCCTGACCGGCCGCCCGGGGCGACGCCCCGGCGGGCGGGGGCGACGCGCGAGCGGCGGGGCCGAGGCCGTGGC
>NZ_JAAVJC010000079.1 GCF_012033785.1 Streptomyces bohaiensis
ACCTGGACGCGCTCCGGAACCAGGTGGCCCAGCACCCCGGCACCACCGCCGCGCCCACCGCCGTGTCACCGGAGCACCCCCCTGCCGCCCCCGGCCGCCCCCCCCCCCCCCCCCCCCCCCCCCGTCGCTCCGGCCGTGCTCCCGGCGCGTCGGCCGCGAGCGCGGGCTCACCCGCCGGAGGGCGGGGCTGTGTCACTTCTTGCGGCGACGGCCGCCCTTCTGCGCCTTGCGGCGCTCCGCCCGGCCGGTGCCCTCGGTGGTGCTGCCGCCCGCCGCGTCGAAGTCGCCCTCGACCACACCGCCCTCGCCGTCGACCGACGGAGCGGAGAAGTGCAGCCGGTCGGTGCGCTGCGGCGCCTCCAGCCCCTTGGCCTTGATCGCGGGGGTCTCCACCGCGCGGGGGGCCTTCTCGCCCTCGGAGACCGGGACCTCCTCGACCTTCCGCTCGACCTGGACCTCCAGGTTGAACAGGTAGCCGACCGACTCCTCCTTGATCGCCTCCATCATGGCGGTGAACATGTCGAAGCCCTCGCGCTGGAACTCCACCACGGGGTCGCGCTGCGCCATGGCGCGCAGCCCGATGCCCTCCTGGAGGTAGTCCATCTCGTAGAGGTGCTCACGCCACTTGCGGTCGAGCACGGAGAGGACGACGCGGCGCTCCAGCTCGCGCATGACCTCCGAACCCAGCTCCTTCTCCCGGGCGTCGTACTGGTCCCAGACGTCCTTCTTGACCGACTCGGCGATGAACTCCGCCGTCAGCCCCTCCCGGTCGCCGACGGCGTCGTCCAGCTCCTCCACCGTGACCGCGATGGGGTACAGCTGCTTGAACGCACCCCACAGCCGGTCGAGGTCCCACTCCTCCGCGAACCCCTCGACCGTCTCGGCCTGCACGTAGGCGTCGATGGTGTCGTCCATGAAGAACCGGATCTGCTCGTGCAGGTCCTCGCCCTCCAGGACCCGGCGGCGCTCGGTGTAGATCACCTCGCGCTGGCGGTTGAGGACCTCGTCGTACTTGAGGACGTTCTTGCGGATCTCGAAGTTCTGCTGCTCGACCTGGCCCTGCGCCGAGGCGATCGCGCGGGTCACCATCTTGTTCTCGATGGGGACGTCGTCCGGCACGTTGGCCATCGACATCACGCGTTCGACCATGGCCGCCTTGAACAGCCGCATCAGGTCGTCGCCGAGCGAGAGGTAGAAGCGGGACTCGCCGGGGTCGCCCTGCCGGCCGGAGCGGCCGCGCAGCTGGTTGTCGATCCGGCGCGACTCGTGGCGCTCGGTGCCCAGCACGTAGAGACCGCCGAGCTCCTTGACCTCGTCGTTCTCCGTGGCCACGGAGCGCTCGGCGCGCTCCAGCGCCTCGGGCAGCGCGGCCGCCCACTCCTCCAGGTGCTCGACGGGGTCCAGCCCCTTGGCGCGCAGCTCCGACTCGGCGATGTCGTCGGGGTTGCCGCCGAGCTTGATGTCGGTGCCACGACCGGCCATGTTGGTGGCCACCGTCACGGCTCCGCGACGCCCCGCCTTGGAGACGATCGACGCCTCCCGCTCGTGGTTCTTCGCGTTGAGCACCTCGTGCCGCACCCCGCGCTTGTTGAGCTGCTGCGAGAGGTACTCGGACTTCTCCACGGAGGTGGTACCGACGAGCACCGGCTGCCCGGTGGCGTGCTTCTCCACGACGTCCTCGACGACCGCCGCGAACTTGGCGACCTCGGTCCGGTAGATCAGGTCCGCCTGGTCGACACGGGCCTGGCCCCGGTGGGTCGGGATCGGCACCACGCCGAGCTTGTAGATCTGGTGCAGCTCCGCGGCCTCGGTCATCGCCGTACCGGTCATGCCGGCGAGGGTGTCGTAGAGGCGGAAGTAGTTCTGGAGGGTGATCTTGGCGAGGGTCTGGTTCTCGTCCTTGATCTTCACGCCCTCCTTCGCCTCGATCGCCTGGTGCATGCCCTCGTTGTAGCGGCGGCCGGCGAGGATGCGGCCGGTGTGCTCGTCGACGATCACGACCTCGCCGTCGACGACGACGTAGTCCTTGTCGGCCTTGTACAGCTCCTTCGCCTTGATGGCGTTGTTGAGGTAGCCGACGAGGGGCGTGTTGACCGACTCGTAGAGGTTGTCGATGCCGAGCCAGTCCTCGACCTTCGCCACACCGGCGTCGTGGATGGCGACGGTGCGCTTCTTCTCGTCCACGTCGTAGTCGCCGGTCTCGGCGACCTGGCGGGAGGGGACCGCGGGCTCGCCCTTGTCCAGTCGCTTGACCAGCTTCGCGAAGTCGGCGTACCACTTCGTCGCCTGGTCCGCGGGGCCGGAGATGATCAGCGGGGTCCTGGCCTCGTCGATGAGGATCGAGTCCGCCTCGTCGACCACGGCGAAGAAGTGGCCGCGCTGCACCAGTTCGTCCTTCGACCACGCCATGTTGTCGCGCAGGTAGTCGAAGCCGAACTCGTTGTTGGTGCCGTGCGTGATGTCGCAGGCGTACTGCTCGCGGCGCTTGGCCGGCGGCATGCCGCCGGTGATGCACCCCACGGACAGCCCGAGGAACTTGTGCACCCGGCCCATCCACTCGGAGTCGCGCTGCGCGAGGTAGTCGTTGACCGTGATCTGGTGGACACCCTTGCCGGCGAGGGCGTTGAGGTAGGCCGGCAGGGTCGAGACCAGGGTCTTGCCCTCACCGGTCTTCATCTCGGCGACATGGCCGAGGTGCATGGCCGCGCCGCCCATGATCTGCACGTCGTAGTGGCGCTGGCCCAGGACCCGCTTGGCCGCCTCGCGGACGGTGGCGAAGGCCTCGGGCATCAGGTCGTCGAGCGTCTCTCCCCCGGCGAGACGTTCCCGGTACTCGTCCGTGAGAGCCCGCAGTTCCGCATCCGTCAGGTTCAGGAAGTCCTCTTCAATGGAGTTGACCTGATTGGCGATGCGGTGCAGCTTGCGGAGGATCTTTCCTTCGCCTGCTCGCATGAGCTTGTTGAAGACGGACACGAGGGCTTGTCTCCTTGCCGGTCGGATGCTTGGGCGCGGCTTCCCGACAGCGCGGGGCCCCGCGCCGCACCGGCCATCGTATGCGAGGGCACAGCGGGGTGTCAGTGCTGCGCCCTACGATCCACCCTATGACCACCGCACCCCTGCAGCTGACCACGGACGAGGCACGGCGGATCGCGCTGCGTGCGCAGGGCCTGCTCGGTGCCCCGGACAGACGGGCGGGCGTGCGGGGTGTGCTGCGACGGCTGGGCGCGGTCCAGCTCGACACCATCTCGGTGCTGGCGCGCTCGCACGAGCTGGTCCCCTACGCCCGGCTCGGCCCCGTCGGCCGGGAGGCGGTGGAGACCGCCTACTGGTCGGGTGGGACCGCCTTCGAGTACTGGTCGCACGCCGCGTGCGTGCTGCCGATCGATCAGTGGCCGCTGTTCGCGTTCCGCCGGCGCGCCTTCCGGGCCCGGGGCCACCGCTGGCACCACCTGGAGGACCGTGAGCGCAGCGTGGCCGCGGTCCGCGAGCGGCTGGCCGCCGAGGGCCCGCTGACCGCCTCCGAGCTCGGCGGCGCCAAGCGCGGCGGCCCCTGGTGGGACTGGTCGCAGACGAAGATCGCGGTGGAGTGGATGCTGGACACCGGCGAGGTCGTGTGCGCCCGCCGCCAGGGGTGGAAGCGCGTCTACGACCTCGCGGAGCGCGCCGTCCCCGCGGCGCTCCGCCACGACGACCTCGACGACGCGGCCTGCGTGCGGCGACTGGTCGGCCAGGCGGGTGCGGCGCTCGGCGTCGCCACCGAGGCCGACCTCGCCGACCACCACCGGCTGCGGGCCCGCGAGGTCGCCGCCGCGGTCCCCGACTCGGGGCTGGTCCGGGTGACGGTCGCCGGCTGGCCCGACCGCGGTGCCCGCAACCGCGCCTGGGCGGACCCGGCCGCGCTGGCGTCCGCGGCGCGGGGGCGGCACCGCACCACTCTGCTGTCGCCCTTCGACTCGCTGGTGTGGGACCGCGCCCGGACCGAGCGACTCTTCGGCATGACCCACCGGCTGGAGGCGTACGTGCCCGCTCCCGCGCGGCGGTTCGGCTACTTCGCGATGCCGGTGCTGGCGGGCGGCCGGCTCGTCGCCCGGGTCGACCCCGCCCGGGAGGGCGGGGTGCTCGTCGCCCGGCACGTGACGATGGAGGACGCCGGAGGTCGGACCGAGCGCGCCGCCGCGCAGGTCGCCGACGCGCTGCGGGAGGCGGCGGGCTGGGTCGGCTGCGGCGAGGTCCGCGTGGAGCGGGTCACGCCGCAGGCGGCGCGGCCCGCGCTCGTCGCGGCGGTCGCCGGTGGCTGAGGTCGCCGCGGGCTGAGTCCGCCGCGGGGCCCGGCCGGCGCCGGGGCTGCGGTCAGCCGTTCTCCAGGTCGAGGATCTTCTCGCGCATCGCGTAGACGACCGCCTCCATGCGGGAGTGGAGCTGGAGCTTCTCCAGGATGTTGCGGACGTGGTTCTTCACGGTGTTCTCGCTGATGAAGAGCACCCGGGCGATGTCCCGGTTGTTCCGCCCGGTGGCGACGAGTCGCAGCACCTCGAGCTCACGGCCGGTCAGCCGCGGCGCGGGCACCAACCGCTGGTCCTCACCGTTGCGTTGGATCATCGACTTGAACTCGGTGAGCAGCTTCGCGGCCATCGACGGACTGATCTGCGACTGACCGTCCGCGACCGCACGGATCGCCGCCGTCACCTCGTCCGTGGAGATCTCCTTCAGCAGGTAGCCGGTCGCGCCCGCCTTGATGGCGTCGTAGAGGTCGGCCTCCTCGTCGCTGATCGTCAGCATGATGATCCGCGCGCTCGGGGCGACCTCCTTGATGGTGGTGCACGCCTCGATCCCGCCGCGCCGCGGCATCCGCACATCCATGAGGACGATGTCGGGCAGCAGGTCGGCGGCCTTCTCCACCGCCTCGGCGCCGTCGCCGGCCTCGCCGACGACCTCGATGTCCTCCTCCTGCGCGAGGACGATCTCCAGCCCCCGCCGGAACAGCTCGTGGTCATCCACGACGAGTACCCGGATCGGGTCGCGGGGCTGCTGCCCGGAGGCCGGGGACCGACCGTCCGGCCCGGGGCCGCCGTGCGCGCCCGGCCCCATCGTCGGTCCGAAGCCCTCGACCATCTGCACTCCCCCTGCGCACCTTCCCTCACCGGCTCACCGTGACCGGCCGGACACCCCTCATGATTCCACGACGGCGCCCCCGGCCGGATCGACGGATTCGGCCAAGGGCGCCGGAGGAGCGGGCTTCACCCGCAGGGGTGGCGGTGTTCGGCACCACCGGGGGCTCGCGGGGGGGCGCGGCGACCGGCGCGCGGTCACCGTCGGGCGCTGGGGGGTGTCACCCCGCCAGCGCGTCCCCCGCCTCCTGCGGCTCGTTGACCGCGAGCGGGTCGGTCTCCAGCCGGATCACGCCGTAGTCGTAGGCGTGCCGCCGGTACACCACGCTGGGCTGCTTGGTGTCGGCCTCCACGAACAGGTAGAAGTCGTGGCCCACGAGTTCCATCTCGTAGAGCGCCTGGTCGAGGGACATGGGCGCCGCGCCGTGCACCTTCTCGCGGACGACCAGCGGTCCGTCGCCGTCGACCTCCAGCGGACCCGCGCGGTGCTGCTCGGGGCGCTCCTCGTCGACGTCGGCGGTGGGGCTCTCACCGAGCTCACCGTTGCCGTTGATGACGGCGGCACCCGCGACGACCGCCCCGACCTCGCTGGCCGGGATGCGGCGCTTGCCGCGCCGGGAGGTCCGCTTGTCGTGGCTCCGACGCAGCCGCGTCTCGAGCTTCTCCACCGCGAGGTCGAGCGCGCCGTAGGGGTCGGCCGCGGCCGCTTCGGCCCGGATCACCGGGCCGCGGTGGCGGAGGGTGATCTCGACCCGGTCCGACCGCCCCGCCTGCCGCGGGTTGGGCTCCTTGGACACCTCCACGTCGAGACGGATCACCTTGGAGTCGATCCTCTGGATCTTGTCAAGCTTCAGCTTGTCGGCCACGTGCCGCCGGAATCGGTCCGGCACCTCGGTCTTGCGGCCCTTGACGACGATGTCCACGCAGAACTCCGTTCCGGGCGGCCCCACTGACGAGGCGGTGGCGCGCCCTTGGGTGCACTCTTGCCGGACGGGCCGATCCGTGAGGCCGTTGCCCTCCGGCGACGTCGAGTTGCGGCTGTCACCTCCTTCTCCCCAGCCTCGGGGAGAGCATTCCCCTGGTGGCGGGGCGATGATGCTGCCACTCGTCACGGTGACAGGACCGGGTGTGGAGTTTCGGCGGGACCGGCGAAGCGATCCCTTCTCTCGAAAGTACCCCCAACGGTGGACCTCCGGCACCCTTACCGGCGCGTACCCCCGATCGGGTAACGCCACGGCGCCGCGATGACGGCCGCCGCGACGGGCGCCGCCCCCGCGGCGCCCAGCGCGCGGCAGGACTCCGCCAGCGTCGCGCCGGTGGTGAGCACGTCGTCGACCACCACCACCCGCCCCGGGCGCCGCCCCGGCGGAGCCGCGGCCAGGGCGTGGTCGAGGTTGGCGCGCCGGCCCCCGGCGTCCAGGCCGACCTGGTCGGCGACGGCCCGGCGGTGCCGCAGCAGCGGAGCCACGCCCACCCGCCGCCCCCGGGAGCGCAGTCGGCGCGCTGCAGCACAGCACACCCGGCGCAGCGGGTCGTGGCCGCGACGCGCCAGCGCCGACCGTGCCGAGGGAGCGGGGACCAGCAGCACGGGACCGTCCCGGACGGCGGGCCCGCACTGGGCGAGTGCGGCGTCGACCGCGGCTGCCAGCACGGCGCCCAGCGGGCGGCTCAGCGGCAAGGCGCCCCGCTCCTTGTGGGCCAGGAGCGCGCCGCGCAACACGCCGCCGTATCCACCGCCGCTCCACAGCGCGAGGGGGACGCCGGCCGGCGCCGGACGGACGTGAGCCGGGCGCAGCGACACCAACGCGTCGGCACACCGCCCGCAGAGCGGCCCGCCCTCGCCCTCGCAGCCCGCGCAGACCGCCGGGGCCACCAGCGCCGCCAACTCCTGCCAGCTGCCTCGCATGACTCCACCGTCGTCCGGCGGCACGGAGTCCGCAACCCCTGTGGACGGCGCCGGGCGCCGGGCCGCCGGAACGGGTCGGGGCGGCCCGGACGGGGAGGCGGGCGGACGGCGGGCGGGGCGGATCAGCCCGGGTACGCCGGGCTGGCACCCTCGGGGCTGACGATGCGCCAGGTCCCGTCCTGGTGCTGCCGCGCGATCCCGTCACCGGAGCGGGCCAGCAGCGGCTGCTCCTCCTGCTCGGAGGCGGCCACGCCCGTGATCTCGCTCGGCCCGGCGACGCTCGTCGCGTTGACGGTCGACCCGTCGGTGTTGACGTAGCTCATCTGCTCGGCGCCGCCCGGCGGCCGGCCGACGACGACCAGCCGGCTGCCGCCCGCCCACGCGACCGCGACCACGTTCTCCAGGTGCGGCGCGACCGGGCGCAGCCCCTCGACGCGCATCTGCAGTTGTTCCTCGTCGACCCAGCGCTCGATCCGGCCGAGTCGCAGGGTGGTGCGCTCCTCCTCGTCGCGCACCAGCAGGGCGATCCGCACCCCGTCGGAGGCGACACGCAGCGCCTCCACGGTGTCTCCCCCGCCGAGCCCCGCCACCTCGATCTCGGCGGCGCTGCCGGTCCCGCCGGTCATCCGCATCACCCGCGTCCCGCCGGCGTCGCGGTCCACGAACCACAGGTCGCCGAGCCCGTCCCAGCTGGGTGAGGAGATGCCGTCCTCCGGGCCGCCACCGGGTGCGGTGTGGACCGGCGGCCCGAGCGGGTCGGTGCCCGACAGCGCGTCGATGTAGAGCGAGGAGCCGTCGGCGGAGACAGCGGCCGCGCGCCGGCCGTCCCGGGCCACGGCGACCGAGCGCAGCGCGACCTCGCCCCTGCCGAGCGGACCGGCCACCGCCCGCGGGTCCCTTTCGTCCTCCACCACGGCGACCCGGCTGTCGTCGTCGATGAAGTACTGGCGGTCCTGCTCGCCGATGAGCAGCCCCGGGGCGGTGTCGCGGGCCTCGCCCGCGGTGAGCCCGCAGACGGTGCCGCTGCCGCCGGAGACGCGGACCTCGGTGACCTCGGAGGTCCCCAGGTCGCGCACGGTGTGGTAGAGCTGGGCCGCCATCCGGGAGCACGCGGCGGGCTGCACCGCGGCCGGGAGCCCGGTCAGCCGCACGGTCAGCACGCCCTCCTCGTCGACGGCCGGCCGGGAGCCGGGGACCAGGGCGACCTCGTCCGGGAACTGACTGCGAACCACCGGCTCCAGCCACTCGCTCGGCCCGGACAGGAGCGCCTTGACCGCCTCCCCGACCAGGTCGACCCGGTGCCGGAGATAGATCGGGTCGGCGACCAGGGTGCTGTTGGCCTGCGGGGTCGAGACGGCGGCGGTGGAGTGCGCCGCGAAGAAGTAGGTGCTCACCGAGCGGTAGATCCGGAGGAAGTCCTGCTCCCCCAGGATCAGGCCGTCGGGAAGGTCGTCGATGCGCCACTCCTCGTCGACCCGGCGCAGTTCGAACACCGCCCGGTGGGTGCCGTCGTCGGGCCGGTAGACGTGCTGCTCGTCGACGACGGCGAGCCGCTCGCCGCTGACCTCGAACCGGACGGTGCTGCCGTCCGGGGACGACTCGCCGGGCTCCGCGGGGAGCCCGGGGCCGTCGGAGAGGACCGAGGTCCCGGCCGACGGCCGCCAGGCGGCGTCGGCCTCCTGCGTCAGGTACTCCCGAGCGGTCGCGAAGTCGGCCTCGTCGCTGGTGACGGCCTCCAGGAATCCCCGCACGATCTGTTCGGGCTGCGCGCCCTGCTGCGGACTGACGCCGAACACCCGGACCTGGGAGTCGCCGTCGGACCGCACCGCCTGGTCCACCCGCTGCACGTCGCCACCGCCGGGCATCGAGGCGCACCCCGGGACGAGCAGCGCGCCGACGGCCAGCAGCACCACGCCGCGGCCCGCCCGGCGGACGGTCCCGCGGCGCCCCGGTATGGAGCGCCTGCCGTGCGGCGCTGCCGCCGCACGGGGGTGCCCCGTACGGCGCGGCGCGCCGCGGTTCCCGGTCTCAGCCACGCCGGACACCGCCTTCCTGTGCCGGTGCGGACGCGAGGACCGCGGCGGGTTCGTCACCGCGCGGCGCCCCGGCTGCGGCCGCCGCGTCCCGGGCGGCCGCGGAGTCCGCGGGGACCAGTTCGATCGGGGAGCCGCGCAACGGCGCCCCGACCGTCCCGGGCAGCGTCAGCCGGAAGTGCGCGCCGCCGCCCGGCTCGCCCCAGGCGTCGAGTCGACCGCCGTGGAGATGGGCGTCCTCGGCGGCGATGGACAGCCCCAGACCGGTGCCCCCGGTGGTACGGGCACGGGCGGGGTCGGCCCGCCAGAAGCGGTTGAAGACCCGCTCGGCCTCGCCGGGGTGGAGGCCGATGCCGTAGTCGCGCACCGCCACCGCCACCGCGTCGCCCTCGCGGGGCGAGGTCGCGAGACGGACCACCACGTCCCTGCCCTCGCCGTGTTCGACGGCGTTGTCCACGAGGTTGCGCAGCACCCGCTCGATCCGGCGGGCGTCGACCTCGGCGACCACCGGACTCTCCTCGCCGAGCACCACCAGCCTGCTCCCCTTGCGGTCGGCCAGCGGCTCGGCGCCCTCGACGACCCGGCGGACCACGGCGCGCAGATCGGTGGAGTCCGCCTCCAGCAGCGCGGCGCCGGCGTCGAACCGGCTGATCTCCAGCAGGTCGGCCAGCAGCGACTCGAAGCGGTCCAGCTGGTCGATGAGCAGTTCGGCCGAGCGCCCGGTCACGGCGTCGAACTCGTCCTTGGACTGGTGGATGATGTCGGCCGCCATCCGGACGGTGGTCAGCGGCGTGCGCAGCTCGTGGGAGACGTCGGAGACGAACCGCCGCTGCATCCGCGACAGCTCCTCCAGCTGATGGATCTTGGTCTGCAGGTTGCGGGCCATCTTGTTGAACGACTCGCCCAGCCGGGCGATGTCGTCCTCTCCGCTGACCTTCATCCGCTCCTGCAACCGCCCGGCCGCCAGCCGCTCGGCGATCCGCGCCGCCATCCGCACCGGCGTGACGACCTGCCGCACCACCAGCCAGGCGATCGCGCCCAGCAGCGCGACGAGGAACACCCCGGCGGTGGCGATGGTGCCCTTGACCAGCGCCAGCGACTTCTCCTCCTGCGTGAACGGGAAGAGGTAGTAGAGCTGGTACTGGTTGCCGTGGTTGTCGTTGAGCCGCTTCCCGACGACCAGCGCCGCCTCGGAGGTGCCGTCGGGCCGGACCACGGTGCCGTACTGCCGCTGCGGGACCAGTTCCGCGTCCACGGCGGCCCGCAGCTCCGCCGAGATGCTCTCCTCCGGCCGGACGTCCCGGGAGGCCCGCGGCCCGCGCGGCGCCCCCGGGGTCCCCTCCCCGACGGTGGCGGCCGTCCGCTCGCTGGGGAGCGCCACCACGGAGTAGACGCCCTGCCCGCCGCTGGCGAGCTGCTGCACCATGCCGGTCAGCCAGACGCCCGGGTCGACCACCCGGCCGTCGAGCACGTCCTCACCGGCGCCCGCCGCGTCCGCGGCGACGGCGAACCCGCCCTCGGCCTGGCTCTGGGCCGTCTGCCGCTTGGCGTCCAGCAGCCCGTTGCGGACCTGCCCGATGACGACGACCCCCAGCACCAGCACGACGGCCAGCGAGAGCAGCAGCGTCGAGGCGACGACCCGCAGCTGGATGTTGCGCCGCCACAACCGGGTCACCGGCAGCAGCGGCCCCCGGGCCAGCCGCCCGACGATGCGCATGGCGGGCTGCGCCCGGCTGCCGGTGGCCCCTTCGGGCAGCAGCCGGGCGTTCCGCCAGGAGCGCCCGGGGGTCAGCGACACGTCAGCTGAATCCGGCCTTGTAGCCGACACCCCGGACGGTCACCACGATCTCGGGGCGCTCCGGGTCGCGCTCGATCTTGGAACGCAGCCGCTGCACGTGCACGTTGACCAGCCGGGTGTCCGCGGCGTGGCGGTACCCCCACACCTGCTCCAGCAGCACCTCGCGCGTGAAGACCTGCCAGGGCTTGCGCGCGAGTGCGACCAGCAGGTCGAACTCCAGCGGGGTCAGCGAGATCGGCGCCCCCGCACGCTTCACGGAGTGGCCGGCGACGTCGATGACGAGGTCCCCGATGGCCAGCTGCTCGGGGGCCGGCTCCTCCGAGCGGCGCAACCGCGCACGGATCCGGGCGACCAGTTCCTTCGGCTTGAACGGCTTGACGACGTAGTCGTCGGCCCCGGACTCCAGGCCCACCACCACGTCCACGGTGTCGCTCTTGGCGGTCAGCATCACGATCGGGATGCCGGACTCGGCGCGGATCAGCCGGCAGACCTCGATGCCGTCGCGTCCCGGGAGCATCAGGTCCAGCAGGACCAGGTCCGGCTTGACCTCCCTGAACGCGGCGAGCGCCTTGTCGCCGTCCGCCACGAACGACGGCTCGAAGCCCTCGCCGCGCAGCACGATCCCCAGCATCTCCGCCAGAGCGGTGTCGTCGTCGACGACGAGTACGCGTCCCTTCATGCCTTCATCATCCCATCAGCTTGCCGCAGCTCCGTCGCACGTGGACCCTCGTGGCCCGCCGCGAGCCGCCGCACCTCCGTCGGACGGAGGGCGCCGCGCTCGGTGACCAGCGCGGAGACCAGTTCCGGCGGGGTCACGTCGAAGGCGGGGTTGTGCACGGCGACCCCCGCCGGGGCGTGGCGGCCGTCACCGCTCCCGGTGACCTCCTCCGCACCACGCTGCTCGATGGCGATGTCCGCGCCCCGGGCCGTGTCGAGGTCGACAGTACTGACCGGCGCCACCACGACGAACGGCACCCCGTGGTGGCGGGCGAGCACCGCCAGCGGATAGCTGCCGACCTTGTTGGCGACCGAGCCGTCCGCGCTGACACGGTCCGCGCCGATGAGCACGGCGTCGACCGCGCCCGCGGCGAAGAGGGACCCCGCGGCGTTGTCGGCGAGCAGCGTGTGGGGCAGCCCCCAGCGGGCGGCCTCCCAGGTCGTGAGCCGCGCCCCCTGGAGCAGCGGCCGCGTCTCGTCGATCCACAACCGCTCCAGCCGTCCCGCGGCGTGGGCGGCGCGGACCACGGCGAGCGCCGTGCCGTCCCCGCCGGAGACGAGAGCACCGGTGTTGCAGTGGGTCAGCAGCCGCCAGCCGGTCTCCCGGGCGGGCAGCAGACCGGCGAGCAGGTCCAGTCCGTGACCGGCCATGGCCGCGCTGGCGCGGGCGTCCTCGGCGTGCAGCTCCCGGGCCGCACCGAGGGCGGCCGCCGCGGCGTCACCCGGCCCGGCCGCCCGCCACGCGGCACGCGCACGCTCGACGCCGACGCGCAGGTTCACCGCGGTGGGGCGCGCCCCGGCCAGGTCGTCGGCGGCGGCCTCGACGTCGTCGCCCCGCTCCGCCGCGAGCGCCACGCCGTAGGCGCCGGCGATCCCCAGCACGGGTGCGCCGCGCACGGCGAGCTCGCGGACGGCCGCGACCAGCGCGGGGACGTCCCGGCACCACCGTTCCTCCTCGCGCGCCGGCAGCCGGGTCTGGTCCAGCAGGACGACGGCGGGGCCGCCGTCCGCCCGGTCCGCCCACCGCAGGACCGCGGTCATGTCATCAGCCATCAGGACAGTGTGCCCGCAGTCGGCGCCCCGGCGGCAGGCCGAACGTCCCCGACACCGGCCCCGGTCCGCACCGTGGCCCACCGCGGGCGGTCTCGCGCGGTTGCCCGCCGCAGGCCGTGGGCAGGGGAACACGAGGGGTCACGCCCCCGTCCACGGCCCGACGTGCCGCGACGGACGGATGGGGCCAGGGGGGTTCACGAGGCGCGCGCCACGCACGGATCCGCTCCGCGGACCGGCATCGCAGGGCGCCCGCACCGCAGTGCCCTGGCCACGGCGTGGCACGATGTAGGCCGAGGCGTGTGAAGGAGCGATGGATGAACGACCGCTGGACCCCGCCGGGCGACCCGGCACCGGGGGAGGGTCCCGACGAGAACGGTCAGGGTCCGGCCCGGGGCGAGCAGCACTCCCTGGACAAGCAGACCCCGCCACCGCAGGGCTGGGGCGGCGACCAGGGCCCGCAGCAGAGCTGGAGCACGCCCCCCGGGGGCGGCCTGCCTCCGCACGGGGGTGAGCAGCACTGGAGCCAGGGCCCGGGCGGCTACGGCTGGAACAACGGCCCGCAGGGCTGGCAGCAGCCGCAGGCCGCCAAGCCCGGCGTCATCCCGCTGCGCCCGCTGGGGGTCGGCGAGATCCTCGACGGAGCCGTCTCCACCGCCCGCGCGCACTGGCGCCCGGTGCTCGCCATCGCCCTGGGGATCGCCCTCCTCACGGAGGCCATGGGCATCATCGCCTCCCGCCTCTGGCTCAACAACGACGCGATGGCCGCACTGGAGAACAACGCCGAGCCGACCGACCAGGAGGTCCTCGACGCGCTGTCGTCCGGTCTCTTCGCCGGCAGCCTCCTCGCCGTCACCGCCATGATCGGCTCGGTGCTCGCCACGGCGATGCTGACCATCGTCGTCAGCCGCGCCGTCCTCGGTCAGAACGTCACCGTCGGCGAGGCGTGGGCCGACTCCCGCGGCCGGCTGCTCCGGCTGTTCGGCCTGGTCGTCATGGTCGGCATCGCCACGGCCCTCCCCGTCATCGCGCTGGTGCTGATGACCGCCGCCACCGGCATGGGCCCGTTCATCGCCGTCGGCGTCATCGTCGGCCTGATCCTGTCCGTCTGGGTCTGGGTCAGCCTGTCGCTGGCCGCGCCGGCGCTCATGCTGGAACGGCAGGGCGTCTTCACCGCCATGCGCCGCTCGTGGCACCTGGTCACCGGATCGTGGTGGCGGGTCTTCGGCATCCAGCTGCTCATCCTGCTGTTGCTGCTGGTCGTCACCTCGATCGTCCAGGTCCCCACCACCATGCTCGCGGCGCTCTTCACCGAGTCGCCGTCGACGCTGGCGTTCAGCACCGAGTGGACCCCGCTGCTCATCAACGGTGTCGGCTCGGTCCTCGGTTCGGTCATCGGCCTGCCGCTGACCGCCGGGGTCACCGCGCTGCTGTACATGGACCGCCGCATCCGGCGCGAGGCACTGGACCTGGAGCTCGCGCGGGCCGCCGGCCTCGCCGACCCGGACACCCCTCCTGCCGGTCCCGCGTACTGACACCGAGCGGGCGCGGAACGACGGATGAGCGGGCAGGCCACCACGGGCCGCACAGCGAGGGGACGGTGAACGGATGACCACGGCGACCGCCGCGGCGCTGCTCGCCGTCCTCCCGGGGCTCGCCCCGGTCGACACCGACCGGGAGGCGGCCCGCGAGGCCGCCCGCCGCGAACTCTCCCGGCAGATCTACGCCGAGCACCGCCCCGGTCTGGTCCGGCAGGCGTTCGACTGGGTCTGGGAGCAGCTCGGGAAGCTGCTGAGCGTCGCCGTGGCGCCCGGCGGCTGGCTCGGCGTGCTGATCCTCGTCGCCGTCGCGGTCGCCCTGCTGGTCGCGCTGCGGCTGCGCCTGGGCCGGCTGCGCACGGGCGCGGGCGCGAGCGGCGGCCACGACGTGTTCGGCGACACCGTGCGGAGCGCGGCGGAGTACCGTGCCGCCGCCGACGCCCACGCCGCGGCCGGCGCCTGGCGCGAGGCGGTCCGCGACAGGATGCGCGCCCTGGTGCGCTCGCTGGAGGAACGCACCCTGCTCGACGCCCGCCCCGGCCGGACCGCCGACGAGGCGGCCACCGAGGCCGGCGCCGTGCTCCCCGAGCTCGCCGACCGCGTCCGGGCCGCCGCCGGGCTGTTCGACGCGGTCACCTACGGCGACGCGCCGGCCGCCGAGGACGACCACCGACGCCTGCAGGAGCTCGAGGAGACCGTGCGCCGCTCCCGACCGCGCCTGACCGGGCCGACCACACCGCCCGACGGCACCCCCTTCGCGGCGGCCCCGCGGTGACCGCCGCCGCCACCGCCGTCTCCCCCGACGCCCGCGCCCTGTGGCGCGGGGGCCGCGGGCCGTTGCTCGGCGTGGTGCTCGTCCTCCTCGCGGGCCTGGCCCTCGCCGTCCTGCGCTCCGGGGACGGCGGCGCCCTGCGCCACGACTCGCCCACCCCGGAGGGAGCGCTGGCGCTGACCACGCTGCTCGCCGAGGAGGGCGTGACGACGACACCCGTCGGTACCGCCGCGCGGGCCGGGCGGGAGCTCGGCCCGGAGACGACCCTGCTGGTCGCGTTCCCCAACGCCGTCCCCCCGAGCAGGCTGACCGACCTGCGCCGGGAGGCCGCCCGCGCCGGCGCCCGGCTCGTGCTGGTCTCGCCCGGCGAGGAGGCCGTGAGCCGGGTCGCGCCCGGCGTCGCGCTCGCCGGGGAGGCCGAGCTCCGCGACCGCGAGCCGGGGTGCGAGGACCCGACGGCACGCCGCGCGGGCTCCGCCACCCTCGGCGGCCGGGTCCTCGACCTCTCGGCGGCCGACGACGCCGCCGCCTGCTACGGCGAGGGCCCGCTCGCCACCGTCGCGGTCCTCGGCGCCACGGACGGGCCGGACGGCACCCGCGCCGAGACCGTGCTGCTCGGCTCCCCGGAGTTCCTGACCAACGACGCGCTCGCCGACGACGGCAACGCGGCCCTCGCCACAGGGCTGCTCGGCTCACGCGCCGACCTGCTCTGGTACGTGCCGGACGGTTCCGAACCGCCGCCGGAGCAGGACGAGCAGAGCCTGTTCGACCTCGCCGGCGACAACTGGCGCTGGGCCGCCGGCCAACTGGCGATCGCCGTGCTGCTCGCGGCGGTGTGGCGGATGCGGCGCCTGGGCCCGGCCGTCCCCGAACGGCTGCCGGTCCGCATCCGTGCGGCGGAGACGACCGAGGGCCGCGCCCGGCTCTACCACCGCGCAGGCGCCCGCGGCCGGGCGGCGGACGCGCTCCGGGAGTCGGCCCGCGCACACCTCGCCCCGCTCGTCGGAGTGCGCTCCGGCGCCGATGTCGCCGAGCTGGTGCGCGCGGTGGGTGACCGGACCGGTCGGCCCGCGGCGGAGGTCACGGCGCTGCTCGCCGGACCGGAACCGACCGACGACCCGGCGCTGATCGCGCTCGCAGACGACCTGGACGCGCTCCGGAACCAGGTGGCCCAGCACCCCGGCACCACCGCCGCGCCCACCGCCGTGTCACCGGAGCACCCCCCTGCCGCCCCGGGCCGCCCGCCCGCCCCACCGAAGAAGGACACCCCGTGACGGAAGAGACCACCGCCACCCACCGCGCCGCGCTGGAGGCCGTCCGCGGCGAGATCGCCAAGGCGGTCGTCGGGCAGGACGCCGCGGTCGCCGGCCTGGTCGTCGCCCTGCTGTGCCGGGGCCACGTGCTCCTGGAGGGTGTGCCGGGCGTCGCGAAGACGCTGCTGGTGCGGGCGCTGGCCGCTTCTCTCGAACTGGACACCAAGCGGGTGCAGTTCACCCCGGACCTGATGCCCAGTGACGTCACCGGCTCGCTGGTCTACGACGCGCGCACCGCGCAGTTCTCCTTCCAGGAGGGCCCGGTCTTCACCAACCTGCTGCTCGCGGACGAGATCAACCGGACGCCGCCGAAGACCCAGGCCTCGCTGCTGGAGGCGATGGAGGAGCGGCAGGTGTCGGTCGACGGCGCCCCGCGGCCGCTGCCCGAGCCGTTCCTGGTCGCCGCGACCCAGAACCCCGTGGAGTACGAGGGAACGTACCCGCTGCCCGAGGCGCAGTTGGACCGGTTCCTGCTGAAGCTGCACCTGCCGGTGCCGGAGCGGGAGCAGGAGATCACGGTCCTCCGTCGCCACGCCGACGGATTCAGCCCCGGCAACCTCGCCGCCGCCGGGGTGCGGCCGGTAGCGGGACCGGCCGAGCTGGCCGCAGCGCGGGAGGCCGTCGCCCGGGTCACCGTCACCGACGAGGTGGCCGGCTACATCGTCGACCTCTGCCGGGCGACGCGCGAGTCGCCGTCCCTGGCGATGGGCGCCTCCCCCCGCGGCGCCACCGCGCTGCTCTCCACCTCCCGGGCCTGGGCCTGGCTCTCCGGCAGGGAATTCGTGACCCCCGACGACGTGAAGGCGCTGGCGCTGCCGACCCTTCGCCACCGGCTGCGGCTGCGACCCGAGGCGGAGATGGAGGGTGTGGGCACCGACAGCGTGCTGAACGGCATCCTGTCCCGCGTCGCGGTCCCCCGCTGAGCCGCCGTCATGGCTCTTACCGGACGCGCCGCGCTCCTCGCCGCCCTCGGCGCGGTCGTCGCGTGGCTGGTCCCCGGCTGGCAGGGCATCGCACTGGTGACGATGCCCGTCGTGCTGCTGGTGCTGCTGGACCTCGCGCTGGCGGCGCCGGTGCGGCCGTTGCGGCTGGAACGGTCCGGAGCCACCTCGGTCCGGCAGGGCGAGGAGGCGCACGTCGGGCTGACGGTCGCCAACCCCTCCGGCCGGCCGCTGCGCGCGGAGGTGCGTGACGCCTGGCCGCCCAGCAGCTGGGCGCCCGGCACGTCCTACGAGGCGTCCCGCCATGCGCTGACCGTGCCGTCCGGGGAGCGCCGCCGGCTCACCACCGTGCTGGCACCCACCCGCCGCGGTGAGCGCCGCGCGGAGGTCGTCGCGGTCCGCTCCCACGGCCCGCTGGGCTTCGCCGCCCGGCAGGGCCGCCACCGGGTCCCGTGGTCGGTGCGGGTCCTGCCGCCGTTCCCTGCGCGGAAGCACCTGCCCGCCAAGCTGGCACGACTGCGGGAACTGGACGGCCGCACCTCGGTGCTGATCCGGGGCGAGGGCACCGAGTTCGACAGTCTGCGGCCGTACGTCGCCGGGGACGACGTGCGCTCCATCGACTGGCGGGCCACGGCACGCCAGTCCGAGGTCACGATCCGCACCTGGCGACCGGAGCGGGACCGGCACCTGCTGCTCGTGCTCGACACCGGCCGCACCGCCGCCGGACGCGTCGGGGACATCCCCCGTCTCGACGCGTCGATGGACGCGGCGCTGCTCCTGACCGCGCTCGCCTCGCGCGCCGGCGACCGTGTCGACCTGCTGGCCCACGACCGGACCACGCGGGCCTCCGTCCGGGGCCACAGCGGTCGCGACGTCCTCCCGGCAGTGACGCGCGCGCTGACCCCGCTGGAGCCCCGGCTGGTGGAGACCGACCCCCGGTCCCTGGTGGCCGCGGCGCTGGCGGCGGCGCCCCGCCGTTCCCTGGTGGTGCTCTTCACCTCACTGGACAGCAGCGTCCTGGAGGACGGCCTGCTGCCGGTGCTGCCGCGGCTGGTGCAGCGCCACAACGTCGTGGTGGCCTCCGTAGCCGACCCGGGTGTCGAGGAGATGGCCGCGGGCCGCGGCACGGTCACCGCCGTCTACGGCGCGGCCGCCGCCGCGCGCCACTCGGCGGAGCGGCACCGCGCGGCCGAGCTGCTGCGGCGGCTCGGCGCCGTCGTGGTGGACGCGGCTCCGGACCGGCTCCCGCCGGCGCTCGCCGACGCCTATCTGTCGCTGAAGGCGGCCGGGAAGCTCTGACCCGCCCCGGCGGGTGACGCCCGCCGGGGCGTCCCGCTCAGCGCTTCGCGTACCGCGGCGCCCGGAACGGCCACTCCTCCGCGAGCCAGCTCAGCACCGCCTCGTACAGCGGCAGGTCCAGTTCGGCGCGCTCTGCTCGGACCCAGGACCGCACCGCGGCGTCGTGGTCCGCGTCGTCCTCCCCTGCCGGGTGGATGTACACGCAGCCCAGGACGTCGCCGTCGTCGGTGTCGCCCGCGTCGGGCTGGAGCACCGCGTAGGTGAAGCCGACGCGCTGCGCAAACTCCTCGGCGTGCTGCCGCAGGTCGGCCAGGTTCTCCTCGGCCGTCATGCCCTCGGTGGGCCAGTCGCGGCCGGCGAACCCGGGCGTCGCGCGGATGTGCTCGATGCTGCCGGACCAGGCAGCGAGGTCGGCCGCGTTGTGCTCGGGCGCCAGCGGTTCCAGCCTGAACCGGTCCGTCTCCAGAGTCCGCGGAACGTCGAAGTCGGCAGGGACGAAGGGCTGTTCAGGGTCGTTCAGGGTGGTGCTGTCGGAAGCCATCCGCCGAGCGTAACCGAGGCACCGCCCCGCCGGCGGTAGCCGACAGCCAGACAACGCAGAAAAGGGCCCCACCGGAACCGGAGTTCCAGTGAGACCCTCTCCCACACAATTTGTTCGGCGGCGACCTACTCTCCCACACGGTCCCCCATGCAGTACCATCGGCGCTGAAAGGCTTAGCTTCCGGGTTCGAAATGTAACCGGGCGTTTCCCTCTCGCCATGACCACCG
>NZ_JAAVJC010000007.1 GCF_012033785.1 Streptomyces bohaiensis
CGCCGGTCCCTTGCGGACCGGCGCCACCGGTGTGCGGTCCCCACCGGGCCGGCCCCGGTCGTTCGGCCCGGTCGACCCGGTCGCTCGACCCCGGGCGGCCGGTTCGGCCGGTCAGCTCGAGCCGGTCAGCTCCGCGACCAACTGGTCCGCCGCGGTGTAGGGGTCGAGCGACCCCTCGGCGATGCGCTCGCCCAGCGCGCCCAGCCTGCGGTCCTCCCGCAGGTCGCCGATCCGCTCCCGCAGTGCCGTGACGGCGATCGTCTCCACCTCGCGCGCGGCGCGGTCGCGGCGCCGCTGCGCCAGCACACCGCGCTCGTCCATCCAGGCGTGGTGCTTCTCCAGCGCCTCGACCACCTCGTCGACCCCCTCGGCCCGGGCCGCGACGGTCTTGACGATGGAGGGGCGCCAGTCGCCCGCCTCGCGGGCCTCGCCCAGACCGAGCATGTGGTTCAGCTCGCGGACGGTGGCGTCGGCTCCGTCGCGGTCGGCCTTGTTGACCACGAAGACGTCGCCGATCTCCAGGATGCCGGCCTTGGCCGCCTGGATCCCGTCCCCGGCCCCAGGCGCGAGCAGCACCACCGAGGTGTCGGCCTGCGAGGCGATGTCCACCTCCGACTGCCCGACGCCGACGGTCTCCACCAGCACCACGTCGCACCCCGCGGCGTCCAGCACGCGCACCGCCTGCGGCGCCGCCCACGACAGGCCGCCGAGGTGGCCGCGGGTCGCCATGGACCGGATGTACACGCCCTCGTCGGAGGCGTGCTCCCCCATGCGGATCCGGTCGCCGAGGAGCGCTCCGCCGGAGAACGGCGAGGAGGGGTCGACCGCGAGGACGCCGACGCGCTTGCCCCGCCGCCGGTAGGCGGTCACCAGCGCGGAGGTCGAGGTGGACTTGCCGACCCCGGGCGGCCCGGTCAGCCCCACCACGTAGGCGTGGCCGGAGTGGGGCGCCAGGGCCGCCATCACCTCGCGCAGCTGCGGTGACGCCCCCTCGACCAGCGAGATCAGCCGGGCCACCGCGCGGGGCTGGCCCTGCCGTGCCCGGTCGACGAGATCGGGGACGTCTGCCGCCATCGGTCGTGCTCCTTCGTTGGTGTGGTCGTGGCGGGGGCCTCCCCGCTCCGGCGGCGTGCCACACGCGCGGCGCGCCGCGGGGCGGGCGCCCCGGAGGCCGACCGCGGCTCACCGCGGCCGGCCCGGTGCGGGATCAGCCCCGCGGTACGCGCAGAACCAGCGCGTCACCCTGTCCGCCGCCGCCGCAGAGGGCGGCGGCGGCGGTACCGCCGCCGCGGCGGGCGAGTTCCAGGGCCAGGTGCAGCACCAGGCGGGCGCCGGAGGCACCGATGGGGTGACCGAGCGCGATCGCCCCGCCGTTCACGTTCACCCGTTCGTGGGACACGCCGAGGTCCTTCATGGACTGCACGGCCACCGCGGCGAAGGCTTCGTTGATCTCGACGAGGTCCAGGTCCTCGACACCGATGCCCTCCTTGCCCAGCGCGTGCCGGATCGCGTTGGACGGCTGGGACTGCAGCGAGTTGTCCGGGCCGGCGACGTTGCCGTGCGCCCCGATCTCGGCGATCCACTCCAGCCCGAGGGCCTCCGCGCGCTCCTTGGCCATCACCACCACCGCGGCGGCGCCGTCGGAGATCTGCGAGGAGGAACCGGCGGTGATGGTGCCGTCGGCGGCGAACGCGGGCCGCAGCCGGGCCAGGGACTCGACCGTGGTCTCGGGCCGGATGCCCTCGTCCGCCGACACGACCAGCGGGTCGCCCTTGCGCTGCGGGACGGGGACGGGGGTGATCTCCGCGTCGAACAGGCCCTTCTCCCGGGCGGCGGCGGCACGCTGGTGGGAGAGGGCGGCGACCGCGTCCTGCTCCTCGCGTTCCAGCCCGAGCCGGGTGTTGTGCCGTTCCGTGGACTCCCCCATCGCGACGTCGTCGTAGGCGTCGGTGAGGCCGTCGTGGGCCATGTGGTCCAGCACCTCGATGGCGCCGTACTTGTGGCCGGTGCGCGAACCGGGCAGCAGGTGGGGGGCGTTGCTCATCGACTCCTGGCCGCCGGCCACGACCACGTCGAACTCGCCGGCGCGGATCAGCTGGTCGGCCAGGGCGATGGCGTCCAGACCGGAGAGGCAGACCTTGTTGACGGTGAGCGCCGGGACGTTCATGGGGATGCCTGCGTGGACGGCCGCCTGGCGTGCCGGGAGCTGCCCCGCGCCGGCCTGGAGCACCTGCCCCATGATCACGTACTGCACCTGGTCGCCGCCGATGCCGGCGCGCTCCAGCGCGGCCCGGATCGCGGCGCCGCCCAGGTGGGCGGCGGAGAGCGACGACAGCGAGCCGAGGAGACGGCCCATCGGCGTCCTGGCGCCCGAGACGATCACGGAGGTGGTCATGTGTGCGGCTCCCTGGGGACGCGGTGAACGAGGGTTCACTGCGAGGGTACTGAGCGGCCGGATGGCGGTCACCGGCCGGTGGATGTGACGCGGCGCACGTTGCGCGGTCACCCGTTGCGCGCGCGCCCCGCCGGCGCTGGACTGGACAGATGCTCACACGAATCGATCACATCGGCATCGCCTGCCGGGACCTCGACACCACCGTCGCGTTCTACCGGGCCACCTACGGCTTCGAGGTCCACCACACGGAGGTCAACGAGGAGCAGGGCGTCCGGGAGGCGATGCTGCGGATCAACGGGACCGATGACGGCGGCGCCACCTGGATCCAGTTGCTGGAGCCGATCCGCGAGGACTCCCCCGTGGCCACGTGGCTGGCGAAGAACGGCGAGGGCGTGCACCACATCGCCTTCGGCACCGCCGACGTGGACGGCGACGCCCGGGAGATCGGCGCTCGCGGCGTGCGCGTGCTGTACGACGAGCCCCGGCGCGGATCGATGGACTCGCGCATCACCTTCCTCCACCCCAAGGACTGCCACGGCGTCCTCACGGAGCTGGTGACCTCCGCGTCGGCAGCGGCCGAGGACCCGCCCACCGCCTGAGCCCGCGGCGCCGGGCCCGCCCCGCACGGGGCGGGCGACCGGCCGCCCCGTACCGAGAACGTCCGCTCCGTACCGGCCGCGAGGGCCACTTCGGGACGCTCCCCACTGACGCCCGTCCCGGCGGCCGGTAGAGTGGCCGGGCCGGGGCGCTGGGCTGCTCGCGCTGTCCCGGAATCGGCCGATGAGCCGGCTTCCGCGCGGGGCGATGCCAGCGCGGGCGGCCGGGTCTCCATGACGACCAGGGGACGGATGGGACCGCGGAGTGCGGGACTACGACCGCAACGAGGCTGACGACGCCCTCTCGCTGTTCGAAGCCGACATGAAGCGGCTGAAGAAGGAGCGGGACAAGGCCGTCGATCACGCCGACGACCTCGGCTACCAGATCGAGGTACTGCGCTCCAAGCTGCATCATGCTCGGCGCGCCCTGTCCCTGCGCCCCGCCTACGGGGACGCGCACGCGCACGCCGAACAGCTGCTGCGCACCGCGCAGCACCAGGCCGACCAGATGCGCATCGACGCGGAGCACCAGCTCCGCGAGGCGCGCGCGCAGAACCAGCACATCCAGCAGGAGCGGGCGGAGCTGCGGGCGCGCATGGAGAGCGAGCTGCACAGCGAGTCCGTGACCCGCCGCCAGCGGCTGGACGAGGAACTCGCCGAACGCCGCGCCACGGTCGAGGCCCACGTCAGCGAGAACGTCGCCTGGGCCGAGCAGATCCGGGCGCGGACCGAGGCGCAGGCCCGGCGCCTGATGGAGGAGACCCGCGCCGAGGCCGAGCGGACCATGGCGCAGGCGCGGAGCGAGGCGCAGCGGGTCACCGAGGAGACCCGACAGCGGCTCACCTCCGACGCGGAGTCGGCCCGTTCGGAGGCCGAGGAGCTGGTGCGCCGCGCGCGTGCCGAGGCCGAGCGGCTGCTCGCCTCCGCCCGCGAGCAGGCGCAGAAGGCCAACGAGCACGCCGCTGTGCTGCGTTCGACCAGCACCAGCGATGCCGAGGACCGCCGCCGCGAGGCGGCCGCCCTCACCCGCCGTGCCGAGGAGCAGCAGGCCGAGGCCGAGCAGGCGCTCGCCGGCGCCCGCGAGGAGGCCGAACGCCTCGTCACCGAGGCCACCGAGGAGGCGGAGAAACGCCGCAGTTCGGCCGAGGCCGCCTACGAGCAGCGCGCGGCGACGGCGAAGGCCGAGATCGCCCGCCTGGTCGGCGAGGCCACCAAGGACGCCGAGGCGCGCAAGGCGGAGGCCGAGCAACTCCTCGCGGAGGCACGGGAGAAGTCCGACCGGCTGGTCGCCGAGGCCACCGAGCAGGCCCGCGCCAGGACGGCGGAGGAGTCGGCGAGTCAGCTGGCCGAGGCGTCCCGCGAGGCCGAGGAGATCCTCAACAAGGCGGCGGACGAGGCCCGCGAGAGCAAGCGCACCCTCGCCGAGGAGGTCGAGCGGCTGCGCTCGGAGGCCGAGGCGGAGGCGGACCGGCTCCGCGCCGAGGCGCACGACACCGCGGAGCAACTGCGCGGGGCGGCCCAGGACGACACCGAGGAGTACCGCGCCAAGACCGTCGAACTCCAGGAGGAGGCACGGCGGTTGCGCGGCGAGGCCGAGCAGCTGCGCGCCGAGGCCGTCACCGAGGGCGATCGCATCCGGTCCGAGGCGCGCCGCGACTCGGTGCAGCAGATCGAGGAAGCCGCAGCCCGCGCCGAGGAGTTGATCGCGAAGGCGACCTCGGAGGCCGAGGAGACCCGAACCGCCGCCACCGCCGAGGGCGAGCGGACGCGCGCCGAGGCCGCGGAGCGGGCCGCCGCCCTGCGCACGCAGGCGGAGGAGGCCCTCGCCACCGCGCGCGCCGAGGTCGAGGACCTGCTGGCGGAGTCGGTCACCCGCTCCGAGGCGGCCGAGGCGGCGGCGACGGAGACCGCCGAACGGCTGGTCGCGGAGGCACGCGAGGCGGCCCGGGCGGAGCAGGAGGCGGCCGCCGAGGAGCTGGAGCGGCTGCGGACCACGGCCGAGGAGCGCGTCACCGCGGCCGAGGAGGCGCTGTCGACCGCCCGCGAGGAGGCGGAGCAGCTCCGCACGGAGGCCGGGACCGAGGCGGCCCGCACCCGGGAGGAGGCCGCCGAGGCAGCACGCGCCCTGGCGGAGTCCACCGAGGAGGAGTCGAGGCGGCTCCGCGAGGAGGCGGCCGCCGACGCGGCGCGGTACCGCGCCGAGGCCGACGACCTCGCGGTCCGGCTGCGGGGCGAGGCCACCAGCGAGGCGGAGCGACTGCGGCAGGAGGCGAAGGACGCCGCGGACCAGGTACGAGCCGACGCCGACGCCGCGGCGGAGCGGACCGCCGGTGAGGCGGCCGAGGCGCTGGCCGCCGCCCAGGAGGAGGCGGCCCGGCTCCGGAAGGAGGCCGCCGGCCTGCTCGAGGAGGCGCGCGAGGAGGCGCATCAGGAGCGGACCGCCGCCCGCGAGCAGAGCGAGGAGCTGCTGGCCCGCTCGCACGCCGCGAAGGAGGCGGCGCAGCGCGAGGCCGAGGAGCTGGTCGCCGCCGCGGAGGCACGCGCCCACGAGATCCGCGACGCGGTCTCCGGGCTGCGGGAGGACGCGGAGCGGGACATCGCCGCGCTCCGCTCCGCCGCCGAGGAGGCCGCGGCCGCGACGCGGCGCTCCGCCGAGGAGGAGAAGGAGGCCGCCACGGCGCTGGCCGACCGGACCGTGCGCGACGCCTACGAGGAGTCGGAGCGGCTGCGCGCAAGCGCCGAGGAGGTCATGGAGCGCGCGCGCCGCGAGGCCGACGAACTGCGGGACGCCGCCCGCGAGGAGGCGGCGCGCCGCCGCACCGAGGCGGCGGGCCAGGCCGACGAGCTGGTCACGCGGGCGCAGGAGGAGGCCGAGCGGCTCACCGGCGAGGCGGCGCGCAGCGCGGAGGAGATGGTCACCGCCGCGCGCGAGGAGGCGCTGCGCACCACGGCCGGCGCCGAGGAGCAGTCCGACGCCATGGTCGGCGCCGCCCGTCAGCAGGCCGAGCGGCTCACCGACGAGGCGCGCGCGGAGAGTCGCGACACCGTCGAGCAGGCGCGCAGCGACGCCAACACGCTGCTGGAGGAGGCCCGCCGTGACGCGGCGGCCATACGGGAGCGGGCCGAGGAGCTCCGGGAGCGCACCGAGACGGAGGCCGCCGAGCTGCACGAGCGGGCGCGGCGGGAGTCCGCGGAGCAGGCGCGCGCCGCCGGCGAGCGGGTGGACCGGCTGGTCCGCGCCGCCGAGGAGCAGCGCGAGGAGGCCCGCGCGGCGGCGGAGCAGGTCAGGAGCGACGCCGACACCGAGGCGGGCAAGGTGCGGATCGCCGCCGTCAAGAAGGCCGAGGCGCTGCTCAAGGAGGCCGAGGCGAAGCGGTCCTCGATCGTCCGCGAGGCCGAGCAGTTGCGGGCCGAGGCACAGCAGGAGGCCGCCACGACCGTCGAGGACGGCAAGCGCGAGCTGGAGAAGCTCTCCCGCCGGCGCGCCGACATCAACGCCGAGATCGGGCGGGTGCAGGACGTGCTGGAGGCGCTGGAGGGGTTCGAGTCCTCGGGCGGCGCCAAGGGCGGCAAGAGCGGCAAGGGCAAGGGCGGCCGGAGCGGCGGGAAGAACGAGGGCGACGGCGAGGCCGGGGGCTCCGGCCGCGCCGTGGGCGCCGGCTCCGGGCAGGGCAAGCGGGGCGGCTGACGCTCCGGCGGGTCGGCCGACGCAGGGTCCGGCGGTCCGCGGGGGCGCGCGCTCCCGACCGTGCGGGGCTGTCGGGACGGGCGGGACGGCTGTGGCGGGGGCGGTCGGACCGGGCCCGTATGCGCCCGGGCGCACGCACCGGCGGAGGGCGCCACCTGTTCGGCAACGCCACTCTTTCGGGGGACAGGCCGCACATTCTCTTCGGAGAACTCGTCATCGACTCGAAGACACGCCGGTTCGCCCCCTAGGATTCACCCCGGGGGCTGTTCCGAGTGTGGTCCGGCCGGGCGCACTCTGAGACAGCCACTTGTCCGCCTCACCCGTCTCATCCGACAGGAACCCCATGAGCGATCCATCGTCCCCGTACGGCTTCGAGTTCGTGCGGCGCGGCTACGACAAGATCCAGGTCAACGAGCGCATGGCCGAGCTCACCGAACAGCTGCGGGAGAAGCAGCAGTCGATCGAGACGCTCAACAAGCGCGTCCAGGAGCTCTACGCCCAGTCCGCCGAGGAGCAGCAGGAGTCCGAGCCGTCGTACGCGGGCCTCGGTGCCCGCGTGGAGAAGATCCTCCGCCTCGCGGAGGAGGAGGCGACGGCCGTCAGCGATGACGCCCGCCGCGCGGCGGAGAAGCTCCGCGACCTGGCCGAGCAGCAGGCGCAGCAGATGCGCCAGGAGGCCGACACCTACGCCGCGGACGCCAAGGCGCGCTCCGAGGCCGAGGGTCAGCACATCATCGACCAGGCCAACAGCAACGCCGCCGCCCTCCGGGCGGACGCGGAGAAGGACGCGCAGGCCAAGCGTGAGGAGGCCGACGCCCTCTTCGAGGACACCCGCGCCAAGGCCGCCCAGGCCGCGGCCGACTTCGAGACCAACCTCGCCAAGCGCCGGGAGCAGTCCGAACGCGACCTCGCCGCACGGCAGGCCAAGGCCGAGAAGCGGCTCGCGGAGATCGAGCACCGCGCGGAGCAGCTGCGCCTGGAGGCGGAGAAGCTGCGCACGGACGCCGAGCGCCGCGCCCGCCAGACGGTCGAGACCGCGCAGCGTCAGGCGGAGGACATCGTCGCCGACGCCAACGCCAAGGCCGACCGCGCCCGCAGCGAGTCCGAGCGTGAGCTGGCGGCGCTGAAGAACCGCCGCGACTCGATCAACAACCAGCTCACCAACGTGCGCGAGATGCTGGCCACCCTCACCGGTGCGCAGGCAGCCGCCTCGGTCAACCTCATCGACGACGACGACGAGACCGACGGCGAGGACTCCCGCGCGGGTGTCCCCGCGCAGCAGAGCCGCTGAGTCGAGCCGGTCCGGGGCTCCCACCGGTCCCGTTCATCCGCTCGGAGCAACGCCCCCCGCCAGCGATGGCGGGGGGCGTCGTGCGTGTCTAGCGTCGCTGCCATGATCGAGCTGGACGGGTTGACCAAGCGGTACGGCAGCAAGACGGCCGTGGCGGAGCTGACCTTCACGGTGCGGCCCGGGATCGTGACGGGCTTTCTGGGCCCCAACGGCGCGGGCAAGTCCACCACGATGCGGATGATGCTCGGTCTGGACCGTCCGACCGCCGGTCGGGTCCGGATCGACGGCCGGCGCTACGACCAGCTCCAGGAACCGCTGCACGAGGTCGGGGCACTGCTGGAGGCGAAGGCGGTGCACCCGGGGCGGACGGCCCGCAACCATCTGCGCTGCCTGGCGTACTCCAACGGCATCCCGGAGCGCCGCGTCGGCGAGGTGCTGGAGCTCGTCGGCCTCGGCGGGGTGGCCGACAAGCGCCCCAAGGGCTTCTCGCTGGGGATGGGGCAGCGGCTCGGCATCGCCAGTGCGCTGCTGGGCGACCCCCGCATCCTCATGTTCGACGAGCCGGTCAACGGGCTCGACCCGGAGGGCATCCACTGGGTGCGGACGATGATGCGGCATCTCGCCGCCGAGGGCCGGACGGTGTTCGTCTCCAGCCACCTGATGAGCGAGATGGCGCTCACCGCCGACCACCTGATCGTCATCGGCCAGGGCCGGCTCCTGGCGGACACCTCGATGAACGCGTTCATCCGCGAGAACTCCCGCAGCTACGTGCTGCTGCGGTCGCCGGAGCCGGAGCGGCTGCGGGACGCGCTCGCGGCTGCCGGGCACCGCACGGCGCCGGGCGAGGACGGCGGACTGGAGGTGGACGGCGCGGAGGCCGCCGTCCTGGGAGAGATCGCCGCCGCGGCCGGGGTGACCCTGCACGAGCTGAGTCCCCGGCAGGCGTCGCTGGAGGAGGCGTTCATGCAGCTGACGCACGAGTCGGTCGAGTACCACGGGCGCTCCCAGCCCCCGGACGGTGCGCCGCCCGGCGGGCAGGGCCCCGGCTGGGGCCGGGGCGGGGACGGGGACGGGGCGGGCGCCCGGGGCGGGGAGGGCTGAGCCGTGGCACGCAACGGACGGGTCCTGCACTCGGAGTGGACGAAGATCCGCTCGGTGCGGTCGACGGTGTGGACGCTCGCGGCGGCCCTGGTGGTCACCGTGGGGCTCGGTGTGCTGATCTGCCTGCTGGTCCGCAACACCTACGACGACCTCTCGCCCACCGACCGGGCGACCTTCGACGCGACGATGACCAGCTTCGCCGGCATGACGCTCGGCCAGTTGGCGATGATCGCCTTCGGCATCCTGGTGATCTCCAACGAGTACAGCACCGGGATGATCCGGGCGTCGCTGGCGGCGGTGCCGCAACGCGGCACGCTGATGGCCGCCAAGGTGGCGGTGGCGACCCTGCTGGCGCTGGTGGTCGGCATGATCACCGCCTTCGCCGCGTACTTCCCGGGCCAGGCGGTGCTGGGCTCCGGGCTCGCCTCCGGCATCGGCGACCCCGGGGTCCTGCGGGCCGTGGTGGGCGCCGGGCTCTACATGACGCTGATCGCGGTCTTCGCGATGGGGGTCACCTGGGTGCTGCGCAGCCCGATGCTGGCCTTCGGCATCCTGATCCCCTTCTTCTTCATGATCTCCGGGATCCTCTCCGCGGTCTCCGCCACCCGCAAGCTCTCCTACTGGCTCCCCGACCAGGCCGGTTCGATGATCATGTCCGTGGTGGCGCCGAGCCAGGAGCGGCCGTACGGGCCGTGGGGCGGTATGGCGGTCATGGCCGCCTGGGTGGTGGCGGCGCTACTGGCCGGCTACCTCACGCTGCGGCGCCGGGACGCCTGACCGCCGCCGCGGGGGCACGGACGGCCGACGGTCCGGGCCCCCGCGGAATCCGCTCGCCTCCATCCGCGGCACACCGGCGCAGACCCCGGAGATCCGAACACACGGACGGTAAGGTGCGAGTCCTCGCGGGGGCGCAGGACCGACTGACGGCGCCCCCGACTCGTTACTGAACTGGGGCGGACGATGATCGAGGCAGTCGGCCTGACCAAGAGCTACGGCGACAAGACGGCCGTGCAGGACCTGACCTTCCGGGTGCAACCCGGGAAGGTCACCGGCTTCCTCGGCCCGAACGGCGCCGGGAAGTCCACGACGATGCGGATGGTCCTCGGGTTGGACCAGCCGACCGGCGGCAGTGTCACGGTGGCCGGTCGGCCCTACCGTGAGCTGCCCAACCCGCCGCGGACGGTGGGCGCGCTGCTGGACGCCGGCGCCAAGCACGGCGGGCGCAGCGCCCGCAACCATCTGTTGTCGCTCGCGCAGTTGTCGGGGATACCCGCCTCCCGCGTGGACGAGGTACTGGAGCTGGTCGGGCTGACCGCCGTCGCCGGCAAGCGCTCGGGCGGCTTCTCGCTCGGCATGGGGCAGCGGCTCGGCATCGCGGCCGCCCTGCTCGGCGACCCCCGCGTCCTGCTGTTCGACGAACCGGTCAACGGGCTCGACCCCGAGGGCATCCGGTGGGTGCGCGACCTGATGAAGCGGCTGGCCGCCGAAGGGCGCACCGTCTTCGTCTCCAGCCACCTGATGAGCGAGATGGCGCTCACGGCGGACCACCTGATCGTGATCGGGCGGGGTCGGCTCATGGCCGACATGCCGGTGCAGGAGTTCATCCTGCAGAACTCGACGAGCTTCGCACGGGTCCGCACCGCGGACGTCGGGCAGCGCGACGCGCTCACCTCGCTGCTCACGGGTGCGGGTGCGCAGGTGTTCCCCGAGGAGGCCGGCACGCTGAAGGTCGTCGGGCTGGAGCTGCCGCAGGTGAGCGACATCGCGTTCGAAGCCGGCGTCCGGCTGTGGGAGCTCTCCCCGCACCACGCCTCCCTGGAGGAGGCGTACATGCGGATGACGCAGGGCGCGGTGGACTTCCGCGCCGGCGGCGCGCAGCAGGCGTCGGTCGCCGGTCCCGCGGCACACGGCAGTGGTGGTCCGCCCGGCTCCCCGCTGCCCCCGGGCGCCGGCCATCCGCCGCAGCAGCCGTACGGCGGCGCGCAGCCCCAGTCCTTCGTCCAGCCGCAGGAGAACGCCCGATGAGCATTCCGCCGCCCCCTGCCGGGCCGCCGCAGCCCGGCCAGGCACCGCAGGAGCACCGTCCGCAGCAGGCGGCGCCCCAGGGCTCCGCTCCCGCCGCCCCGCAGCAGTCGCCCGCCCCGCAGCAGCAGGCCGCCCCCGCTCCCCCGCCGGGGCCCGTGCCGCCCCAGCAACAGCCGTACGGGCAGCAGCCGTACGGGCAGCAGCCGCAGTACGGTGCCGCCGCTCCGCAGCAGCCGCACGGTGCGCCGCAGGGACCGCCGCAGGGTGGGGTCCCGCAGTATCAGGCGCCGACTCCGCAGCACGGGGCACCGCCGCAGCAGGCCGCACAGCCGCCGACCGCGCAGCCCAGGACCACGCCGGAGCACGGGGCCGCGCCGGGTGCCGACCCGCGCGGCGGCGACACGGCGCGGGGCGGCGGTGACGCGCGGCAGGACGGGGCGGACGGCGACATGCGTCCCGCCCACTTCGGCAACGCGCTGCTGGCGGAGTGGACCAAGATCCGCTCGGTGCGCTCGACCGTCTGGACGCTGCTGGTGATGATGGTGGTCACCGTCGGCATCGGCACCGCGGTCGCCGGCATCATCTCCGCCACCGACGAGCAGGGCTTCGACCCGCCGATCGCGGGGTTCATCGGCATCCTGCTCGGCCACATCGCCATCGTCACCTTCGGCGTGCTGGTGACCTCGACCGAGTACACCACGGGCATGATCCGCACCTCGCTGGTGGCGTCGCCCCGACGCGGCCGACTGCTGCTGGCGAAGTCCGTCGTCTTCGCCGCCATCGCGTTCACCGCGGTCACGGTCGCGCTGGGCGTCACGCTGGCGCTGAGTGCCGCGCTGCTCGGCGACACCGAGGCCGCCCGCGCGATGCCGGGGGACGCCTGGCTGACGTCGGTGCTGGGAGTGGCGCTCTACGTCACGCTCCTCGGACTGCTCGGACTGGCCATGGGCTCGCTGCTGCGCTCCTCGGCCGGTGCGATCACCGTGATGCTGGGCGTCGTGCTGCTGCCCACCATCGCGGCGCCGTTCCTGTACTTCTCCGAAAGCATGCGCGGCCTGGCGGAGCAGATCGACGCCTACTCCGCCATCGGCGGCATGTCCGCACTGTCGGTCAGCTACACGGGCGACTTCGACCACAGCGGCTGGCCGCAGACCGCGCTGCTGGCGGGCGTGGTCGCGGTCGCGCTGGCCGGAGCCTGGGCGCGGCTGCGCACCACCGACGCCTGACGGTCGGGCCGGCCCGACCCCCGGTCAGTACCGGGGCGCGTTGCGGGACCGCTGGGGACGGGTTCCCCGGCGGTCCCTCGCGTTCCAGCAGGCGCGGTGCCAGTGCCGCCGGTCGTCCACGGTTCCGTGCTGCTCCCACGCCACGACGTGGCCGGTGCCCGGCGGGATCAACTGGTCGCATCCGGGACAGCGGTAGTGCTTGCCGCTGCTGCCGGCGACCTGCCGGACGACCCACGACTCGCCCTGCCAGCTCTCGGTGCTCTCCAGGCCGTAGCGGGTGTGGTCCTCGGGCCGCCCCTCCGGGCGTGGTCGGGCGTTCCGGTGGTTGCGCCGGGGGGACACCTGGCACCTCGCTCGTCTCCGGGCGCTCCTCGCGGCGCCGTCCCCCACCAGCGTACGCAGTCGCCGGTCCCCGCCGCGCGCACCGCGCGCTCGCACAGAAATCTCCGGCCGGACCGTGCCTTGGGCACGTGTCACGCGTTAATACCATCACCGGATGATGCGCCGCCGCGGCGGCGGGAGGGGCACGCGAGATGCGGGTAGGCACGTTCGTGCTGGCGGGACAGTTCGCAGGCCAGACACACGACGAGGTGCTGCACCGAGTGGTGCGGTCGGCCGAGGTCGCCGAGGAGGCCGGGCTCGACGCCGTCTGGCTGGCCGAGCACCATTTCATCCCCTACGGCATCTGCCCCTCCGCCGCGACCCTCGCCGGCTTCCTGCTGGGCCGCACCCGGCGCATCGGCGTCGGCACCGCCGTCAGCGTGCTGCCGACCACGCATCCCGTCTCGCTCGGCGAGCAGGCCGCGCTGCTGCATCTGACCTCGGAGGGGCGGTTCACCCTCGGGGTGGGGCGTGGCGGGCCCTGGATCGACCTCTCGGTGTTCGGCACCGGTCTCGACGCGTACGAGCGGGACTTCCCCGAGGCGCTGGACCTGCTGCTGCGGTGGCTGCGGGAGGAGCGGGTGGGGGCCGCGGGCGAGCGGTTCCGGTTCCCCAGCGTCCCGGTGGTGCCGCGCCCGGACGCCGGCCCGGACGGCGCGGGCCCTCCGGTGGTGATGGCCTGCACCTCACCCGGCGGGGTGCGGACCGCCGCGCTGCGCGGCCTGCCGATGCTGCTGGGGATGCACGCGGACGACGAGGAGCGCGCGGAGATGGTGGCGCTGTGGCGCCGCACCGCGCTGGAGTCCGGTGCCGAACCGGCGCGGGTGGGCGCCGCCGGTCACGTCGCCGTCGGAGTGGTGCAGGTCGGGGACTCCCGGAGCGAGGCGGTGTCGGTGCTGCGCCGTTCGATGCCCGAGTGGTTCCGCAGGGGGCTGGGGGCCTACCGGACGGCGGACGGCCGTCCCCGGCGGATGCGGGACCCCCTGGCGTACACCGAACTCCTCTGCGAGATGCACCCGGTGGGCCCGCCGCGGCTCTGCGCGGACCGGCTCGCCGGGACGGCGGAGCGGACCGGCGTGACGCGGTTCGCGCTGCTCCCGGAAGGCTCGGGCCGACTGGACGCCACGGAGGAGAACCTGCGCCGGTTGGGGGCCGAGGTACTGCCGCTGCTCCCCCGCCCGACTCCCGGTGCCGCCGCCCCGGGCCCCGGGAGGGGGGAGGCGGCACCGCCGGCGGCCCGGTCGGCCTCCGGCCGCACCGAGGTCTCGGTCAGCAGTCCCGCAGTTCGGGCGACTGGTTGAGCAACTGGCCGCGGACGGAGGTGAATCGCTTCAGCCGGTCGTCGGCCTGGGCGCCGGTCGGGAAGACCGCCACCCGGTGGCAGTTCTGGAAGGCGAGCCGCACCCCGAAGTGCCGCTCCAGCGAACCGCGGATCGCGTCGCTGGCCAGGGCACGCAGCAGCTGCCCGCGAGCCGCCTCGGTCGGGGGCGGCGTCGTGTTGTCGGCGAACTCGCCGCCATCGACCTCCAGTCGGGCCGTCAGGGAACTGATCATCTCCCAGGCGTAGGGCAGGGACGTCCGCACGCAGTCGACGAACTCGGCCTCGTCGACCTCTCCTCGCTCGGCCTGCGCCAGAAGGGCAGGCGTGACATCGAGCGACATGTGGTTTCTCCTCTCGCGATCCCCGGGTCACGGGATCTGAACGGATGGAACCGGGGCTGCACCGCTGAGACATCTGTGATCGTGCGCGTTCGTACGGCGACATCCTCGTTGCTGCCAAGGTAAGCCGGTTGGCCGATCATGTCAGTGGAGCGCGCTTATAGTCAGCCAATTGCAAACCGCTGTATTACCGGGCATATGAGCGGACCGCTGCGAACCCGGAGGCGGCTTCGCCTCCCGGCGCCCGGACAGGTAGCGTGACCGACCATGCGTCTCGTCATCGCCCGCTGCTCCGTGGACTACGCCGGCCGGCTCACCGCACATCTGCCCCTGGCTCCGCGCCTGATCCTGGTGAAGGCCGACGGTTCGGTGTCGGTACACGCCGACGACCGCGCCTACAAGCCGCTCAACTGGATGTCGCCGCCGTGCACCCTCAAGGAGGGCGAGGAGAACGGCGTGGCGGTGTGGACCGTGGTGAACAAGGCAGGCGAGAAACTGATCATCACCATGGACGAGATCCTCCACGACAGCTCGCACGAGCTCGGAGTCGATCCCGGGCTGGTCAAGGACGGCGTGGAGGCGCACCTCCAGGAGCTGCTGGCGGACCGGATGGAGACCCTCGGCGAGGGGTGGTCGCTGATCCGCCGCGAGTACCCCACGGCCATCGGACCGGTGGACATCCTCGGTCGGGACGCGGACGGCACCACCATCGCGGTCGAGATCAAGCGGCGCGGCGAGATCGACGGCGTCGAGCAGCTGACCCGCTACCTGGAGCTGCTCAACCGGGACCCGCATCTCGCTCCGGTGAAGGGCGTGTTCGCCGCCCAGGAGATCAAGCCGCAGGCCCGGGTGCTCGCCACCGACCGCGGCATCCAGTGCGCGGTGCTGGACTACAACGCGCTCCGCGGCATCGAGGACGACAAGCTGCGGCTGTTCTGACGCCCGCTCGGCCTCCATGCCCGCCGGCTCCGACGCGGCCGGGAGGAACGGCCGCCCCGGACGGCCGGCACCGTGCGCCACGGCGTGAATACGTGCCACCGGCCCACCCGATCGCGCCGGTTCCGCGCGAGCGGCACCGCCCGCGCGACGGTCGCGGCGCCCCGCCCGGGGCGTCCCCGCCGTCGGCATCCGACGACCGACGCGGCCGTGGACCCCGCCCTCCGGCGGGCGCCACGGTCGCGTCGGTCGTGCTTGCCGCCCCGTCAGAGGTCGTAGAACCCGGAGGCGGTGGGCGACGGCGAGCCGGTGGGCGCCGTGCTCGACGGAGAGGCCCCCGGGCCGGAGGGGTCGGGGTCCGGACTCGTCGGGTCCGGGTCCGGACTCGTCGGGTCCGGGTCCGGACTCGTCGGGTCCGGGTCGGGACTCGTCGGGTCCGGGTCGGGGCTCGTCGGGTCGGGCGGAGTACCGCCGTTGCCGCCGTTGCCCCCGTTCCCACCGGTGCCGCCGCCACCGTTGCCGCTGCCGCCGCCGGTGCCCCCGCTGCCGCCGTCCCCGCCGGGCGAGCCACCGCCGTTGCCGCCGCCGGTGCCCCCGCTGCCGCCGTCCCCACCGGACGAGCCACCGCCGGTACCGCCACCGCCGGTGGTGGTACCGCCGTCCCCGGGCTGCGGCTCCTGCTCACCGGGCTCCCCCGAGCCGTCGGCCTCGGGGGACTCCGGGTCCTGCTCGGGATCCTCGGGCGTGTTCTCCGTGCTCGGGCGGTCGGCCTCGCCCGTGTCGTCGTCGTCGACGTCGTCGTCCTCGCGCTCGTCGGCCTCCCTGCTCGGCTCCTCCTCCGACTCGGCGCCGTCGGCGTCCGGCGCGGAGGTCGGGTCGTCGGTGCGCGGCCGGGTGTCCGGCAGGTCGGTCTCCCCGGAGGTGAGCCCCAGGGTGACGACCGTGCCGAGCACGGCGGCCAGCAGGACCCCCGTACCGGCCGCCACGGTGTTGCGGCGGGTCCCCGCCAGGGCGGCCTTCCGCAACCCGCCGCGCGGCTCCTCGGGCGGCGGGGCGGCGCCCACCGCCGTGATCAGCTGTGTGCTGTCCTCGCTGCCGCGCGGGATCATCACGGTGTCCGACTCCGGCGGCGGCGTCGCCGCCTGCTCCGGCACGGCCACCGGGTGCACGGCGGTCGCAGGGGTCTGCGCCGGCAGCACCAGGTCCTCGACGAGGGCGAGCGCGCGCCGACCGGCGTGCACGCCGCCGGAGTCGGCCAGCGCGGCACGCAGCGCCACCGATGCCTCCAACTCGGCCCGGGCCCGGTCGAGCTGGTCCCGGCAGATGGCCAGCACGCCCAGCTCGTGGTGGAAGTAGGCCTGGTCGGCGACGAAGCCGGCCGCCCGCGCGCACTCCTGCCCCGTCCGCAGCATCCGCTCCCAGACGCCCCAGCGGAGCGCCAGCGCGAGCCGCGGGGCGGCGGCCCGCACCAGCGAGGCCACCGCCTCGTGGTGCCCGGCGCGCTGCGCCGCGCGCGCCACCGCGGGCAGGGTCTCGGCCTCCGCGGCGACCTCGCGGGGCGCGGGCTCGGCATCCGACAGCCACCAGGCGTAGTGCTGGGCCGTGCCCAGCGCCCGCTCCTGCGCGCCCTCGGCGTAACCGGCGGCGGCCAGCGCCTCGACCACCCCGGCGGCGGTGCGGACGTGGTCGCCGGTCCTGGAGAGCAGGCCTGCGGTGTGCAACCGGTCGTGGTCGGCGAGGACGGTGTGGTCGCCGGTGAGCGCGGGCAACTGCGCGGCGGCCGGGAGCGCGCCGCCGAGGGCGACGGCGATCCGCAGTGTCTCGCGCGCCCCCTCGGGGAGCGCGGCGGCGAGCGCGACGACCAGCGCGTCGGGCTCCGGCAGGGGCCCCGTCGCCCGGCCGCCGTCGCGAAGCCGCAGGTACTCACCGGCCTGGGCGAACCGGACGGGCAGCCCCTCGGTGGCGGACCAGAGGTCGCCGGCCCAGTCGGACTCCTCGTCGGTGAGCGCCCGCCCGGCGAGGCTCTCCAGCAGTTCCACGCAGCCGGTGCGGCTGAGGCCGCCGAGGACGACCTCCTCCAGACGGGAGTCGGCTCCCGGGCCGTGGCTGCCCGGCGCGGCGGTCAGCAGGAAGGCGCACTCGGGAGTGGCGTCGAGCAGTTCCTCCAGGGCGTTGCCGGTGAACTCGACGTCGTCCACCAGCACCACGGCCCCGATACCGCGCAGCGCCGCCCGCAGTTCCGCGGGGGCCGGGCGGTGCTCGGGGGCCTCGTGGGCGGCGCCGTACAGCTCGTGCTTGAGGTCGGCGGCGCTGCGGTGGTGGCCGCTCAGGCGTATGAGTCCGTCGGGCGCGAGGTCCGCGCAGTCCCGGGCCACGGCGTCGAGCAGGGCGGTGCGACCGCTGCCGGCGGGGCCGGTGAGCCGCACGGAGCGTCCCCGGGAGAGCAGCCGAGCCAGGCGCTCGCGCTGGTCCTCGCGCTCCAGCAGGACCGGACGCGGGCCGCCGGGCGCGACGGGGTCGGGGAAGCGGCGTCCCGCCACGGGCCGCCGGCCGGGCGGGCAGGACTCTATCTGGCTGCCGTCGACGGGGTTCAGCGTCAGGAGGAAGTCGCCGGCGATCAGCTCGGCGGGGCGCCGTGGACCGCCGCCGTTGTCCCGGGGCTCCGGACCGTCGGGTGCCGGGTGGTCGGTGTCCATGGTGTCGTTCCCTCGGAAGCGGCGGACGTCGCCGGGGGGCGACGGTCCGGGGCGGGCCGTCGGTCGCCTGGACCGCACTGACAGCGGGTCCAGAAGTACTGTCGTACCACCGCCACCCGAGCGGCTGTCGAGCAGGGCCCGGTGGCTGCCGTTTTGCCCCGCTTCGGCGGCGTGCCCGGCCGCGGGAAGTCGGGCTTGGTGCCCGACCCCCCGCGGCGCGTCACGGGGTGATGGTGAGGATGCGGTGGAGCCGGGTGGCCACCAGCAGCCGTCGCATGCGGGGCGGGACCTCGCGCAGCACCAGCCGCCGACCGCAGCGGCCCGCCCGCCGATGGGTGCCCATGATCACCCCCAGCCCGGTGGAGTCCCACGCGTCGAGCTCGCGGAGATCCAGGACCAGGTCCCCGTGGCCGGAGTCCACGGCGTCGTGCAGCGCGGACCGGGCGTCCGCGGCGCTGCGTACGTCCAGGCGACCTCCGACGACCAACTCGGTGTGGTCGCCCCTGATGTGCATACGCTCTCCCCGCTCGGCCCCCGGCCCCGGGTCACCGGGCCGAAGGCGGTCTCGTTCTCGGTCTGTTCGTCTCGCCGCGGGGCCGTGGCGCCCCGCGGGCCCCGCCGCACACGGACGGCGCGCCCGCGGCGGTGCCACCGGTTGTTCTCGGGCTACCCCGGACGGCAGCGACGTTCCCACCACCGGGGTGTGCTTCCTGGGCGGGTTCCTGGTGCGTGCGGTGAGGAACCGCGGGTGTCGGGCGCACGGAACCCGCCGCGGCGGCACCGGGGCTGGTCCCGAGCCCTCCCCCGATCTGACGGATCGGCAGCCCGGCGCGTTGCCGACTCGGCCGATTCCGTCACGTATTTCACCCGTGCGCGTGAACGCCCGGGCCCGCATGGTGACAAACGGCGGAGCGCGCGCGGCCGCCGCCCCCGGTGCGGCCGCCGCGCCCCGCGGCGTGTCCGGCCCGCCCCGCGAGGGCGGGCCGGACAGCGCCCCGCGGCCGTCAGTACCGGTAGAAGCCCTCGCCGCTCTTGCGGCCGATGACCCCGGCGTCGACCATGCGCCGCATCAGCTCCGGCGGTGCGAACTTCTCGTCCTGGGACTCGGTGTAGATGTTCTCCGCGGCGTGCGTGAGCACGTCGACGCCGGTGAGGTCGGCGGTGGCCAGCGGGCCCATGGCGTGCCCGAACCCGAGCTTGCAGGCGATGTCGATGTCCTCGGCGGTCGCGACGCCGGACTCGCGCAGCTTGGCCGCCTCCACCACCAGCGCGATGATCAGACGGGTGGTCACGAACCCGGCGACGTCGCGGTTGACGACCACGCAGGTCTTGCCGACCGACTCCGCGAACGCGCGGGCGGTGGCGAGCGCCTCGTCACTGGTGCGGACACCGCGCACCAGCTCGCACAGGGCCATCATCGGGACCGGGGAGAAGAAGTGGGTGCCCACCACCCGCTCCGGCCGCTTGGTGGCCGCCGCGATCTTGGTGATCGGGATCGCCGAGGTGTTGGTGGCGAGCACCGCCTCCTCGCGGACGACGGTGTCGAGTGCGGCGAAGATCTCCTGCTTGGTCTCCAGCCGCTCGAACACCGCCTCCACCACGATGTCCGCCTCCGCCGCGGCGTCCAGGTCGGTGGTGGTGGTGATGCGGCCCAGGGTCTCCTGCGCCTGCTCGGCCGTCAGCTTCTCCTTGGCGACGAACCGCTGGAGCGACTGCTCGATACCGGCGACGCCGCGGGCGAGTGCCTCCTCGGTGACATCCCGCAGCACCACGTCCCATCCCGCTCGTGCCGAGACCTGGGCGATACCGGACCCCATGAGTCCGGCACCGATGACAGCGAGCTTCCTTGCCACGCGAGATCCCTTCGCCGTTCCGTAAAGTGCCTGCGCCGGAATGTAACCGCCCGGCAGGGTCCTTGGGGAGTGGCAGGGACGCGCGTCACGTCTCACATGGCGGACATCACACCGGCGCCGGACGGTAGCGTTCGGCCATGGTCAACCTCACGCGCATCTACACCCGTACCGGAGACCAGGGCACCACCGCCCTCGGTGACATGAGCCGCACCGCCAAGACCGACCTGCGCATCGCCGCCTACGCCGACGTCAACGAGGCGAACGCCGCCATCGGCACCGCCCTGGCCCTCGGCGGGCTCGACGGCGAGGTCGCGTCGGTCCTGGTGCGAGTGCAGAACGACCTCTTCGACGTCGGCGCCGACCTGTCCACGCCGGTGGTCGCCGATCCTGAGCACCCGCCGCTGCGCGTGCTCCAGACGTACGTGGACCGGCTGGAGGAGGACTGCGACCGCCACCTGGCGGAGTTGGAGAAGCTGCGCAGCTTCATCCTCCCCGGGGGAACGCCCGGCGCGGCCCTGCTCCACCAGGCGTGCACCGTGGTGCGTCGCGCGGAGCGGTCCACCTGGGCGGCGATGGAGGAGCACGGCGCCACCATGAACGCCCTCACCGCGACCTACCTCAACCGCCTCTCCGACCTGCTGTTCATCCTGGCGCGCGCCGCCAACAAGGAGACCGGCGACGTGCTGTGGGTGCCGGGCGAGAACCGCTGAGGCGCCGCTCCCCGCGGCGACCACCGGGCGACGCGCGGCGCGGTGCCGGCCGTCGTGCCCGCCCCGCCGGCGACACCGGCCCCGTCGGTGTCGCCGGTGGGGCCGGGCCGCCCGCCGGACCGCTCCCCGGGCCGCGGGCGGGCCCACCAGAGGGCGGAGAGGGCGATGACGCCGTGGACCACCGCGATGCGCACGGCCAGGGCCTGCCCGTTGCCGAGAGCCTCGTCCGCCCGGGCGCCGTCCGCCGCCACGACCGTGAGCATCTGGAGGACCACGGCTGCGAGCGCCGCCGCCACCACCGTCTGCCGCCAGAGCACGAGTTCGAGGCGGATGCGCTCCCGGCCCCGGGCCGGCGGCTTCGCGGGGCGCGGCCCCCGTCCGGCCCGGTGGGCGGCGTGGGCGTCGGCCCAGCGGATCAGCCGGTGGCCGTAGGCGACGGTGAAGCCCAGGTAGAGGGCGGCCAGGACGTGGCGCGGCCCGGGCTCGGCGCCCCGGGCCAGGTCGACGGCGGTCGCCGTCAGCAGCAGCACGTCGATGAGCGGGACGCAGAGCAGCAGTGCGGCGCCCGCCCGCGGCCGGTGCAGCAGGTAGCGCGCCGCGAGTCCGGCGCCCAGCACGAGCCAGAATCCGATCTCGGCGGCGACGACGAGCGCGATGATCACAGCGACCTCCTCGTGGTGTCCCCACGAGCCTGCCGCCGGGGCCCGCCGCGGCGCGTCGTCGCCCGTGACGAGCTCGGCGCCGCGGACTGCACCCTTCGGTGTACACGCACCGGGGACCGCCCCGGGCCGGCGGTCAGCCCAGGAGCGCGGCCACCAGCGCCACCGCGGCGCCGGCGCCGCAGACCACCGCGGCGATGCGGAACCCGCGTTCCTTGGCCCCCTCGGACTTCAGCAGTTCCTCCTGCGTGCGGGTGGAGACCAGGTGGAGACCGCCGTCGGCCGGCGCCCCCACCACCAGCCGCCCGGCCGAGTCGTCGGCCTCGCCATGGACGAAGACCGTACGGCCCGGCAGCAGCGCCCACTCCTCGTACCGGTAGCCGACGGTGCCGCTGCGGGACCCGAGCGGCAGCGAGAAGGACCCGAAGGTGATCGCGCTGTGCCCCCGGCCGCCGCCCTTCTCGAAGTTGTCGAGGATCTTCTCCGGCTGGTCCACCCCCTTGCCGGGGCTGACCAGCACGTCGCCGGTGGCGTCCCGGACGAGGAAGTCGGCCCCGCTGGTGTGCTCGGAGACGACGCGGCTGCGCTCCTGCCGCTTGGTGTTGCCGTTGCTGTCGCGGACGGTCTCCCAGTACGTGTGGGTGACCTTGTGCCGGTGCCAGACGCACTCGCGTTGCGCCAGCTGGGAGGTGAGCGCCTGCCCGTCGGGGTGGACGGCACCGACGACCTCGACCGCGTAGCGGAACTGGCCCGGCCCGGCGGCGTCGCCGGCGGCGCGGTGCAGCTGGTTCACCTCGTCGGCGGTGAACGTCTCCACCCTGCGCAGTGTCTTCGCGCGGCCCTGCGCCGAGCGGGCCGCGAACACGCAGCCCACGGCGGCCACCGCGGCTATGAGACCGATCCAGATCATGGAACCCCCTCGTCGTACCGATGAGCACGCGCCCGGGGCGCCCACCGGTTCCGGGGGCCGAGCGGCCCGCACGTCCCGTCCGTCCGCCGGGCGAGCCCGGCGCCGCGGCCCGTCCCCGGTGCGGCGGCCCCAACCTATCGGGCAGCATGGGCACCATGAGCCGGCGCCGACCGCATCGTGACGACCTGGTGATCTGCGGCGCCGGACTGGCGGCCGGGGTCGTCAGCTGGCGCCTGGGGCTGTACAACGACCCGACGGCCGGTGCCCGCTGGGGCGCGCTGGTGCTGGTGCCGCTGGCGGTGATGGCCGGGGCGGAGCTGCTGCGCCGGATCGCGCCACTGCTCGGGCTCGGCCTGGGGGTGCTCGCCCTGGTGGCGGATGTGGCGACCGGGTCGCTGCTGGTCACGGTGGTGATGTTCAGTGACCTGGTCTACGCGGCGGCCTGCTACGGGCCGCGGCGTGCCGCCCGGGCGCTGGTGCCGGTCTCAGCCGCCTGCTCGGTGGCGGTGACGGTCGGGGTGCTGGTGCTGATGCGGCGGCCGGAGGCGCTGGTGATCGGCGCGGTGCTGGCGCTGGTGACGCTCGCGCCCGCCTCCAGCGGGCTGCTGGTGAGGTCGCACCGGGAGGCTGCGGACGCCGAGCGGCTGCGGGCGGAGCAGACGGCGCTGCTGGCCGAGATGGACCGGACGCAGGCGGTGGCGGCGGAGCGGGCCCGGGTGGCGCGCGAGCTCCACGACGTGGTGGCCGGGCACCTCTCGGCCATCGCGATCCACGCCACGGCCGCGCTGTCGCGCGAGGAGGCGGAGACCCGGCAGCGGGCACTGGGGGTGATCCGTGAGAACAGCACGCAGGGGCTCGCCGAGATGCGTCGGCTGATCGGCATCCTGCGGGAGGCCGGCGGGCCGGCGACCGGCGCGGTCGGCGATCGGGGCGCCGACGGGGCGGGCGAGAGGGTGGCTCCCACCCTCGACGGCCTCGCCGCGCTGGTCGCGCGAGCCGGCCGCGGGGGCGCGGCGGCGGGGCTTCGCTTCGTCCTGGACGACGACGCCGCCCGCTCCGGCCCGCTGCCTGCGCCGGTGGAGCTCGCCGCGTACCGGGTCGTCCAGGAGGCCCTGGCCAACGCCGTGCGCCACGCCGCGCCGGGCACGGTGCGGGTCGGTCTGCGGGTGGCGGACGGGGCGCTGCTGGTGTCCGTCCGCAGTCCGCTGGGTGAGAGCCGGTCGCCCCGGGTGGCGAGCGCCGGGGCGGGGCTGATCGGCATGGCGGAGCGTGCGGAGCTGCTGGGCGGGACATTCTCGGCCGGACCCGAGCGGGCCGTGGACGGCTCCGGCCCGGCATGGTGGGTGCGGGTGTCGCTGCCCGTGGGCGGACCGTCGCCCGGGGCCGCCCGCACGACGGAGTCGGAGGCTCCCGGCGGCGCCGGGGCCGGGGAGGCGGACGGATGAGGGACCAGGGCGGACAGCGCGGCGCGGAGGGCGCCCCGGTGCGGGTGGTGGTGGCCGAGGACCAGTCGGCGGTACGCGCCGGGCTGGTGCTGATCCTGACGGGCGCGCCGGACGTCGAGGTGGTCGCGGAGGCCGGCGACGGCGAGCGCGCGGTGGCCGCGGCACGGGAGCTGCGGCCCGACGTGGTGCTGATGGACGTGCAGATGCCGCGGCTGGACGGGGTGGCGGCGACCCGGCTGATCGTCCGCGAGGGGCTGGCGGACGTGTTGGTGCTCACCACGTTCGATCTGGACGCGTACGTCTTCGGCGCGCTGCGGGCGGGGGCGGCGGGGTTCCTGCTGAAGGACGCGGAGGCGTCCGAGCTGCTCGCCGCGGTCCGCGCGGTGGGGCGGGGCGAGGGGGTGATCGCGCCGGCGGTGACGCGGCGGTTGATCGCCGAGTTCGGGAGGGTGCCTCCGCGGTCGTCGGAGGCCTCCGCGCGGGAACGGGAGGCGCGGCTGGCACCGTTGACACCGCGCGAGCGCGCGGTGCTGGTGGAGGTGGCGCAGGGGTTGTCGAACGCGGAGATCGGTCGGCGGCTCGGCATGGCGGAGGCCACGGCCAAGACCCACATCAGCAGGGTCCTCACCAAGCTCGACCTGCGCAGTCGTGTCCAAGCGGCGATGCTGGCACGCGAGTTGGGGCTCGTCTGACCGGGCGTCCCCCACCGGCCGCGGGGAGTGAACCTTTCGGGCGCGGTGCGGGGAGGGGCGCGCCGCGGCGCGGCGGGGCCGCACGTTCCGCATAGGTCCAGACCTATTGACCGCTGGTCTGGACCAGTCCTAATCTCAACGCATCTGCTGTGAGCGCATGCATGACAAGCCGTGCTCGCGGGCGGCGCAGATTCCCCCTCGATCTGTCTGACCGACCCCCCGGGAGTTCCCTTGCTGTCAACGACCTCGGAAGATCACAGATCCCGAACCAGTCGCAGGCTGGTGACGCTCCTCGTCGTCCTCGCCCTGCCGCTCACCGCGCTCGTCGCGCTGGCGAGCCCGGCCCAGGCGGCGACCGCCACCGCGTCCTTCACCCGGACCACCCAGTGGGAGACCGGGTACGACGCCCGCTGGACCGTCACCAACACGGGCAGCACCCCCCTGCAGGGCTGGACCGTCACCTGGACCTTCCCCGAGGGCACCTCCACCTCGACCCTCTGGGACGGGGCCCTCACCCGGGACGGCAACCGCTACACCGTCACCAACGTCGGATGGAACGGCACCCTCGCCCCCGGGGCGAGCACCTCCTTCGGGTTCAGCGCCCGGGGCCTCGGTGACCCGATCGACTGCCGCGTCAACGGAGCCCCCTGCGACGGCGGTTCCGACCCCACCGACCCGGATCCGACCGACCCGGACCCCACCGACCCGGCCGACCCGGATCCGACCGACCCCACCGATCCGGACCCCACCGACCCCACCGACCCGGGGCCGGGCAACCCCGGTGACTCCGTCGTCACCGGCTACTTCACCGAGTGGGGCGTCTACGACCGCAACTACCACGCCCGGAACATCGTCACCTCCGGCTCCGCCGAGCGGCTGACCCACATCAACTACGCGTTCGGCAACGTGCAGAACGGCCGCTGCACCATGGGCGACGCCTACGCGGCCACCGACCGCGCCTACACCGCCGCCGAGAGCGTCGACGGCGTGGCCGACACCTGGGACCAGCCGCTGCGCGGCAACTTCAACCAGCTGCTCAAGCTGAAGGAGCAGCACCCGCACCTCAAGATCGTGTGGTCCTTCGGCGGTTGGACCTGGTCCGGTGGCTTCCCCGACGCCATGAAGAACCCGGAGGCGTTCGCCCGCTCCTGCTTCGACCTGGTCAACGACCCCCGCTGGGAGGGTGTCTTCGACGGCATCGACCTGGACTGGGAGTACCCCAACGGCTGCGGGCTGAGCTGCGACAGCAGCGGACCGCGGGTCTTCGGCGACATGATGAAGGCGTTCCGCGCCGAGTTCGGCGACCAGCTGGTGACGGCGGCCATCACCGCCGACGCCTCCACCGGCGGCAAGATCGACGCCGTCGACTACGCCTACGGAGCCGAGTACGCCGACCTGATCCACGTGATGACCTACGACTTCTTCGGGGCGTTCGCAGCGCAGGGGCCGACCGCCCCGCACTCCCCGCTGACCTCGTACCCGGGCATCCCGGCCCAGGGCTTCAACAGCGCGGATGCCATCGCCAAGCTGAAGGCGCAGGGCGTGCCGTCCGAGAAGCTCACCCTCGGCATCGGCTTCTACGGCCGCGGCTGGACCGGGGTGACCCAGTCCGCACCGGGCGGCAGCGCGACCGGTGCGGCCCCGGGCCGCTACGAGGCGGGGATCGAGGACTACAAGGTCCTCAAGGAGCGGTGCCCCGCCACCGGCACCATCGCCGGTACCGCCTACGCCCACTGCGGCAACCAGTGGTGGTCCTACGACACCCCGGCCACCGTGCTGTCGAAGATGGCCTGGGCCAACCAGCAGGGCCTCGGCGGCGCGATGTTCTGGGAGCTGAGCGGGGACACCGCCGGCGGTGAGCTGATCCGCGCCATCGACCAGGGGCTGAACGGCTAGCCCCGACCTCCCGGGCGGGCAGCACCCGCCCCAGCCGGCCCCGGCCGGGGAGACGGTCCGCCCGCCGTCTCCCCGGCCGGCACACGTTCCGGCCGCTTCCCGCGCGTCCGTGCACCGCACACGACGAAGCCGCAGGCACGTCGCCTGCGGCTCGGAGATGCGGCTTGGAGATGCGGCTCACGGATACGGAAGGAGAAGGGGCCCGGCCCGGACGAGCTGGGCGCAACAAGGGGCCGAACAACACCGGGGGAGGATCAGGCGACGTTCACGCGCTGGCCGGGCGGTGCCGCCTCCAGCCAGGCGAGGAACCCGGTGAGGGCGTCCTCGCTCATCGCCAGCTCCAGGTCGGTCGACTCGTGCCGACACGTCAGGACGACGGCGCCGGACAGGAGCGCCAGCTCCTCCTCGCCGTGGGGCCGGCGGCGGTCGCGCACCTGGATGCTGTCGCGCCGCAGCGTCATCCGCGGACGGGGCGCGTAGGAGAAGACCCGGAACCACTCGATGTGGTCGCCGTTGTACCGGGCGACCCCGTAGACCCATCCCTTGCCGGGCGACGCGCCCGCCTCCGGGGGGGTCCACCGGGCACTGCAGTCGAACGTGCCGCCGGGCCGCTGGATCAGCCGCCGGCGGACACCGAACGCGAGCAGTCCCACCGGCACCAGTGCCAGCAGGACCGCGCACACCACGAGTACGAGGACCATCTACGAGCGACCTCCTCGACTCCGGTGAACCGTCAGGACCGCGGTCAGTTCTTCCTGGCCGCTGCCGCGAGACGTACGTGGGCACGACGCTCCGCGTGGGAGTCGGTGTCGGCCTTCGCCTTCTCCAACGCACGCTCGGCGCGCTCGACGTCGATCTCGTCGGCCAGCTCGGCGATCTCCGCGAGCACCGACAGCTTACCGTCAGCGTAGGAGAGGAATCCGCCGTGCACCGCCGCGACGACCGTGCCCTGGCCGCTCTCACCGGTGGTGCGGATCGTCACGGGACCCGTCTGCAGCACACCCAGCAGCGGCTGGTGGTTGGGCATGATGCCGATGTCACCCGACGTGGTGCGGGCGATGACCATGTCGGCCTTGCCCGACCAGACACTGCGGTCCGCCGCGACCAGCTCGACGTCCAGCTCAGCCACGATGGCTCCTTAACGATGGAAAGCTGATGAGTGGGAAGTGGGGCCGTCTTCCGTGAACGGCTCCGGGAGTGCCCCGAGGGGGCGGGGCGGCACCCCGCCCCCTCGGAAACGGTCCGGGTGTCAGGAGACGCCCAGCTCCTTGGCCTTGGCGTGGAGGTCGTCCAGGCCACCGCACATGAAGAACGCCTGCTCCGGGTAGTGGTCGAAGTCACCGTCGGCGATCGCGTTGAACGCCGTGATCGACTCGTCCAGGGAGACGTCCGAACCGTCCATACCGGTGAACTGCTTCGCCGCGTGGGTGTTCTGCGACAGGAAGCGCTCGATGCGGCGGGCGCGGTGGACGGTGAGCTTGTCCTCCTCGCCCAGCTCGTCGATACCGAGAATGGCGATGATGTCCTGGAGGTCCTTGTACTTCTGCAGGATCCCCTTGACACGGGAGGCCGTGTCGTAGTGGGCCTGCGTGATGAAGCGCGGGTCCAGGATGCGCGAGGTGGAGTCCAGCGGGTCCACCGCCGGGTAGATGCCCTTCTCCGAGATCGGACGGGAGAGCACCGTGGTGGCGTCGAGGTGCGCGAACGTGGTCGCCGGCGCCGGGTCGGTCAGGTCGTCCGCGGGGACGTAGATCGCCTGCATCGAGGTGATCGAGTGACCACGCGTCGAGGTGATCCGCTCCTGGAGCAGACCCATCTCGTCCGCCAGGTTCGGCTGGTAGCCCACCGCGGAGGGCATGCGGCCCAGCAGGGTGGAGACCTCGGAACCGGCCTGGGTGAAGCGGAAGATGTTGTCGATGAAGAACAGCACGTCCTGCTTCTGCACATCGCGGAAGTACTCCGCCATGGTCAGACCGGCCAGGGCGACGCGCAGACGGGTCCCCGGGGGCTCGTCCATCTGGCCGAAGACCAGCGCGGTCTGCGGGAGCACGCCGGACTCGGCCATCTCCTCGATGAGGTCGTTGCCCTCACGGGTGCGCTCACCGACACCGGCGAACACGGAAACGCCCTCGTGCAGCTTGGCCACACGCATGATCATTTCCTGGATGAGGACGGTCTTGCCGACGCCCGCACCACCGAACAGACCGATCTTGCCGCCCTTGACGTACGGGGTCAGCAGGTCGACGACCTTCAGGCCGGTCTCGAACATCTCGGTCTTGGACTCGAGCTGGTCGAAGGCCGGGGCCTTGCGGTGGATCGGCCAGCGCTCGGTGACCTCCGCCTCGGCCTCGGGGTCGTTGAGGATCTTGCCCAGGGTGTTGAAGACCCGGCCCTTGGTGACGTCGCCGACGGGGACGGTGATCCCGGTGCCGGTGTCGGTCACCGTGGCCTGGCGGACCAGGCCGTCGGTGGGCTCCATGGAGATCGCGCGGACCAGGCCCTCACCGAGGTGCTGCGCCACCTCCAGCGTCAGGGTCTTGGTGGCGCCCGCCGCGGTGGGGTCGAGCACCTCCACCGTCAGCGCGTTGTAGATCTCCGGCATGGCGTCGACGGGGAACTCCACGTCGACGACCGGGCCGATGACCCGTGCGACGCGGCCCGTCGCCGTCTCAGCAGCAGTAGTCATGATTACCTGTCACTCCCCGCGGTCGCGTCGGCCAGGGCGGACGCACCGCCGACGATCTCGCTGATTTCCTGGGTGATGTCGGCCTGGCGGGCCGCGTTCGCAAGCCGCGTCAGCGACTTGATGAGGTCTTCGGCGTTGTCGGTCGCCGACTTCATCGCCCGGCGGCGGGCCGCGTGCTCGGAGGCGGCCGACTGCAGCAGCGCGTTGTAGATCCTGCTCTCCACGTAACGCGGCAGCAGCGCGTCCAGCACCTGCTCGGGGCCCGGCTCGAACTCGTAGAGCGGACGGGCCTCGACACCCTGCGCGAACACGGCAGCGGAGTCCTCGGCGCTCCGGGAGAACGTCAGCGGCAGCATCCGGCGCTCGACCGGGGTCTGCGTCATCATCGAGCGGAACTCGGTGAAGACGATGTGCAGCTCGTCCACCCCGCCGTCGGCCGTGTCGCGCTCTATCGCCTCGATGAGCGGCGCGGCGACGGCCTTGGCGTCGGAGTACTCCGGGCTGTCGGTGAAGCCGGTCCAGGAGTCGGCGATCGGACGCTCACGGAAGGTGTAGTAGCTGACGCCCTTCCGTCCGACCACGTAGTGGTCGACCTGCTTGCCCTCGGCGACCAGCTCCGCCGTGAGGTGCTCCGCCGCCTTGAGGGCGTTGCTGGAGTACCCGCCGGCGAGACCGCGGTCGCTGGTGATCAGCAGCAGCGCCGCCCGCGTCGGCCGGGCAGCCTCCGTGGTCAGCGGGTGCTTCACGTCGGTGGCCGCGTAGGCCACCGACGTGACCGCGTTGGTCAGCTCCTCGGCGTACGGGGAGGAGGCCTCCACCTTGCGCTGGGCCTTGATGATGCGCGAGGCGGCGATCATCTCCATCGCCTTGGTGATCTTCTTGGTCGCAGTGACGGATTTGATCCGCCGCTTGTAGACCTTGACCTGGGCTCCCATGCTCAGCCCTCGCCCAGGAGCTGGCCGTCCGAGGTCTCGAACTGCTGCTTGAACTTGTTCACCGCGACGCCGATGGCGGTGACGGTGTCCTTGGACATCTTCTGGCCCTCGCGGATGGAGGTGAGAAGGTCCTTCTCCTCGCGGCCCAGGTGGTCCAGGAGCTCCCGCTCGAAGCGGCGGATGTCGCCGACCGGGATGTCGTCCATCAGACCGTTGGTGCCGGCCCAGACGGAGACGACCTGGTGCTCGGTCGGGAAGGGGTTGTACTGCTCCTGCTTGAGCAGCTCCACCATCCGCTTGCCGCGCTCCAGGGCCGACTTCGACGCGGCGTCCAGGTCGGAACCGAAGGCGGCGAACGCCTCCAGTTCCCGGTACTGGGCCAGGTCGACACGGAGCGAACCGGTGATCTGGCGGATCGCCTTGTGCTGGGCGGAGCCACCGACACGGGAGACCGAGATACCCACGTTCAGCGCGGGGCGCTGCCCGGCGTTGAAGAGGTCGGACTCCAGGAAGCACTGGCCGTCGGTGATGGAGATGACGTTGGTCGGGATGAACGCCGAGACGTCGTTGGCCTTGGTCTCGACGATCGGCAGACCGGTCATCGAACCGGCACCCATCTCGTCGGAGAGCTTGGCGCAGCGCTCCAGCAGGCGGGAGTGCAGGTAGAAGACGTCACCCGGGTAGGCCTCGCGCCCCGGCGGGCGACGCAGCAGCAGGGAGACGGCACGGTAGGCGTCGGCCTGCTTCGACAGGTCGTCGAAGATGATCAGGACGTGCTTGCCCTCGTACATCCACTGCTGGCCGATGGCCGAGCCGGTGTAGGGGGCGAGGTACTTGAAGCCCGCCGGGTCGGACGCGGGAGCCGCCACGATGGTGGTGTACTCCAGCGCGCCGGCCTCCTCCAGGGCACCGCGCACCGAGGCGATGGTGGAGCCCTTCTGGCCGATGGCGACGTAGATGCAGCGGACCTGCTTCTTCGGGTCGCCGGAACGCCAGTTGTCGCGCTGGTTGATGATGGTGTCGACCGCGAGGGCGGTCTTGCCGGTCTGCCGGTCGCCGATGATCAGCTGGCGCTGGCCGCGGCCGATCGGCGTCATGGTGTCGACGGCCTTGTAGCCGGTCTCCATCGGCTCGTGCACCGACTTGCGCTGCATGACCGTGGGGGCCTGCAGTTCCAGCGCGCGGCGGCCCGAGGTCTCGATGTCGCCGAGACCGTCGATGGGGGCGCCCAGCGGGTCGACGACCCGGCCCAGGTAGCCCTCGCCGACACCGACGGAGAGCACCTCACCGGTGCGCTGCACCGGCTGGCCCTCCTCGATGCCGCTGAACTCGCCGAGCACGACGGCACCGATCTCGCGCTCCTCGAGGTTGAGGGCGAGGCCGAGGGTGCCGTCCTCGAACTTCAGAAGTTCGTTCGCCATCGCCGAGGGAAGACCCTCGACCTTCGCGATGCCGTCACCGGCAGCGCTGACCGTGCCGACCTCTTCGCGCGAGGCGGCGTCCGGCGTGTACGACTGGACGAAATTCTCCAGCGCGTCCCGGATCTCATCCGGCCGGATCGTGAGCTCCGCCATCTGGGTTCCCTGCTCTCCTTGTTGGGACCGTAAGTCTTCGTACGGCCCAACTCGGGCCGCTGAACACTGCTTCTTGAGTTGGTAGGGCGCGCTATCCGCCGGCCCGCGCACGGGCCGGCAGGACGATCGCGCTCAGCCGGCCATCCGGCGCCGGACCTCGTCGAGGCGGTCGGCGACGGTGCCGTGGATGACCTCGTCCCCGATCCGCACGGAGATCCCGCCGAGCACCGAGGGGTCCACATCCAGGTTCAGCTGGATGTCCCGGCCGTACATCCGGCCGAGCGCCCCGGCGAGCCGGCTTTTCTGCCCGTCGCTGAGCGGAACCGCCGAGACCACGACGGCGACCGAGCGGTTGCGCCGCTCCGCTGCCAGCCGGGACAGCGATTCCAGGCCCGCCTCCAGGCTACGTCCCCGCGGGCGGAGGACGAGCCGGGCGATGAGCCGCTGGGTGGTGGGCGCCACACGGCCGCCGAGCAGCCGCTCGACGAGACCGGTGCGCGCGGAGCGCAGCGCCTCGCCGGAGTCCTTGCCGCTGAGCGTGGCGCGCAGCTCCGGGGCCCCGGCGATGATGCGGCCGAACCGGAAGAGTTCGTCCTCCACCGAGTCCAGCGTCCCGGCGCCCTCGGCCGCGATCAGGTCGGCGGTGTCCGCCAGCTCCTCCATCGCGTCGACCAGGTCACGCGAGGTGGACCAGCGGGCACGCACCATGCCGGAGACCAGGTCGACGGCCTCGCCGCTGATCTGGCCGCCGAGGAGGCGGCCGACCAGCTCGGCCTTGGCCTCTCCCGGCTGGGAGGGGTCGGTCAGGACACGGCGCAGCGAGACCTCGCGGTCCAGCAGCGCCGTGACCTGCGCCAGGTCGTCGGCCAGGGAGGTGGCGTCCACACCGGTGGAGTCCACCAGGGTGTTCAGCCGTCCCCGCGCGGCGACCAGCGCCTCGCGGCTCACTCCACCGGTCATCGGCCCGCCTCGGCCTTCTCCTCGAGGTCATCGAGGAAACGGTCGATGGTGCGGCTCTGACGGGCGTGGTCCTCCAGGGACTCCCCGACGAGCCGACCGGCGAGGTCGATGGCGATCTTGCCGACGTCCTGGCGCAGGGCCTCGGCCGCCTGCTGACGCTCCGCGGAGATCTGGGCGTGGCCGGCGGCGATGATCTCCTCGCGCTGGCGCTGGCCCTCCTCCCGCATCTCGGCGATCAGCGTGGCGCCCTGCTCCTGGGCCTCCTGACGCAGTCGGGAGGCGTCCCGCCGGGCGTCGTCGAGCTGCGCGCGGTACTCCTCAAGGGTCTGCCGCGCTTCGGCCTGGACGGCCTCAGCCTTCTCCATGCCGCCCTCGATGGCTTCCCGCCGCTCGTCCAGCGCCTTGTTGATGGCCGGGAGGAGCTTCTTGTGGAAGGCGAGGTAGACGACACCGATGCAGATCAGACCGATGACGATCTCAGGCCAGACGGGCAGCAGCGGACTCTGCGGCCCGTCGGCGGCCAGCTGAATCATCATGGTGGACCTTTCGTCGTGAACGGCTCGGGGGGAGGACCCGTCAGTTGAAGATGAACGGGGTGACGAAGCCGATCAGGGCCAGCGCCTCGACGAGGGCGGCACCGAGGAGCATGTTCTGACGGATGAGGCCGGCGGCCTCGGGCTGGCGGGCGATGGCCTGCACGCCGTTGCCGAAGATGTAACCGACACCGATACCGGCACCGATGACGCCGATGCCGTAGCCGATGGTGCCGATGTTGCCGTTGACGGCGGCGAGGGTCTCGAAAGCAGCGGACATGTCCGTGGTTCCTTCTCTGTGGTAGGCCGGTGGACATGTGTCCACCGGTCGTCTGGCGGCCGGGGGCCGCGAGGGCCCCCGTCGGGTCGGTCAGAAGAACCGGGTCAGTGCGGCTCTTCCAGCGCGCCCGAGATGTAGGTCGCGGTGAGGATCGTGAAGACGTACGCCTGGAGCGCCTGGATGAAGAGCTCGAAGACCGTGATCACCAGGGTCATGAACAGCGAGCCGAAGGCGAAGAAGGTGCCGACGACGGTGCCGAGCATGTACCAGGCGCCGATGAGGAAGACCAGGATCAGCACGTGGCCGGCGAACATGTTGGCGAACAGACGCACGGCGAGCGTGAAGGGCCGCAGGAAGACGTTCGACAGCAGCTCGATCGGCGTGACGATCACGTAGATCGGCTTCGGCAGCCCACCCGGGACGCAGAGGTTGCGGATACCGCCGACGAAGCCGTTCGTCCTGAAGGTCACCGTCATGTAGGTGACCCAGACCACCAGCGCGAGCGCGATGGGGTAGGCGATGATCGACGACGCCGGCAGCTGGGCGACCGGGACGATGGCCCAGAGGTTGAACATCCAGACCGTGAAGAACAGCGTGACCAGCAGCGGGACGAAGGACTCGGCCTGCTTGCCGATGACCGCGCGGCCGATCCCGGTGCGCACGAAGTCGTAGAGGACCTCGGCGACCATCTGCAGCTTGCCCGGGACGACCTTCGCGTTGCCGAACGCCGCCCAGAAGAAGCCGACGACCAGCAGCGAGCCGAGGATCGCGAGCAGCGCCGGCTTGTTGAAGTCGAAGCCGCCGATGCTGAAGATCGGCTCGAACTGGAACGACCAGAGCGAAGGAGCGGGGTAGCCGCAGTCCTGGAAGAGATGGCAGTCGGTCTCGAAGGCGAGCGTCTGGTCGCTATTCACCGCGAGCTCCTTCGGCATGACGCATGGATACGGCTACCTCGCGTGTGGGCGTGGCGGCGTGCCACGGAACGGCACTGGACTGGGTGGGTGACGGGATGAGGAGCCGGCCGGCTGCAACGCCACGCCGCCCCAAGGGAGTCCGGGGGGAACGCGCGGCTGTCCCGTGCAGCGCGCGTGCCGACATCGGCCGAGGCTCCGGCGACGGACGATAGCAGTCCGGGGTGGACCCGCGTATGCCGCCCCCCGTAAGGGCGGCGCCGACGGCGCCCGACATCAGTCGGTGGCCTTGTCGTCGGTGCCGCGCGCGGTGGTGGCGGTGTCCTGGTCGGTCACCACGTAGGGGGTCTTGACCTTCAGGTTTCCCTGGATCTGACCCGCGAGCCAGGACACCATCGCCACGAAGACTCCCGCGGCGAAGAGTTGACCGTCCAGGAACGAGGCGTCCCGCAGGACGACCAGCAGGACCAGGAGGAGGAGGATCTTCGTCGTGTAGACGAAGACCGCTGCCGCCATGAGCAGATCGGGCCGGTGGTGGACCACCTTGGCCAGGGCGAACTGCCCGGACGCGAAGAAGAGAGCTCCGACGAGCACGCCGAGGCCGACGCTCACCGCCCCCTCGGACCCGCGCAGCGCGGTGGCCGCCACGAGGGCGATCGCACCGGCCACGGCAGTGAAGAGCGCGGCGCCGCGGAGGATCCGGGCGTCGTTGGGCTGCATGAAGTGGTTCTCCGGCAGGCGTCAGGGGTCTTCGTTGACGGGGAGCCCCAAGAGCGAGACGCGCTCCATCGGGACTACGTGAACGCTATCACAAACTATTTGATGAGGTCTTTACCTAGTTCGTGTGCAGGAACTCACACGGTCGGGGTAACAGCGGCCCCATCGGTTGACGTCCGTCCGGGGGACCCCGGTGGTGTGTCCGACCGGCACGCAGGCGCAGGCCACCGGGGTCACGAGCCCCGCCGCGCGGAGCCGCCGGAAACGCTCCGGTGGCCCCCCTGAGCGCCGGTCTCCGACTCCTCGCGGCGCTCCCCCGCGGCCGGTTCGTCGGCCGCCGAGTGCTTCTGGGCGCCCTCGGAGTGCGCCGGGCGCACGGCGGGGTGCGCGCCGCCGCGCCGGGCCGGGGGACGCCGGGTGAACCGCCGTCGCTCCCCCACCGCCGTCGCGCCGCTGAGCCCCTTCCCCACCGCCTCCTCGCGGTCCGCGGAGAGCGTCGGCTCCGGTCTGCGGTAGCGCGGCGGCACCAGCCGCTGCGCCCACAGCGGGACCCGGGGGGTGAACCGCGGCAGCAGCAGCAGGACCAGCCCGACCGTGCTGAGCAGCACGATGATCGAGACCACCAGCATGCTCTCGCCCTGCACCGTGAACCCGAGGGTGCCGAAGGCGATCAGCGCCGACCAGAAGTACATGATCAGCACCGCCCGGCTGTGGCTGTGGCCGATCTCCAGCAGCCGGTGGTGCAGGTGCCCCCGGTCCGCCGCGAACGGCGACTGCCCGTTCCAGGTCCGCCGCACCACCGCCAGCAGCAGGTCCGCGACGGGCACCGCAATGATGGTCAGTGGCAGCAGCAGCGGGATGTAGACCGGCACCATCTCGTGGACGGTCTGGCGCACGGAGCCGGTGAAGAGGTTCAACCGGTCCGGGTCGACCTGGCCGGTCACCGACGCCGCGGAGGCCGCCATCACCAGACCCAGCAGCATCGATCCCGAGTCGCCCATGAAGATCCGCGCGGGGTGCATGTTGTGCGGCAGGAAGCCCAGGCACATGCCGATCAGCACCGCGGAGAACAGCGTGGCCGGCGCCGCCGCCTCCACGCCGTGGCCGTACCAGAGCCGGTAGGTGTAGAGGAAGAACGCCGCCGCGGCGATGCACACCATGCCGGCGGCGAGTCCGTCCAGCCCGTCGACGAAGTTGACCGCGTTGATGGTGACGACGACCAGGGCGACCGTCAGCAGGATCGACTGCACCGGCGTCAGCGCCACCACCCCGACCCCGGGGATCGGCAGCCAGAGGATCGCCAGCCCCTGCATCACCATGACGCCGGCCGCGATCATCTGGCAGCCCAGCTTCACCAGGGCGTCCACGCCCCACTTGTCGTCCAGCACACCCAGCAGCCAGATGAGGCCGGCGCCCGCGAGCAGCGCCCGCGGTTCGCTGGAGGAGGTGAAGACCTCACCGATGTTGGTGAGCTGCGAGGCGACCAGCAGACCGGCGCAGAGCCCGCCGAACATCGCGATCCCGCCCAGCCGCGGTGTCGGCTCCCGATGCACGTCCCGTGCGCGGATCTGCGGCACGGCTCCGACGGCGATCGCGAACTTCCGCACCGGACCGGTCAGCAGATACGTCACGGCCGCTGTCACGCAGAGCGTCAGCAGGTATTCGCGCACGGGCTCCCCTGTGTGATTCGGACCTCAAGGCCCACACCCTAGCTCCAGACGGCGGACCGCCCGCACGCTCCCACCTGCCGCGGACGGCCGGCGGCCGCGGCGGGCGCACCGAGCCGCCCCGCCGTCACCGCCCGTGAGGGGGCGCCCACCCCCGGCGGTCCGCGGCGGGCGGCCCCGGCACCCCGGTGATGGCGGTGACCACCGGATCGAGCGCCGACCGGATCTCCTCACCCACGCTGCGGAAGTACGGGATCGGCGCGCCGTACGGGTCCTGCACCTCGTCCGCCTCTGCCGTGGGCGCCGCCAGCCAGCCGCGCAGCGCCGCAGCGGCACGGCTGAGCGCCCGGGCGCGGATGACCAGCCCGCCCGGCTCCCGGGCGTCCGGCAGCTTCCCCATGTCGATCACCCGCACCAGCCGGGTGAACTCCTTGAGGGTGAAGGTCCGCAGCCCCGCCGAGTGGCCCATCGAGATCACCTGCGCCCGGTGGTCGCGCGTCGCGGTCAGCACCAGGTCCGCCCGGATGACGTGCTCGTCGAGCAGCTCCCGCCCGGTGAACCCGGCGGTGTCGGCGCCGAACTCGTCCAGCACCTGCGCGGCGTGGGCCTCCATGGGCGCGCCGACATGGCCCCACGTCCCGGCGCTCTCCACCACGAGGCCGGCGTCCGACCCGAGCCGTTCGACGACGGCGAGCCGGGTGAGCCGCTCGGTGATCGGGGAACGGCACACGTTCCCGGTGGAGACGTGCAGGATCCGGAAGACCTGGTCGGCCTCGGGAGGCCGGAACGCGGCTATGCCCGCGTCCGCGTCACTGGCAGCCGCGGTCAATGGGGGGTCTCCAGATCGGGTACCACCGAGCGGAGCTCCTCCTCGCTCACCGCCCCGGGCCGCAGCAGCACCGGCACGTCCCCGGTGATGTCGACGATGGAGGAGGGAACGTCGCTGGGGGTGGGCCCGCCGTCGAGGTAGACGGCGACGGAGTCGCCGAGCATGCGCTGCGCGGCGTCGCAGTTCTGCGGGGCCGCCTCGCCGGTGAGGTTGGCACTGGAGACGGCGACCGGCCCGAAGTCCTTCAGGAGCTCCAGCGCCACCGGGTGCAGCGGCATCCGGACGGCGACCGTGCCGCGGGTCTCCCCGAGGTCCCAGGTGAGGGACGGCTGGTGCCGCGCGACAAGGGTGAGACCGCCGGGCCAGAAGGCGTCGACCAGCTCCCACGCGCTGTCGGTCATGCCGGTGACCAGGCCGTGCAGCGTGTTCGGCGAGCCCACCAGGACCGGGGACGGCATGTTGCGGCCGCGGCCCTTGGCCTCCAGCAGGTCCCCGACGGCGCGCTTGTTGAAGGCGTCCGCCCCCACCCCGTAGAGGGTGTCGGTGGGCAGGACGACCAGGTCCCCGCGGCGAATGGCGGAGACGGCCTCCCGCAGGCCGTGCTTGCGGTCCGCCGCGTCGGTGCAGTCGTAGCGCCGTGGCATCGGTGCGTGCTCCTTCGATGCGCCCCGCGTCAGCGGGTGACCCGGCGAGCCGTGGCGAACCGGGGTCGGTTGTTGAGATCGGGATGGTCCGCCGCGTCCGCCCAGCCGCGGTCCTCGGTGAAGATCCAGGGCACCTGTCCGCCCTGGGTGTCGGCGTGCTCGACGACGACGATGCCGCCGGGGCGCAGCAGCCGGTGCGCGGTCCTCTCCAGCCCCCGGATGGTCTCCAGGCCGTCCTCGCCGGAGAACAGGGCGAGCTCCGGGTCGTGGTCGCGCGCCTCGGGCGCGACGTACTCCCATTCGGTGAGCGGGATATAGGGCGGGTTGGAGACCACGAGGTCGACCTGCCCGTCCAGCTCGGGCAGCGCGGTGAGCGCGTCGCCGTGGTGGAGGGTGACGCGGGAGCCCTCGGCGGTGTTCGCCACGTTGCGGCGGGCCCAGCCCAGGGCGTCCTCGTCCAGTTCCACCGCGTGGACGCGGGAGCGCGGCACCTCCTGGGCGAGGGCGAGCGCGATGGCGCCGGAGCCGGTGCACAGGTCCACGATGAGCGGTTCGGCCACGTCCATCGCCCGGACCGCGTCTATCGCCCAGCCGACGACGGACTCCGTCTCGGGCCGCGGCACGAAGACCCCGGCGCCGACCTGGAGTTCGAGGTAGCGGAAGAAGGCGCGGCCGGTGATGTGCTGCAACGGTTCGCGGGCCTCCCGCCGGGCCACCGCCTCCCAGTAGCGGGCGTCGAAGTCGCCGTCGCCCACCAGGTGCAGCTTGGCGCGGTCGGTGGCGTGCACGAACGCCGCCAGCTCCTCGGCGTCGAACCGGGGGCTGGCGACCCCCGCGGCGGCCAGCCGCTGGGTGGCCTGGGCCACTTCGGCGAGCAGCAGCGAGCGGGGCGGCGGGGAGGTCGGAGTCACGGAACCCACCCTACGTTCACCGTGTCCCTTCGTTTCTCACGCCGCCGCGCGTGCGGCGGCCGGTGCCCGGCCCCGGGCCGGTCGGCACCGCGGGCCCGAGCCCGCGGTCAGCGGTCCTCGGCGAGGCGGGCGGCGGAATCGGCGTCCACGCACGCCTGGATGACAGCGTCGATCTCGCCGTCGAGCACCTGGTCGAGGTTGTACGCCTTGAACCCGACCCGGTGGTCGGAGATCCGGTTCTCCGGGAAGTTGTAGGTGCGGATCTTCTCGGACCGGTCCCCGGTCCGCACCTGGCTGCGGCGGGCGTCGGACGCCTCCCGCTCGGCCTCCTCGCGGGCGGCCGCCAGCAGTCGGGAACGCAGGATGCGCAGCGCCTGCTCCTTGTTCTGGAGCTGGCTCTTCTCGTTCTGGCACGAGGCGACGACGCCGGTCGGCAGGTGCGTGATGCGCACCGCGGAGTCGGTGGTGTTGACGGACTGCCCGCCGGGGCCGGAGGAGCGGTAGACGTCGATCCGCAGGTCCGCGGGGTTGACCTCGACCTCCACCTCCTCGGCCTCGGGGGTGACGAGCACCCCGGCGGCGGAGGTGTGGATGCGGCCCGCCGACTCGGTCGCCGGGACCCGCTGCACCCGGTGGACGCCGCCCTCGAACTTCAGGCGCGCCCAGACGCCCTGCCCGGGCTCCGTGCGCCCCCGTGCCTTCACCGCGACCTGCACGTCCTTGTAGCCGCCCAGCTCCGACTCGGTGGCGTCGATGATCTCGGTCCGCCAGCCGGTGCGCTCGGCGTAGCGCAGGTACATCCGCAGCAGGTCGCCGGCGAACAGGGCGGACTCGTCGCCCCCGGCGCCCGCCTTGATCTCCAGGATCACGTCCTTGTCGTCCGCCGGGTCGCGCGGGACCAGCAGCAGCCGCAGCCGCTCGGTCAGCTCCTCCGCGTGGGCCTCCAGCTCCTTGACCTCACCCGCGAACTCCGGGTCCTCGGCAGCGAGTTCCCGCGCGGTCGCGATGTCGTCCCGGCAGCCGCGCCACTCCTGGTACACGGCCACGACGGGCGTCAGTTCGGCGTAGCGCTTGCTCATGGCGCGGGCACGCCCCTGGTCCGCGTGGACATCGGGGTCTGCGAGCTGCCGCTCGAGGTCGGCGTGCTCGCCGATGAGTTCCTCGACCGCCTCGAACATGATCGGTGGCTCCCGGGACGCTGGTGTCGTCCGCTGCTGCGGATCGCTGGTGGGGTGGCCTGTCCGGCGCGGGGCGCCGGCACCACGGACGGGGCGGGGCCGCCGCGCGCCGACGCGGCTGCGGGGGCGGTCCGGGCCCGGCGGTGCCGCCGGGGGGGGACCCGCGGCACCGTACGGAAAACGCCGGTCCGGCCGCCCCCTCGCGGGGAGCGGCCGAGCCGGCGTGCCGTGCGCTACTTCTTGGCGGCGTTCTTGCCGAACCGCGCCTCGAAGCGGGCCACCCGGCCACCGGTGTCGAGGATCTTCTGCTTGCCGGTGTAGAACGGGTGGCACTCGGAGCAGACGTCGGCACGGACGCTGCCGCTGCTGACGGTGCTGCGAGTGGTGAACGAGGCGCCGCAGGTGCAGCTGACCTGGGTCTCCACGTACTCCGGGTGGATGTCGCGCTTCACGGTGTCTCCTTGGTGTCACGGGAGGGCTCCGGGTCGCTCCGCCGAATGCGTCGCGTGAACCGGGGCCGACGCACCAGTCTGCCAGGACCGGTCGTGACAGCCAAAACGTGATCCGGGCGCCCGGTATTCCACCGCCGACCGGCCGCCGGAACGGCGCCCGCCGACCGGCCGGGGGCTGCGGGTCAGCCGCTGAGGGCCGGCGGCTCCGCCTCGCCCCCGGGCTCCGCGTCGGAGCCCTCCGTGAGGTGTTCCGGCACCGGCACGTCCGCTCGCAGGGCGTCCCACACACCGGTCGCCTGCGGCTCCAGCGGTACGACCCGGTTGGGGTCGGCGCGGTCGTAGCCGACCGGCAGCGTCACCGTCTGGAGCCGCTCGGGCTCCACGTCGCCGAGCCGCCGCGCCAGCGCCGTCAGCTCCGACACGGAGGCAAGGGCGCTGTCGGTGGTGACCGCCCCGGTGGCGGTGTCGGCGAGGCGGTACAGCCGCCGCGGGTCGCCGACCACCCCGACGTTCCTCACCTCCTGCGCGAGCGCGCGGATGAAGGAGTGCTGGAGCTGGATGCGCTCCAGATCGCTTCCGTCCCCCAGGCTCTTGCGGGTCCGCACCAGCGCCAGCGCCGTCTCGCCGTCCAGCCGGTGGTCGCCCGCCGCGAGGTCCAGGTGGCTGTCGGGGTCACGCAACGGCCGGTCGAGGCTCACCTCGACGCCGCCGAGCGCGTCGATCATCTTCTCGAAGCCGCGGAAGTCGACCTCGACGTAGTGGTCCATCCGCACCCCGGTCATCGCCTCGGCGGTCTTCACCGCGCAGACCGGCCCGCCGACCGCGAACGCCTCGTTGAACATGACCCGGTCCGCGGCCGGCACCTCCTCGCCGTCCGCGTCGCGGCAGGCCGGTCGGTGGACCAGCGTGTCCCGGGGGATGGAGACGACCGTCCCGCCGCGCCGGTCCTCGGCCAGGTGCACCACCATCGCGGTGTCGGCGCGGGGTCCCCCCTGCTGGCGGCCGTAGACCTCGTTCTCGCCCTCGCGGCTGTCGGAGCCCAGCACCAGGATGTCGAGGGACTCCCCCGGCTCGTCCTCCGGGCGGTCGGTGCCGAGCGCCGCGTCGATGTCGATCTCGGAGATGTTGCCGTCGAACCGGAGGTACAGCGCGCCCGCGGCGGCACCCGCCAGCAACAGGAGAGCCAGCAGCGCCCCGGTCGCCGCGTAGGCAGCCCGGCGCCGGCGGCCGACCCGTCGGCGGCGGAGCGGAGGCCGCGGACCCCAGGTGGGGAACTGCTGCGCCATGGTCACCGCCTCGTCTCGGGTACGCCCGCCCCGGCAGGGGCCGACGGGGCGCCGCACGGGGCGGCCCGAATCACCCGATTGTGGCCCGCTCGCGGATCGGCCGCCGCCCGTGGCAGCCCCGCACTACGGCGAACGGGGGACGACGACGGGGCCGCCCCACCAGCGGTGGTGGGGCGGCCCCGGACGTGGTACCGGCGCGCCGCGGGCCCGACGGGACGGGCGCCGCGGCGCGGCGGTCAGTCGCCGCTGCTCGGCGAGGGGGTGTTCTTCTGGATCTGCATCAGGAACTCGGCGTTGGACTTGGTCTGCTTCATCTTGTCCAGCAGCAGCTCGATCGCCTGCTGCTGGTCCAGGGCGTGCAGCACCCGGCGGAGCTTCCAGACGACCGCCAGCTCCTCGGCGCCCATCAGGATCTCCTCCTTGCGGGTGCCGGAGGCGTCCACGTCCACGGCCGGGAAGATCCGCTTGTCGGCGAGCTTCCGGTCGAGCTTGAGCTCCATGTTGCCGGTGCCCTTGAACTCCTCGAAGATCACCTCGTCCGCGCGGGAGCCGGTGTCGACCAGGGCGGTGGCGAGGATGGTCAGCGAGCCGCCGTCCTCGATGTTCCGGGCCGCGCCGAAGAACTTCTTCGGCGGGTACAGGGCGGTGGAGTCCACACCACCGGACATGATGCGCCCGGAGGCGGGGGCGGCCAGGTTGTAGGCGCGGCCCAGGCGGGTGATGGAGTCCAGCAGCACGACCACGTCGTGGCCCAGCTCCACCAGGCGCTTGGCGCGCTCGATGGCGAGTTCCGCGACGACGGTGTGGTCCTCGGCCGGGCGGTCGAAGGTCGAGGAGATGACCTCGCCCTTCACCGACCGCTGCATGTCGGTGACCTCCTCGGGCCGCTCGTCCACGAGCACGACCATCAGGTGGCACTCGGGGTTGTTGCGGGTGATCGAGTTGGCGATCGACTGCATGATCATCGTCTTGCCGGTCTTGGGCGGCGCGACGATGAGACCGCGCTGGCCCTTGCCGATCGGCGAGACCATGTCGATGATCCGCGGGGTGAGCGAGCCCGGCTCGCACTCCAGCCGCAGCCGCTCCTGCGGGTACAGCGGGGTGAGCTTGTTGAACTCCTCGCGCCCGCGGCCCGAGTCGGCGCCCATGCCGTTGACGGAGTCCAGCCGCACCAGCGCGTTGAACTTCTCGCGGCGCTCGCCGTCACGGGGCTGCCGGACCGCGCCGGTGACGTGGTCGCCCTTGCGCAGGCCGTTCTTCCGGACCTGGGCGAGGGAGACGTAGACGTCGTTGGGGCCCGGGAGGTAGCCGGACGTCCGCACGAAGGCGTAGTTGTCGAGGATGTCGAGGATGCCGGCGACGGGGATCAGCACGTCGTCGTCGGCGACCTGCGGCTCGTTGAAGTCCTCGCGACCGCCGCTGCGGCGGCCCCGGCGGTCGCGGTAGCGGCCACGGCGGCCGCGGCGGCTGCCCTCGAAGTCGTCGTCGCGGTTGCCGTCGTCGCCGCGGCCGTCGCGGTTGCCGCCGCGGTTGCCGTCACCCCGACCGCCGCCGTCGCGGTTGTCGCCCCGGGTGCCGTCGCCCCGGCCGCCACCGTCGCGGTTGCCGCCGTCGCGGTTGCCGCGGCCGCCGCCCTGCTGGTTCTGGCCGCCCTGGCCGGCGTTCTTGCCGCGCCGCTCGCGCTTGCCCTGCCGCTCGCCGCCGTCCTCCTTGGACGAACCGTCAGCGCGGGGCGAATCGCCCTTCGCGCCCTCGGACTTGGTGGGCTGGCCGGCGTCCTTGGCGGACTCCTTCTCCTTGGCGGCCGGGGCGGAGTCCTGCGCGGAGTCCTTCACGCCCTCGTCGCCCTCGGAGCGCGCGGGGGCCTCGGCCTGGGTCGCGGCCTTGGCGTCGGTGCGCACACGGGAGGTGGCACGCCGCTTCGGCTTCTCCGCCGCGGGTGCCTCCGCGGCGGGCGCGGACTCGGCGGGCGCGCCGCCCGAGCCCTGCTTCTCCTTGATGACCTCGATCAGCTGGCTCTTGCGCATCCGCGCGGTGCCCCTGATGCCGAGGCCGGAGGCAACCTGCTGCAGTTCAGCCAGCACCATGCCGTCGAGGCCGGTGCCGGAACGCCGACGGCGCGGCGCCTTGGCAGCACTGTCCGTCACGGACGCGGGGGCAGCACCGGCAGTCTTGTCGGCGCTGTCGGCACTCGCGCCCATCAGATCGGTGGTGTCGCTCACGAAGGGTCCTTCCCTGGAGCGGACGTCGGCCTGTCTGGCTCGGCGACCGGTCGTGCTGTCCGGCTGCGGTCTCGTCTGATGGACCGGCCGGGGCGGTGGTCCGCCTGCTCATGGCGGCGGTGAGAACGGTTCGAAAAAGTACGGAATGGCCGATGTGACCGTCGTACCGGATCCGGAGCGTGCCGAGCTCTGCCAGGCAGGCTGCTGAGGCAGAGGGAGCTCCCGGAAGAAGACGCGGCCCCTGAGGACGGGACCCCGGTGTACCGTGCCGCCCGGGGTGCCCCGGGGACGACGCCGCCGCGGATACCACGACGGCCACCCCTCGGAGTGATCCGCAGGGACGGTACGTGTAGACCTGAGATTAACACTACCGGATACTGCCGGTATTCCCCCCTCTCCATGCTCTTCATGCATGCCCACCCGGGCGCCCCGCTCACACCGGGACGGCGGATTCTCACCCCGCTTCGGCACCGGCGCCGGCGGCGAGCGGCAGCACGCTCGACCCCGCGGCGTCCAGCTCCAGCCGGTTGGCGGCCCAGTCCCCGCCGGCCAGCCGCGCCACCCGGTCCGCCTCCGCGTCGCCGACCAGGGCCAGCACGGTCGGCCCGGCGCCGGAGATCACCGCGGGCACGCCCTCGTCCCGCAGCCGTGCGACGAGCTGCACGCTCCCGGGCATCGCCGCCGCACGGTACTCCTGGTGCAGCCGGTCCTCGGTCGCCGGCAGCAGCAGCTCCGGACGGCGTGTCAACGCCTCCACCAGCAGCGCCGACCGGCCCGCGTTCATCGCCGCGTCGACATGGGGGACGGAGCGCGGGAGCAGTCCGCGCGCCGTCTCGGTCCGCAGCGGCTGGGCCGGGACGAAGACGACCGGCGCGATCGTCGCGTCGGGCTCCAACCGCACCGCCCGCGCCGCACCCCCGTCCGACCAGGCGATGGTGAAGCCGCCGAGCAGGCAGGCGGCCACGTTGTCGGGGTGGCCCTCGATCTCGGACGCCAGCTCCAGCAGCGCACGCTCCCCGAGACGGGCCTCGCCACCGCTGGTCACGGCCCGGGCCGCCATCAGCCCGGCGCAGATCGCCGCGGAGGACGAGCCCAGGCCGCGCCCGTGCGGGATGCGGTTGGCGCACACCACCTCCAGCCCGCGCGGCTGACCGCCCAGCACGTCGAACGCCGCGCGCATCGCGCGCACCATCAGGTGCCGCTCGTCGCGAGGCAGGGTGTCGGCGCCCTCCCCCGCGATGTCGATGTGGAGGCCGGACTCCGCAACGCGGACCACCACGTCGTCGTAGAGCCCCAGCGCCAGACCCAGGGCGTCGAAGCCGGGCCCCAGGTTGGCGCTGGTGGCGGGCGTGCGCACCCGGACGGGCGCGGCACGGAATGCGGGGTGCGCCATCGCTCGACGACTCTCCTTGCTGGTTCCGGACGTCCCGCGGCGACTGCCGGGGACGGCCGAGGGGTGGTGGCCGCGGGACGCGGCCAGGAAGGGACCCGCCGCACCGGTGCCGGGGGCGGCTCCGCCGTGGCGAGCTCCGAACGGCGGCCGCCCGGGTCCGTCGTCGTCACCGACGGCGCCGTGCGGCGCGGTGTTCGGGGCCCGGCCCCGGACGGTCCCGACCGACCGCCGTCGGGGACGGTGCAGACGCCCGCCCGCTGGGGGCGGTGGGCGCTCGGGCCCGCGACTGCGGCGCCCTCCCCACGCGTGCGGGAGCGGCATGCCACGGGCCTGCCGGTCGGGAACCGGCCCCCGGGGTGAAACCGCTCCGGCCTGCCGGAACGCGGCCCAGCCTACCGAAGGCCGCGCCGCCGTCCGCAGAGGGTGCACCTCGGGCGATGCCCGTGTCGACCCTGCCGGAGCCGGTGCGCCCGCGGGGCACTCGCGCCGGAGTGCCGTGCGGCGGCGGGGTGGTGAACCCCCGTCGGCACGGCCCCCGGCGAGGCGTCAGGCCAGGCCGAGGCGTTCCGCCGCGGCGTCGGCGTTCACCGGCACCGTGATGGGCGGCGGCGCACCGGCGACCGCCCAGTCCGGGTCCTTGAGCCCGTTGCCGGTGACCGTGCAGACGATGCGCTGCCCGGGGTCGACATCGCCGCGCGCCGCCGCCTTCAGCAGGCCGGCCACCGACGCCGCCGACGCGGGCTCCACGAAGACGCCCTCCTGCGCCGCGAGCAGGCGGTACGCGGCGAGGATCTCCCGGTCCGTCACCTCGTCGATGATCCCGCCGGACTCGTCGCGCGCCGCCTCCGCCTGGGTCCACGACGCCGGGTTGCCGATGCGGATCGCGGTCGCCAGGGTGGCGGGGTTGCGCACCGGCGCGCCCCGGACGATCGGCGCGGAGCCCGACGCCTGGAAACCCCACATCCGCGGCGTGCGCGAGGCGGGCGCGCCCAGCGGGGAGCTGGTGTCGGCGTACTCGCGGTACCCGCGCCAGTAGGCGGTGATGTTGCCGGCGTTGCCGACCGGCAGCACGTGGATGTCGGGCGCGTCGCCGAGCATGTCGACCACCTCGAAGGCGCCGGTCTTCTGGCCCTCGATGCGGGCGGGGTTGACCGAGTTCACCAGCGCCACCGGGTACTTCTCCGACAGGCCCCGCGCGAGGTCGAGGCAGTCGTCGAAGTTGCCGTCGACCTCCAGGATGCGGGCGCCGTGGACCAGCGCCTGGCCCATCTTGCCGAGCGCGATCTTGCCGGTCGGCACCAGCACCGCGCAGACCATCCCGCCGCGCACCGCGTAGGCGGCGGCCGAGGCCGAGGTGTTGCCGGTGGAGGCGCAGATGACGGCCTGCGCCCCCTCCTCCTTGGCACGCGAGATGGCCATGGTCATGCCGCGGTCCTTGAAGGAGCCGGTGGGGTTGGCCCCCTCGACCTTCAGGTGCACCTCGCAGCCGGTGCGCTCGGAGAGCACCTGCGCCGGCACCAGCGGAGTACCGCCCTCACGCAGTGTCACCACGGGCGTCGTCGCGGAGACGGGCAGCCGCTCGCGGTACTCCTCGATGACTCCCCGCCACTGGCGGCTGGTGGTGGTCTGCTGTGCTTCCATGACGTCCACTGCTTCCCTGACTCTCCGGCTTCCCGAGCCCCCGGACTCTCCGGTGTTCCTACCGCACGCCGCCCGGACGGGCGGCGCGGCGGGTCATTCGCCCTCGACCCGCATGATGCTGGCGACGCCCCGGACGGTGTCCAGGCCGCGCAGCGTCTCGACCGTCGCCGTGAGCGCGGCGTCGGGCGCGCGGTGGGTGACCACGACCAGCGACGCCTCCCCGTCCTTGCCCTGCTGCCGCACCGTGTCGATGGAGACGCCGTGGTCGGCGAAGACCGCCGCCACCTGCGACAGCACACCCGGCTTGTCCGCCACGTCGAGGCTGATGTGGTACCGGGTGACGACATCGCCCATCGGGCTGACCGGGAGCATGGTGTACGCCGACTCGCCGGGGCCGCGCGCGCCGCTCACCTTGTTGCGGCAGGCGGCGACCAGGTCGCCGAGGATCGCCGAGGCGGTCGGCACCCCGCCGGCGCCCTGGCCGTAGAACATCAGGCTGCCGGCGGAGTCGGCCTCGACGAAGACCGCGTTGTACGCCTCGCGGACGGAGGCCAGCGGATGGGTGAGCGGGATCATCGCCGGGTGGACCCGCGCGGTCACCGACCGGCCGTCGGCGGCGCGCTCGCAGATGGCCAGCAGCTTCACGGTGCAGCCCATGCGGCGGGCGGAGGCGATGTCCGAGGCGGTGACCTCGGTGATGCCCTCGCGGTGGACGTCGTCCAGCCGGACCCGGGTGTGGAACGCGATCCCGGAGAGGATCGCCGCCTTGGCGGCGGCGTCGAACCCCTCCACGTCCGCCGTCGGGTCGGCCTCCGCGTAGCCGAGGGCGGTCGCCTCCTCCAGCGCCTCGTAGTAGCCGGCGCCGCTGGTGTCCATGCGGTCGAGGATGAAGTTGGTGGTGCCGTTGACGATGCCCAGCACCCGGTTGACGCTGTCACCGGCGAGCGACTCGCGCAGCGGGCGCAGCAGCGGGATGGCACCGGCGACCGCGGCCTCGAAGTAGAGGTCGGCGCCGTACTTCTCGGCCGCCGAGTAGAGCGAGGGGCCGTCCTCGGCGAGCAGCGCCTTGTTGGCGGTGACGACGCTGGCGCCGTTCTCGAAGGCGGTCGAGATGAGCGACCGGGCGGGCTCGATCCCGCCGATGACCTCGACGACGACGTCGATGTCGGGGCGGGAGACCAGTCCCTGCGCGTCGGTGGTGATCAGCTCGGCGTGGACGCCCTCGCGCAGCCGGCCGGGGCGGCGGACCGCGATACCGGCCAGTTCCACGGGCGCGCCGACCCGGGCGGCCAGGTCGGCGGCGTGCGTCGTCACCAGGCGTGCCACCTGTGACCCGACCACTCCGCACCCCAGCAGCGCCACCTTCAGCGGCCGCCCATCCGTCATCGCCCGACCTTCTCTCTCCGCTCTCGTACCGCACGTACCGCCGCTTCCGGCGGGGGCGCCGCCGTGACCGGCGTCCGGCCCACGGCACTCCCCGCCCCCGCAAGTCTCGCCCACCGGGGGCGGCTCCTCACCGCCGGTGTCAGTATGCGAGATTCGCCGGCCGCCCGCCGGACATCGGCCGGCGGGCCGACGTGCGACGGACGATCCGCGGGGCACGGAAGTTCGAGCCGGGTGGGGGCGGTCGTGCGCCGCCGGGGCGCACGCCGGTGGGGTGGCGGCCCCCGGGACAGGACGGGCCCGGGGGCCGGCGCCGGTGGTGCGCACGGCGCCGGTGGACGGCCGCCGCCCGGCTGTCAGCCCACGTCGAGACGGAGCAGGTCCTCCTCGGTCTCGCGCCGCAGCAGCACCCGGGCCTGCCCGTTCCGGACGGCGACCACCGGCGGGCGGGCCACGTGGTTGTAGTTGCTGGCCATCGAGCGGCAGTAGGCGCCGGTGGCGGGTACCGCCAGCAGGTCGCCGACGGCCGTGTCGGCGGGCAGGTGGGCGTCGCGCACGACGATGTCGCCGCTCTCGCAGTGCTTGCCGACCACCCGCGTCAGCATCGGCGCGGCCTCGGACGTCCGCGAGACCAGGGCGACCGAGTACTCGGCGTCGTAGAGGGCGGTCCGGATGTTGTCCGACATGCCGCCGTCGACGCTGACGTAGGTGCGCAGCCCGGGCAGTTCCTTGGTGGTGCCGACCTCGTAGACGGTGACCGCGGTCGGACCGACGACGGCACGGCCGGGCTCGACGGAGAGCCGGGGCCGCGCCAGTCCCGCAGCATCACACTCACGGGTGACGATGTCGCGGAGCGCCCTCGCGATCTCGTGTGGTTCGCGGGGGTCGTCGGCCGGGGTGTAGGCGATGCCGAGGCCGCCGCCGAGGTCGATCTCGGGGAGCTCCAGGCCGTGCTCGTCCCGGACCTCCCGCAGCAGGCCGACCACGCGGTGCGCCGCCACCTCGAACCCGGCGGTGTCGAAGATCTGCGAGCCGATGTGGGAGTGCACCCCGATCAGCTCCAGGCTGTCGTGGGCGAGCACGCGCCGCACGCCGTCCGCGGCCTGGCCGCCGGCCAGCGCCAGACCGAACTTCTGGTCCTCGTGGGCGGTGGCGATGAACTCGTGGGTGTGGGCCTCCACGCCGACGGTGACCCGCAGCTGCACCCGCTGGCGTCGGCCCAGCCGGCGTGCGGCGTCGGCGACGCGGTCGATCTCCTGGAGCGAGTCCAGCACGATCCGGCCGACGCCGGCCTCGACCGCCCGCTCGATCTCGGCGGCCGACTTGTTGTTGCCGTGGAGCGCGATCCGCTCGGCGGGCATCCCGCCGGCCAGCGCGGTCGCCAGTTCGCCGCCGCTGCAGACGTCGAGGTTGAGCCCCTCCTCGGTCAGCCACCGCACCACGGCGCGGCACAGGAACGCCTTGCCGGCGTAGAAGACGTCGGCGTCCGGCCCGAAGGCGTCGCGCCAGGCGCGGCACCGGGCGCGGAAGTCCTCCTCGTCCAGGAAGTAGGCGGGGGTGCCGAACTCCTCGACCAGCGCGCGGACGTCGACGCCGCCGATGGTCAGCGCCCCGTCGGGGCCGCGGCGGGCGGTGCGGGGCCAGACCCGGGGGTCGAGCTCGTTGAGGTCGGCCGGGGGCGGGCCGTGGTGGCCCTCGGGGAGGACGTCGGCGTGGCGGGGCCCGGCGGGGTGCGCGGAACGACTCATGGCTGCTGCTGTCGCTTTCTTGCTGGTTCGCGGTCGCGGTCCGCGGTCGCAGTTCGCGGTCGCGGTCCGCGGTTCGTGCGGAAGGGCGGCTGTTGCGGAGGCGGGCACGCGCGGTGGTGTCCGCCGTCGGGGTGGTCCAACGGGGCGCTGTCAGGGGAGGCAACGGGAGACGAGGCCGCCCGGTCACGAGCCGGTCCGTCGGTCCGTCGGTCCGGCGGACCGGCCGGGACGGGACGGTGCCGCGCGGAGCCCTCGGCGACCCACGACTCCCGCGACCGGCGGCACCGTCGGCACGAGAGGTGCGGCGACCGGGGCCCGTGCCCGGCACGGCGCCCGGCTCAGAGGTGGTCGGGCGCCCCGATGCCCAGGCGGGTCAGGCCGTCGGCGAGCACCGTGGCGGTGGCCTGGGCGAGGGCCAGCCGCGCGCGGTGGACGGCCCCGGGTTTCTCGGGTCCCTGGGGCAGGACGGCGGCGGTGGCGGTCGCGTCGAGGTGCGCGTCGGCGAGGCGGACCAGCCAGCCGGCCGAGCCGGCGCGGTGCCGCTCCCCCAGCAGCGCCAGCACGGCGCGCTCGGCGGGGTGCCGCAGCTCCTCGGCGGCTGCGGCATCGGGGGCGATCCCGAGCCGCGCCCCGCCGCGCACGGCGGAACGCGCGCGGGCGTGGGCGTACCGCACCCGGAAGAGCGGGTTCTCGGTGCGCTGGGTGAGGAGATCGAGACCGGCCGGGGGACGGTCGTCCGAGGCGGCCCGCCAGGCGCGGACGTCCCGTGCCGGGTCCTCGGGCAGAGCGGCGGGCGCGGGCAGCGTGAGGATCTCGTCCAGCAGCGCGGCCTGCGCGCCCTCGGCGAGCACGATGTCGAGGAACCCGGGGCCGGACGGGGTCACCGCGGCGACCCCGGGGGTGGCCGCCAGGCGACGCCGGAGCACCTCGGCCACCGTGTGCGGGGGCCGGGCGGCGGGGCCGGCGGTCGTCGGCGGGGCGGTCGACGCGTGGTGGGGGCGCGGGATGGCGGGCCGGGATGGCGGTGCGCGGCGCCACCGTGAGCCGCCCGCGCCCGGTCACGCCGTGCCGCGCGCACCGAGGTGGCCGAACCGGCCGCGCAGCCGCTTCAACCCGTCCCGCATCCGCGTCTTGACCGTTCCCAGCGGCACGTCGAGCTGCCGCGCCACCTGCGGGTAGCTCAGCCCCTCGTAGTACGCCAGGGTGATCGCCTCCCGCTGGAGCGGGGTGAGGGAGTCCAGTCCGGCGAGGACCGTCTCGCCGTCGGCGGCACGGTCCACGTACTCCGCGACCGGGTCGTGCAGCAGCTCGGCGTCGCTCCGCTGGAACCGCTCCTCGCGGGCGGTGAGCGCCTGTTCGTGCCGCACCCGGTCGACGGCGCGCCGGTGGGTGATCCGCAGCACCCATCCCCAGGCCCCGCCCCGCTCCCGCTGGTAGCGGGCGGCGTTGCGCCACACGTCGAGCAGCGCCTCCTGCGCCACGTCCTCGGCGAGCGAACGGTCGCGGACCACGGCCAGCGCCGTCGTCAGCACGCGGCCGGCGACGCGGTCGTAGACCTCGGCGAAGGCCGCCTGGTCGCCGTGGGCCGTGGCTGCCAGCAGCTCCTCCAGCGAGCGGCGGCCGGGGCGGGCGCCGTCCGCGGCGGGGCGGTCGGTGGGGGCGTCGGTTCCGGGAAGCACCGTCATGTCCGGGTCTCCAGTGTCCTGCTGGGGCCGGTCGCCGAAGCCACCGTCGGGGTGGTCGGCCCCCGGCCCGGGGTGGGCGCGCGAGGGAGGTGGTGCGGCACGGCCGGGGCGTCCTGGGGACACGGCGGCCGGGCCGGTGATCAGCCCGGTCGACGCGGGCCGCGGCCGTCCAGCAGGTAGCCGGCGGCTCGGTGGTCCTCCGCCCGGGCGGCGCCGGGGGAGTCGGTGGCGGGGGCCGGGCCGTCCGGCTCGATGGGGCGGCTGCCGACCGGGCCGTGCGATCCCGTGCAGGGCATGCCGGTCGAGGTGCCGACGACGGTGGACTCGGCCCCGGGTGCGTTTCCGCCGTCGGAGGCGCGGTCGCCGAGGTCACGCCGGTCGGCGCGGTCCTCTTCGGTGGCGGCGCCATCGAGAGCGGGGCCGGGCGCCGCCGCGGCGTCCACCAGGGTGCCGAGGGTGTCGAGGTGCGCCGCGGCGAGGTCGGCCACCGCGTGCGGGCCGGACAGGCCGACCGAGCGGGCCGTCTCCGCCGGGGCGGCCTCCGGACCCCGGTCCGCCGCGTCGTCCCCCTCGCCGTCGCCCGCTTCGGTGCCGGTCGCACCGCCCGGGGTCGTCGCTCCGCCTGGGGCGTCCTGCTCGGGTGAGGTCGCCGCCGGCGGGGCGGGTTCGGTGGGGTGCGCGGTCGGCGGGGCGGTGGTTCCAGGGCTGCTCGCGGCGGGGGTGACCCGCAGGGCATCGGTGACGGGTCGCAGCCCGGCGGCGTCGGCCACCGGGACGAGGACCGGCGTGAGCAGTCCGGTGGGCGGCTGTGCCGGCTCCGGCTGTCGCGCCTCGCCCTCGGAGCCGGTCTCTCCGGCACCCGGCGCGGTCGGTGCGCCCGGCGCGGTCGGCTCGCTCGGTTCGCCACCGTCGCTCCCGTCCCCTGCGGAGCCCGCGGCCCCGGTCGCCGGGGCGAGACGGTCGGCGACCGGCGAAAGAAACTCACCTACGGGGGCCAGGAGTTCACCGAACGGGACGAGCAGTCCGCCGACGGCGCCGGGGACGCCGCCGGGCGCAGCCGCCCGCTCCGGCTGCTGCGCGCCGGAAGCGGAACGGCTTCCTCCGGTGGTGCCCGTTGCCGGGTGCTGCCCGACCGCGCGCTGCTCGGAACCGGGCGCGGCCGGGGTGGTCCCGTGCTCCGCGCCCCGGGCCCCGCGGGGCTCCGGTGCACGGTCCGCGCG
>NZ_JAAVJC010000080.1:0-17484 GCF_012033785.1 Streptomyces bohaiensis
GCGGCGGAGCCGGAACCCGCCGTCCCGCCGCCGGCTGCGGAGGTCTCGCTGGCGATGGCACCCCCGCGCCCCACTCCGGGCACGGAACCGCGCGAGAGCGGCTCCCTGGTCGGTCGAACGCTGCTGCTCCTCGCCCCCGCCGTGCTGGCCGCCGCCGCGCTCCGCCCGCGCGGCGGCGGGGGCGGCCGGTCGTCCCACGCATGACACCGCTGCTCACGCGCTCGCCCCGAGAGGAAACCCACCGTGCCGACCTGGCTGATTCTCACCCTGTGCACCGCAGGAACCTGCGCGGTCGTCCTGATCGTCGCCACGCTGCGCCGACGCGGCGAGGAGGGCGAGGACACCTCCCAGACACCCGACGTCATCGAGTACATCACCATGATGATCGGTGTGGTCTACGCGATCGTCCTGGGCCTGGCGATGGCCGGCGTGTGGGAGGAGCGCGCGGCCGCCGAGGACTGGGTGCGGGCCGAGGCCCAGGCGCTGCGGGAGGTCAGCACCCGGGCCGAGGCGTACCCCTCACCGGTGCGCGAGGAGATCCGGGAGCAGGTCGACAGCTACGTCACCCACGTCCTGACGGTGGAGTGGCCGCACATGGTGGAGAACGAGGAACTCACCGAGGAGGGCGACGCGCTGCTCGCCGACCTCCGCCGCACCATCACCTTGCACGAGCCCACCACCACCTTGGAAGCACACGGGTACCACGGGCTGATGGACCGCGCCGCCGCGGTGGACGAGGCGCGCACGGCCCGGGCGCAGGCGGCGGAGCCCACCATGCCCGGCATCGTCTGGTTCGGCCTGGTCGCCGGGGGCGTGGTGGCGCTGGGGATGGTGTTCACGCTCCAGATCCAGCGGTCGGCACGGGAGTTGCTGCTCGCCGGCCTCTTCAGCGCGCTGATCGCCTTCCTGCTGTTCCTGGTGTGGTACTTCGACGCGCCCTTCGCCCGCGGGATCACCGAGCCGACGGAGGCGTTCGAGATCCTCTTCCCCGAACTGGCCTGAAACGGCGAGCCGACGGGCGCCGACCGGCCACCGAATGCGCGTGCGACGGGAGTCGCCGCGCCGCCCGGGTGGACCCGGACGGCCGTGGGGGCGCAGACTCATGGCCGTCCGTCGAGGTCAGCGGGGCCCGGGCCGGAACGCACCCCTCCGGCGAGGTGTGGCCGGACGGTCGCTATTGTCGGTCACCCCCACACTTCGATCGTCAGTTCGTACGGGTGCCGCGGTGCCCGTACCTCTCTCCCGAGGGGAACCGTTGAAACCAACACTCACCGTCCGTGCCGTGGGGATAGGCGCGGCGGCGTCGATCCTCGTCGGGTGCTCGACTCTCTCCTCCGCCGAGGACGACCGCGTCCTCGAAGTCTGGATGATGAACTACAGCGCCGGTGAGGAGTTCCTCGACCAGGTCGTGGCCGAGTTCGAGGAGGCCAACGACGGCGTCCAGGTCGAGGTCACCATCCAGGAGTGGGTCGGCATCGGTGAGAAGGTGACCGAAGCGCTCACCAGCGGAAACGGTCCGGACGTCATCGAGGTGGGCAACACGCAGGTGGCGCAGTACGTGGCCACCGGCGGCCTCTCCGACCTCACCAACCAGGTCATCAGCCTCTCCGGGGACGACTGGGTGCCCGGCCTCGCCGACCCCGGGCAGTTCTACGGCCACCAGTACGGCATCCCGTTCTACGCGGCCAACCGCGTGGTGATCTACCGCAAGGACCACTTCGCGGAGGTCGGGATCGACGAACTGCCGACCGACCGGGAGGAGTGGCTGGAGGCCACCAGGAGCCTCAACGAGGTCCCCGGGCGGCAGGGCATCTACCTCCCCGGTCAGAACTGGTACGTTCTGGCGGGCTTCATCTGGGACGAGGGCGGCGACCTCGCCGTCGAGAGCGCCGGCACCTGGCAGGGCACGCTCGACACCCCGGAGGCCGCCGCCGGCATGGAGTTCTACTCCGAGCTGCAGGCACTCGGCAACGGGCCGGTCGACACGGACGAGGCCAACCCGCCGCACGAGGAGGTCTTCGCCGCGGGCGACGTCTCCCAGATCATCTCCACGCCCGGTTCCGCGGCGGCCATCATCAATGAGAACCCCGAGCTGGAGGACGAGCTCGGCTTCTTCCCGGTACCGGGCATGGAGTCCGGCGCCCCCGGGTCGGTGTTCACCGGCGGCTCCAACCTGGTGATCCCCCACGCCACCAGTGACCTGCGGCTGGCCTACGAGTTCGTCAAGCTGATCACTGGCGACAAGTGGCAGACCGAGCTGGCCAGTTCCATGAACCTGGTGCCCAACCGGACCACGCTCGCCGACGCGGTCGCCGACGACCCCGCCACGGCGGCGATGGTCCAGGGGGCGGTCAACGGCCGCGCCACCCCGCAGTCCCCGCACTGGGCGACGGTGGAGGAGCAGAACCCGATCAAGCAGTACCAGACGGCCGTGCTGCAGGGTGCGGACCCGATCGAGGCGGGCCGCGAGGCCTCGGAGCGGATCACCGAGCTGCTCAGCGGCCGCGTCGAGGAGTGACCGACGGCCGCACCGCGGACGGGGCCGGGCAGGGGCGTGACGCCGCTGCCCGGCCCCGTCCGTGCGGGGCCCCGCGGCTCAGGGCGTGATCCCGCGCTCCGCCACCCAGGCCAGCTGCTTGGCGAGCTGTGCGGTACGGCCGCCGGCGTGGTCGCCGAACGGCCAGACCTCCATCTCCCGCTCACCGGCGTAGCGGTGGTAGGCGGCGTAGACCGTGGAGGGCGGGCAGACCGGGTCCATCAGGGCCACGCTGAACAGGGCGGGCGCCGTCGCGCGGGGGGCGAAGTGCACGCCGTCGAAGTAGTCCAGCGTCGCGAACGTCCGCTCCGGGTCGGCCAGCTGACGCTCGCCGAGGTACGCGGTGAAGTCGGTGTAGGGCCCCTGCGAGGCGATCTGCGCCCCGCGGCGGAAGTGGCAGAGGAACGGCACGTCGACCAGGGCGGCCGCCGCGTCACCGCCGACCAGGCCGGCGGTCGCCAGCGCCAGGCCGCCGCCTTGGCTGCGGCCGCTCACCACGACCCGGGCGGGGTCGACGACCGGGTGGTCGCGCACCGCGTCCAGGGCGCGTACCGCGTCGGTGACGAGCCGCCGGTAGACGTACTGGTCCCGGTCGGCGATGCCACGGGTCATGAACCCCCTCGGCGACTGCGGCCCGGGGGCCGGGTCGGGGTCGGGGGTGGCGTCCCCCATGCCGCGGGCGTCGACCACGAGGTGCGCGTAGCCGGCGGACGGCCACGCCAGGTGGTCCAGGTAGCTGCCGCGGCCGTTGTTGTACGGGCTGTAGCGCACCACGGCCGGCAGGGCGTCGCCCGGCGCGGCGCCCCGCGGGAGTATCAGCCAGCCGGCGACGGCCTGACCGTCCCAGCCGGGGAACCGGACGTCGAAGACGTCGACGGTGCGCAGCGCCGAGTCGGTCACCGGCCGGTAGGTGGCCGGTCCGGTGGCGGCGGAACGCGCCGCGGCGAGCGTCTCCTCCCAGAACGTCGCGAAGTCCGCCGGGGCGGGGACGTCGCAGTGGTACTCCCGCAGTCGCTCCAGCGGCAGGTCGGTCAACGGCATCGCGGGCCCTGTTCTCGTCTCCGCGCCCCACCCGGGGCGCGTGGTGGTACGGCGGGACGGGCCGGCAGGACGCCCGCGCCGGGGGCCGGTGACGAGCGGTCTGGTCGGGTCCGCGGCCCGCTGAGATGATCGGGTCGACTCTACCCACGGCACCGGCCGGGGACGGAAGGGTGATCGCACATGGTGGCAGGGACACTGCGCGAGGTCTGGGTGGTGGACGCTGTCAGGACGCCCGGTGGGCGGTACGGCGGCGCGCTGTCCGGAGTGCGGCCCGACGACCTGGCGGCCCGGGCGGTGCGGTCCCTGGTCGACCGCAGCCCGGAGCTGGACCCGGCCCGGGTGGACGAGGTCGTCCTCGGCGCCGCCAACGGCGCGGGAGAGGACAACCGCAACGTCGGCCGCATGGCCGCGCTGCTGGCCGGGCTCCCGGTCACCGTCCCGGGGAGCACCGTCAACCGGCTGTGCTCCTCGGGGCTGGAGGCCGTGGTGCAGGCGTACCGTGCGGTGGCGGTGGGGGACGCGTCCCTGGTGGTGGCGGGCGGGGTGGAGTCGATGAGCCGCGCGCCGTACACGCTGGAGAAGCCGGACCGGGCGTTCCCCGCCGCGCCGCCGCGGACGCACGCCACCGGTCTCGGCTGGCGGCAGGTCAACGCGGCGATGGATCCCGCGTGGACGGTGTCGTTGGGCGAGGGCGCGGAGTTGGTCGCCGACCGGTGCGGCATCGACCGCGTCGCGCAGGACCGCTACGCGCTGGCGTCGCACGAGCGGGCGGCGGCCGCCTGGCGGACGGGCGCGTACGCGGCGGAGGTGGTCGCGGTGCCGGGGGTGGAGCTGGAGCGGGACGAGCCGATCCGCGACGGCGGCACCATGGCGTCGCTGGCGGGCCTGCGGCCGGCCTTCCGCCCGGAGGGGGGCACGGTCACGGCGGGGAACTCCTCCCCGCTCAGCGACGGGGCCGCCGCGCTGCTGCTGGCGGACGAGGCGGGAGTGGCCGCGACGGGTCGCGAGCCGCTGGCGCGGGTGACGGCGTCGGCGGTGACGGCGCTGGAGCCCCAGTACTTCGGCCTGGGGCCGGTCCGGGCGATGCGCCGCGCGATGGAGCGGGCGGGGCGGGAGTTCACGGAGTTGGCCGTCGTCGAGCTCAACGAGGCGTTCGCCGCCCAGGTACTGGGATGCCTGGCGGAGCTGCCGGAGCTGGACCCGGCCCTGGTCAATCCGCGTGGGGGCGCCATCGCGATCGGCCATCCGCTGGGGGCCTCCGGCGCGCGGCTCGCGGGCGCGGTGGCACACCAGTTGGCGGCGGCGGGGTCCGGCGTCGGCATGGCCTCGCTCTGTGTGGGCGTGGGCCAGGGGCAGGCGCTGGTGCTGGAGCGCTGAAACGGCGCGGCGCCGCGCACCCGGTGGGGTGCGCGGCGCGCGCGGGGTCGGCCGCCCCGGTCGGGGCGCCACGACGGGTGTCAGGGCACGACGACGATCTTGCGGCCCTTGCCGGCCTTGAACTGGTCGATCGCGGCCGGGTAGTCGGCCAGCGGCACCCGGTCGCTGATGAAGACGGCCGGGTCGATCACCCCGTTGGCGAACAGGTCGGCGGCACGCTCGTAGCTGTGCAGCACCGCCATGGAGCCGGTGATGGTGATCTCCTGGTTGTAGATCTTGTACGGCTCGATGGTGGCCGTGGTGGCGTAGTCGGAGACGCCGAACTGCAGGAAGGTGCCCGCCTTGGCGACACGGTTGATGCCGTCCTGGATGGCGGCGGCGTTGCCGGTGGCGTCGATGACGATGTCCCAGCCCTGCGGGCGGCCCAGTTCGTCGGCGCCGGCTGCGGCGTTGGAGACTCCGAGGGTGCGCGCGGTGGCGAGGCGGTCGGGGTTGAGGTCGACCACGTCCACCGAGGCGGCGCCGGTGAGCTTGGCGAGCTCCAACATCATCAGACCCATGGTGCCCGAGCCGTAGATCAGCACGCGGGAGGCCATCCGGGCCGAGAGGATGTCGTAGCCGCGCACCGCGCAGGAGAGCGGCTCGATCAGTGCGGCGTCCGCGACGTCCACGTGGTCGGGGAGCTTGACGCAGTTCGCGACCGGGGCGACCGCGAACTCGGCGGCGCCGCCGGCGACCGAGACGCCGATGGCGGCCCAGCGCTCGCACATGTTCGCCCGGCCCTCACGGCAGAAGCGGCACTCGTGACAGTAGAGCGAGGGGTCGACGGCGACCTTGTCGCCGACGGCCACCTCGGTGACCTGGGTGCCGATCGCCGCGACGGTACCGGCGAACTCGTGGCCCGGGACGATGGGCAGCGTGGGGGCGAACTCGCCCTCCAGGATGTGCAGGTCGGTGCCGCACAGGCCGCACGAGGCGACCTCGACCACCACGTCGCGGGGGCCGGGGGTCGGGTCGGGCACCGTGGTGACGGTGACCTTGCCGGGCGCTTCGATGACGGCGGCTTTCACTTGACGGCTCCTAGCGACAGGCCCTGGACCAGCTTGTCCTGGGCGGCGAATCCCGCGGCGAGCACCGGCAGGGAGATGGCGAACGAGGCCGCACACATCTGGGCGAGGAAGAGGCCCTGGCTGGTGATGAAGCTGGTGAGGAAGACCGGGGCGGTCTGCGCCGTGACGCCGGTGAGGACCCGGGCGAACAGCATCTCGTTCCAGCTGAAGATGAAGCAGATCAGCGAGGTCGCCGCGATGCCGGGACCGGCGATCGGCATGATCACCCGGTACAGGATGACGGGGAGCCGGGCCCCGTCGATCTGGGCGGCCTCGATGACGGAGGCCGGTACCTCGGCGAGGAAGGACTGGAGCATCCAGACGGCGATCGGGAGGTTCATCGCCGTGTAGAGGATGATCAGCAGCCAGATGTTGTCGAGCATGCCGATGTTCTGCGCGATCAGGTAGATCGGGAGCAGCGCGGCCACGATCGGCAGCATCTTCGTGGACAGGAAGAAGAACAGCACGTCCCGCCACGCCTTGACCGGCCGGATCGACAGCGCGTACGCGGCCGGCAGCGCGAGCACCAGCACCAGCAGGGTGGAGAGCAGCGAGGCCGTGAGCGAGTTGATCAGCGGGGGCCAGGGGCTCGCGCCGCCGCCGAAGAACTCGCGGTAGCTGTCGAGCGTCAGCGGCGCCGTCAGCGACGGCGGGTTGGTCGCCGCGTCGGACTCCGAGCGGAAGCTCGTCAGCACCATCCAGGCGACCGGCAGGAAGAACAGCAGGCCGACGGCCCATGCGAGCAGGCCGAGGAAGGCGCCCTTGCCGCGCTGGGCGAGATTGGCCGACGGGGCGGCGGTGGTGGTCACAGCGCTCACCGGGAACCCTCCTCGCTGAACAGGGACGACACGACGCGCAGCGCGAAGGTGGCCAGGATGATCGAGCCGATGACCACCAGGACGCCGGCGGCGGAGGCGAGGCCGTACTCGTGGGCCTGGTAGAAGGTCTGGTAGATGCTGTACGGCAGGTTGGCCGTGCCCAGACCGCCCTGGGTCATGATGAACACCGCGTCGAAGTTCTGCACGATGTAGATCGAGCCGAGCAGACCGCCGAGTTCGAGGTAGCGGCGCAGGTGCGGCAGCGTGATGTAGCGGAACATCTGCCAGTTGCCGGCGCCGTCGAGGCGGGCCGCCTCCATGACGTCGCCCGGGCGGCTCTGCAGGCCGGCGAGCAGGATCAGCATCATGAACGGCGTCCACTGCCAGACCAGCGAGATCTGCACCGCGAGCAGCGGCATCTCGGAGATCCAGTCCGGCTGGATCGGGTTGTCGATGCCGAAGAGTCCCGCGACCCAGTTGATGGAGCCGTTGAGCAGCCCGTACTCGGGGTTGAACAGCATGTGCTTCCACAGCAGCGCCGCTGCCACGGGCACCACCAGGAACGGCGCGATCATCAGCGTGCGGACGATGCCGCGGCCTCGGAAGGACCGGTCCAGGAGCAGGGCGATGGCGAGGCCGAGCACCAGGCAGGCGAGCACCACCGTCGTGGTGAGGACGATCGTGGTGAGGACCGAGGACCGCAGGTCGGCGTCGGTGAGGACCTCACCGAAGTTGGCCAGTCCGGCGAAGGCGCGGTCGTCGGGGTAGAGCGAGTTCCAGTCGAACAGCGAGATGACCAGCGTGGCCGCGAACGGCAGCTGGGTCATGACGATCAGGAAGATCAGGGCGGGCAGCAGGGGCGCGCGGCGGGCCCACACGCTTGCGCGCCGGGCCGCGGCCGGCCGCCGGGCGGAGTCGTTCCGCCCGGCGTCCGCGCCCGACGACTGCGGCGGCGCCGCGGTCGGGGAGGTGCTCATCAGTCCTGGTACCCCTCGCCGACGCGCTCGGCCGCGGCCTGGGCCTTCTCCAGGGCTTCCTCGACGCTCTGCTGACCGGCGATGGCGGCGCTGATCTCGCGGGAGACGCGCGTGCCCAGGTCGGTGAACTCGGGGATGCCGACGAACTGGATGCCGGCGGCGGGGCGGGGCTGGACGCCCGGGTCGTCCGGCTTGGCCTCGCTGATGGCGCGGAAGGTCACGTCGTAGAAGGCCTCCGCGTCCGCCTGGTAGTCGGCGTTCTCGTAGGTCGAGGCGCGCTTGCCCGCCGGGACGTTGGACCAGCCGCTGGTCTCACCGACCAGCTCCTCGTAGCCCTGGCTGGACGCCCAGGAGATGAACTTCCAGGCGTTGTCGGTGTTCTCCGACGCCTTCTGCATGCCCCAGGCCCAGGTGTAGAGCCAGCCGGAGGACTCGGTCTCCTTGACCGGGGCCGGCACGTAGCCGATGTCGCCCTGGACCGGGGAGCCGTCGGCCTCCAGCGAGCCGGCGCCGGCGGTGGCGTCGTACCACATGGCGGTGTTGCCCTGAGTCATGTTGTTCAGACACTCGGCGTAGCCCGACTGGGCGGCGCCGGACTGGCCGTGGTCGCGGACCAGGTTGACGTAGAACTCGGTGGCCTCGACGAACTCCGGGGCGGTGAGCTGCGCGTTCCAGTCCTCGTCGAACCAGGTGCCACCGAAGGTGTTGACGACCGTGGTGAGCGGCGCGACGAGCTCGCCCCAGCCCGGGAGGCCGCGCAGGCAGATGCCCTTCATGTCGGAGCGCTCCTCGTCCACCGTGGCGGCGAACTCGGCGACCTCGTCCCAGGTGGGCTGCTCGGGCATCTCCAGCCCCAGCTCCTCGAAGATGTCCTTGCGGTACATCAGGAAGGAGGACTCACCGTAGAAGGGCTGCGCGTAGGTCTTGCCGTCCTCGCCGGTGAGCGAGAGGCGCATCGGCTCGAGGATGTCCTCCTCGTTGTAGTCGGCGTCGTCGGCGAGGAAGGGGTCGAGCTCGTGGAGCCAGCCGTTGCGGGCGTAGATCGGCGTCTCGTAGTTGGAGATGGTCGCCACGTCGTACTGGGCGGACTGGCTGGCGAAGTCCTGGCTGATCTTGTCGCGCACGTCGTTCTCGGGGAGGACGGTGAAGTTCACCTCGATCCCGGTCTCCGCGGTGAAGTTGTCGGCGGTCAGCCGCTGGAGCTCCACCATCTGGGGGTTGTTCACCATGAGCACGTTGACACTCTCGCCGTCACCCCCCGACGATCCACCGGCTCCGGCGCAAGCGGTGAGAAGCATGCCGCCGGCGAGGGCGGTGGCTATCGCTGCGCGGTTGCGTCGACTCTGACTGCGCATCATGGGGCTCCAGGGGTACAGGGGCAACGGGAACCAGCCGTCCGCCCGTTTCGAGGTGGAAAAGGTGTTGGTCGTGTACGTCTGTGCGAAAGTCGGGTACGGGTCCCGCGGTCGTGGGACCGCGGTCAGACCCTGATCACCTGCGGTCCCAGCAGGGAGTAACGGTGGGCCTCGGCGAGCGGCAGCCCGGTGGTCGTCACGATCGCCTCGAAGTCGGAGACCTCGGCGAACCGGCAGAAGCTCACCGCTGCGAACTTGGTGTGCATGCCGACCAGGACGCGGCGTCGGGAGACCCGGATGGCCTGCGCCTTGACCTCGCTCACCGAGGGGTCGGGGGTGGTGAGGCCGAGGTCGCGGGAGATGCCGTTGGCACCGATATAGGCGAGGTCGATGACGAATCCGGAGAGCATCGACACCGCCCAGTGGTCGACGGTGGCGAGGGTGCCGCCCCGCACGCGTCCGCCGGCCAGGAGCACGGTGCAGTTGTCGCGCTCGGCGAGCACCCCGGCGGTGGCCAGGGAGGTCGTCACCACGGTCAGCGGCCGTTCGGCCGGCAGCGCCTCGGCGATGAGCTGGGGGGTGAAGCCCTCGTCGAGGAAGACGGTCTCGGCGTCGCCGAGCAGTCCGGCGGCGGCGGTCGCGACCCGTCGCTTCTCGGGGACGTGCATGGTGGTGCGGAAGGCGAGGGTGGTCTCGAACCCGGCGCTCTCGACGGGGTACGCCCCGCCGTGCGTCCGTCGGACCAGGCCGTGGTCCTCCAGCAGCCGCAGGTCGCGCCGCACGGTCTCCTTGGCGACACCGAGCGAGTCGGCGAGCTCCGCGACGTCCACCGCTCCGGAGCGGCGGGCGGCCGCGACGATGGCCCGCTGTCGTTCCTCCGCGCTCATGTCTCCCGCACGCCTTTCACCCACGATGCCCGTTCGGGCCCTGAGGAGAAGTTCTACAGCGCGCGGCCCGCGATCTCCAGGCCGCCCGCTGGGGAGATCGTGACCGCATCTGCCCGTTTCACGAGAGCAGATGCCTTGATGCAGCCGCTCCGTGCAGCGGATGCGCGATATGTCCGTCGACATCGACGCCCGTTCGACTGCCCGCTTCGCCCGATACGGATCCGTGCACCGACCGGGCGGAGGCCCGGAGCCGCCCCCCAGGCGGGCGGCAGGCGGGCAGTTCGGCCCGCCTCGGACGCCCGAGCGGTCACCTTCGGGCACCGGACGGGCACGCTGCGACGCTGTCGAGCCCACCCGGGGTGACCGGGCGACGCGGCAGCGTGACGGCACGGGAGGGGCCCGACTGCCGTTCCCGCCCGCGTGGTTGGGCGCCAGCAGCGGTCGGGCGCCGTCCCGGCCGAGGCACTCGGCGCGGGTGCGTCGCCGCTCGCCCGGCGCTCCCGGTGCCCGCCCCCGACCGGGCACGATCGGACAGGTCGCAGCCGCGGGCCCGGGCCTCCCGCCCCGGTCGGCGGCGCGAGGACGACCGGCGACCGGCAGCTGCCCCCGGCCGCGTCGCCCTGCACCCGTGACGTTCACCACCTGCGGTGACGTGCCTGCCACGTCGAGTGGGGCGGGGACGCACCGCGTCCCTCCTCCGAGGGGACGGGCCGCTCCGACTGCCGGCGCGGCTGCCCGCCCGGTGCCCGAGCGGGCCGATCCCCGGCCGCCGCGCCCCTCGCGTGCCCGCGACGGGCGCCCGGAGCAAGGGCGCTCAGCCGGTGCCCGCCTCGTCGAGCCGCCGACGGAGAGCGGCCGGCAGCGGTGTCGTCACGGCATCGAAGGCGGCGTCGAGCTGCCAGAGCCGTGAGGCCCCGAGGATCGGCAGCACCGGAACCGCTCCGCCCGCGAGCCAAGCGAGCACCACCTGCCCCGCGGAGAGCCCGAGTTCGTCGGCGACCGCCGCCAGGGCGGCCGACCTCGCCGTCGTCCCCGGGTGGCGGTAGGCCGCCGGCAGCGCACGCTCCGGTACGTCGTACGCCCCGCGCAGCAGCGGGGTGTAGGCCCAGACCTCCATGCCGGAGGCCGCCGCGTGGTCGAGCTGCTCCTCGCTGAGGTCGCCGAAGGGATGCTCGGTCGTCGGCGCGCCGGGCCGGGGCCGGAGATAGCTGTGGCTCAGCTGGATCGCGTCGACGGGCCGGGCGCCGCGGGCCGTCGCCAGCGCGCGGGCGCGCTCCACCCGCCAGGCCGGATGGTTGGAGGCGCCGACGCGGAGGGCACGCCCGGAGTCGGTGAGTTCGGCGAGCGCGTCCACGGTCTCCGCCAGGTCGGTGGCGCGGTCCTCCATGTGCGCCCAGAACAGGTCGACGCGGTCGACGCCCAGCCGGTGCAGGCTCGCCCGGGCCGCCGAACGGATCGCCTCGGCGGACAGCCCGGTGCGCGGACCGTCCGCCGCGCCCGGGACGACCGGCTCCGCACCGGTCTTGGTCGCGAGGAGCACACGGTCCCGGGCCCCGGGGCGGGCTGCGAGCCAGCGCCCCAGCACGGCCTCGCTGTCCCCGCCCCGGCCGGACGCCCCGCGCCAGAAGGCGTAGCAGTCGGCGGTGTCGATCCACCGTCCTCCGCGCTCGACGAAGCGGTCCAGCAGCGCGTGGGCCTCGGACTCCGGGACGGTCGTGCCGAAGTTCATCGTGCCCAGGACCAGCGATTCGGGTCCGGGAGCGGCAGGGGCGGTGCGGCGTGGTGTGGTCATGGCACGAGCCTGGGAGCTGGAGTGCACTCCAGGTCAAGTGCAGACTGGGGCGCCATGACCCACTACACACCGGCGCAGGCCGCCGAACGCACCGGGATGTCGCTCGACACCCTCCGCTACTACGAGAAGGCCGGGGCCATCGCGCCGGTGGCCAGGACCGGCGGCGGACGCCGCGCCTACAGCGAGGCGGACCTCGAACGACTCGTCCTGGTGGGGTGCCTCCGGCGCACCGGTATGCCCGTGGCGGAGCTGCGCCGCTACGGCGCCCTCGGCACCGGATCGGGGACGGCGGCCCAGCGGTTGCGGCTGCTGGAGGAGCACGACGCCCGCGTGCTGCGCACCGTGGAGCAGCTGCTGGCCGCGCGCCGGGACCTGCTGCTGGGCAAGATCGACCGGTACCGCTCGGAGCTGGGCCTCCCCCCGTACCCGGCTCCCGCCGCCGGACCGGACTCCGCGCCGCCCGCCGCGGACACCGCCGCGGACACCGCTGCGGCGCGGGCGCCGGACCGGCACGACACGCCCGCATCTTGACCGGCGGCACCGTCGGCTGAGAATGTTCGGCCATGCTGACCGGCACGCGCCTCGTCGTACGACACCACGTGGACTTCGTCCGCGTGGCCAGCGCGCTGTGTCGCCGCGGTCGTCCCTGACGGCCGCGCCCGGTGCCGAGCACGGGTGCGGCGGAAACTCTCCGCTTCGCGCACCCGTGCGCGCCACCCTCGCGAGGTCCCGCTCATGCCCGCTGTCCAGCACTCCGTCGTACCCGCCGCCCCCGCTCCGCACTCCCCCGCGTCGCTCGCCGCCCTGGCCCGTGACGTCGCCGGCGACACCGCGCGCTGGGAGCCGCTGCTGCGGTTCACCACCCCCGAACGCTTCTACACCCGGCTCGCCGTCGGGGCCGACCACGAGGTGTGGCTGCTGACCTGGCTCCCCGGCCAGGGAACGGAGATCCACGACCACGGCGGTTCGTCCGGTGCCTTCACCGTCGTCCGCGGCGAACTCTCCGAGGCGACGTTCCGCCCCGGGGCGGTGACACCGCCGGGCACGGAGCCCCGACGCCTCACGGCGGGCGCGCTGCGTTCCTTCGGCCCGCGCTACGTCCACGAGGTCGTCAACCGGGGTGCGGCGCCCGCCGCAAGCGTCCACGCCTACGCCCCCGCGCTGACCGCCATGTCGACCTACCGCCACGGCGTCGACGGCGTCCTCGTCCTGGACCGCACCGAGGAGGTCGACCGGTGAGCGAACCCCCCGCCCCGGAGACGGAAGCGCCGGGTATCGACCAGCACCTGGCCCGGGTCCGCAGGCAACTGGACCGGCTCTCACCCCACCGGGCACACGCCGAAGCCGCGGCCGGGGCCCGGCTGGTCGACACCCGCCCGCGACTGCGCCGCGAGGACGAGGGCGGCATCCCGGGCGCGTTGGTGATCGAACGCAACCACCTGGAGTGGCGGCTGGACCCCTCCAGCGAGGGCGCCCTCCCGGAGGCCGACGACCGCACGCTGCGCTGGATCGTCTTCTGCGACGAGGGGTACGCCTCCTCGCTCGCCGCGGCCTCGCTCCGCACAGTCGGGGTCAGCCGCGCCACCGATCTCATCGGCGGGTTCCGTGCATGGCGAGCGGCCGGACTCCCGGTCCTGCCACCCACCGGCCGCCCCGGCGCCTGAACCCCCGCGGGACGAGGACGGCGCCGGACGGGTCCCGGCCCCGAACACGGCGGTTTCCTGCCGTGTTCGGGCCACCGCCGCGCGCCGTCCGTCTCCCGCCGCGCCGCCGCGCGACAATCTGCGGGCCGCTCAGCCGGCGGCCCAGGGTGACGACGAAAGCGACAGGTATGCGAATAGACAGATCAGTGGCCGGGCCCGTGGTCGCGACGGTGCTCGGAGGTGTGCTGCTGGCGGGCTGCTCGGACACCGGGACGGGCGACCCCTCCGACGTCAGCGCCTCCCCCACCGACGACGCCGAGCCCACACCCGACGACAGCTCCCCCACCGCCGAGCCGGAGGAGACCCTCCCCGACGCCACGGCGGAGCCCGACGCCGACACCGGCGCGGAGGACGCCGCGGCCGACCCGGGCGCGTGGCGGTACGACGAGGTCGTGCAGCCGGACGGCACGCTGCGGGTGGCAGAGGTCGACAGCGAGGCACCGGTCGACGTCGACGGCGGTGACGACCCCGCGGTGCTGTCCCTGGCCGAGCACTCCGTCCGCGGCGGCGAGGCATGGCTGGATCTGCCCGCCGGCTCGGTCGACTGCAGCGGGGAGTGCACGGTGCGGGTCTCGGTGGACGACGCGGACCCGATGGAGCTGCCCGCCTCCCGGGACGGGGACGACGAGGCGCGCCTGCGGCTCGGGGAGACCGAGGAGTTCTACGGCGAGGTCAGGACCGCGTCGACGGTGTCGATGGAGGTGCCGGTCTCGGGGGTCGGCACGGTCCAGGTCTCCTTCCGGGTCACCGGCTTCGACCCCGAGCACTTCCCGGGCCGCGCGTGAGGTGCTTCCTCCGGGCGGCACCGGGCCGGGGCGTGCCGGCGGGTCGGCGCGCCCCGGTCGCCGGGCCCGGTCGGCTCCTGCCGCCCGTGGGAGCACCGCGCCGCTCCCGCACCCCCCGGCGTCACGGTGGCGGCGCCGGCGGGTGGCAGGATGGGGCCATGGATGTCCGCCGCAGGAACAACGTCGTCGTCACCGGACGTGCGGACGGACCGGTGCTGCTCCTCGCCCACGGTTTCGGCTGCGACCAGAGCATGTGGCGGCTCCTGGTCCCCGCCCTCTCGGACCAGTTCCGCATCGTGCTGTTCGACTACACGGGGTGCGGCGCCTCCGCACTCGGAGCGTGGGACGCGGAGCGCTACGCCTCCCTCGACGGTTACGCGGCGGACGTCACGGAGATCTGCGAGGAGTTGGACCTGCGCGACGTGACCTTCGTCGGTCACTCGGTGAGCGCCATGGTGGGCGTGCTCGCCGCGCAGCGGGAACCCGGCCGCATCGGTTCCCTGGTGCTGCTGGTCCCCAACCCCCGGTACATCGACGTCCCCGAGGAGGACTACCGGGGAGGGTTCTCGGGAGCGGACATCGAGGAGCTCCTCGACTCGCTGGAGGCCAACGCCGACTGGCCGCAGTGGCTCGCCCCGGTGGTGATGGGCGCGCCGGAGCGGCCCGATCTCACCGCGGAGCTGGAGGCTGTCTTCTGCGCCACGGACCCGGAGGTGGCGCGGGTGTTCGCCCGGACCGCCTTCCTCACCGACTCGCGGGCCGACCTCTCCGGTGTGGCCGTCCCCAGCCTGGTGGTGCGGACCGCGCGGGACGCGATAGCCCCGCTCTCCGTCAGCGAGCTGGTGCACCGGGAGATCAGCGGTTCGCGACTGGTCACCCTCGACGCCACCGGGCACTGTCCGCAGCTGACCGCGCCGGAGGCCACCGCTCGGGCCGTCCGGGAGTTCGCGGGAACCGTGGCGCGGCAATGAGCGCACAGGGCGAGGAGCACGACGCAGTGAAGGAAGTCGGGGCCTCCGCCCCGCCGGACGCCGGAGGGCACCCTCGGACCGCGCGCGACAGCTCGGGGCCGGGGCCCCTCGACCGTCACGACCACGGCGGCGGCACCACGACCGACGCCGTGTTCACCGCCCTGCTGGAGGACAGCGCGGAGGAGTTGTACGAGAAGGCACCGTGCGGCTACCTCTCCACGCTGATGGACGGCACGGTGGCGCGTGTCAACGGCACCCTGCTGGACTGGCTGGGGCTGAGCCGCGAGCAGGTGGTGAGCCGCCTCACCTTCCCCGATCTGCTCACCGGGGCCGGGAAGCTGTTCTACGAGACGCGGTTCTTCCCGCTGCTGCGGCTCAAGGGCGAGGTCAACGGTATGGCCATGGACCTGTCCCTGCGCGACGGCCGGCTGCCGGTGATGGTCAGCGCGACCCTGAAGACCAGCGCCGACGGTCAGCCGCTGCTGATGCGGATCACCCTGTTCGACGCGCGCGACCGCCGCGCCTACGAGGCGGAGCTGCTGCGCGGCAAGACGGCCGCCGACGAGGCCCGCGCCCGCGCGGAGGCCGACCGGGCGCGGCTCCAGTCCGCGCTGGCCGTGCTGCAGCGCAGTCTGCTCCCCGACGACCTGCCGCGCGTCCCCGGTGTGGAGGTCGCGTCCTACTACCACACCGCCTCCCTCGACCAGCTCGGCGGCGACTTCTACGACCTCTTCCAGGTCGACGGGTCCCGGTGGGCGTTCTTCCTGGGGGACGTCTGCGGCAAGGGGCCGGAGGCAGCCGCGGTGACGTCGCTGGTCCGGTACACGCTGCGCGCCGCCGCGCTGCACGACTCGGCGCCGGAGGCGGCGCTGGCCACGCTCAACACGGTGCTCTACGAGCGCTACACCGGAAGCGACCCCCGGTACTGCACCGCGATCTTCGGAGTGCTGCGGCTGCGGCCGGGGACCGACGGAGTGGAGATCTCGCTGGCTTCCGGCGGGCACCCGCCGGCCCTGGTGGTGCGGCGCGACGGCGAGGTGGAGCAGCTGCGCACCCCGGGCGGGCTGCTGGTCGGTGTCCTGCCCACCGCCAACTTCACCACGGCGGGTACTGTGCTGGGTGCCGGGGACACGTTGTTGCTCCACACCGACGGGCTCACCGAGGCCCGGACCGGAGCGGACCGCGGACTCTACGGTGACGCGGCACTGGCCGCGTTCGCCCGCGAGCGCGCCCCGGTCGGCGCCACCGCACTGGTCGAGGCCCTGACGGAGCTGCTCCACGGCTTCGGTGCCGGGCTCGACGACGACACCGCCCTCCTCGCTCTGGGCGTTCCGGTGACGGGAGCCGGAACAGCAGCCGGCACGGCGGAGCAGGCCGCCACCGGCACCGACAGCCGCACGACCAGCCACGAGACCACCGTATGAAACCACTCACCATTGCCCCCGTCGACGCCGCCTCCGGCCCGGTGCTGGAGGTCGGCGGCGAACTGGACTACGCCACGGCGCCCGCGTTGCGGGCGGCCGTCAAGGAACTGCAACCCGGGGTCGGGCAACTGCTCCTGCTCGACCTGGGCAACCTGACCTTCTGCGACTCCTCGGGCATCGCCGTCTTCGTGGCGGCCCTCAACCACGCCGCCGCGCACGGCGCGGAACTGGCGCTGGCGGCCGTCCCGCCGCAGACCGTCCGCGTGCTGAGCGTGACGGGGCTGGCGCAGGTCCTGGCGATGCACGAGCACGTCGAGGGCGCCGTCGCCGCGCACCTCTCCCGGGGCTGAGCGCCGCACGGACGATGCGGGGCGCCGGTACGGCGGTCCTCCTGTCCCGCCGTACCGGCGGGTCCCGGGGCGGCCCGGCCGCTGCTCTCTCCGGTTCCTCTCGGCCGCCGCCGAGGCGGCGCTCCTGCCCCGCACCGCGTGCGCACCGCCCACGCACCGCTGTCGCGACGCCTCCCGGCCCTCGCCCGGGCAGGCCGAGCAGGCCGAGCAGGCCGAGCGTACGGACGCATGTCCGGCATCCGCGGTTTGGAACCGCCGCGTACGGCAACCCGACAGGGCTGAGGCCGCTGTGACGGGCGTGCCGCCGCCTGTACGGCGGCGTGCGCCCTCACCGCGTCGGCGGGGAGCACCCCGCCGAC
>NZ_JAAVJC010000080.1:17494-18924 GCF_012033785.1 Streptomyces bohaiensis
GCCCCCACCACGTGAGCGAGCCCCATGACTCCCCCCCCCCCCCCCCCCCCCCCCCCCCCCCCCCCCCCCCCCCCGGTGCCGGAAGGCACCGCTCGGCCGCGACCCGACCTCGACCGCCGGCCCCAGGGAGACGCCACCGCCACCGCCCCCACCACGTGAGCGAGCCCCATGACTCCCACCCCCGCTCCCCCCGCCCCCACGACCCCGCCCGCACCCCGGCGCGACCACGCCGACACGCCGGAGACCGGCGCGTGGTTCGACCGGCTCGCCGCACTCGGCGAGGGCACCGAGCGTTCGCTCCTGCTGAACGACCTGGTGGCGGCGTGGCTGCCGATGGCCCACCGCATCGCCCTGCGCTACCGCGACCGGGGCGAGGAGACCGAGGACCTGCGGCAGGTCGCCGCGCTGGGCCTGGTGAAGGCCCTGGACCGGTTCGACCCGACCCGTGGCCGTCCCTTCGCGGCGTACGCCGTCCCGGTGGTGACCGGCGAGCTGCGGCGGCACTTCCGCGACACCACCTGGGACCTGCACGTGCCCCGCCGCACCAAGGAACTGCGCAACCTCGTGCGGCGGGCGGCCGGTGACCTGGGCACGGACCAGTTCGGGAGCCGCGCCGCCCAGCGGCGGATCGCCCACCACCTCGGCCTCGGTGAGGCCGAGGTGCGTCGCGGAGCGGCCGCCCTCGACGGCTACTCCTGCCTGTCGCTGGACGCCCCGGTCGGCGACACGGGACGCCCGCTGGGGGAGACCCTGGGCGCGCGCGACGGAGAGTTCGAGCGTGCCACGGAGCGGGTCGCGGTCCAGCCGTACCTCCGTGCGCTGCCCGCCCGCGAGCGCGCCGTGCTGCACCTGCGGTTCTTCCGGGACCTCACGCAGCGGCAGATCGCCCAGCGGCTGTCCGTCTCGCAGATGCAGGTGTCACGGATCCTGCGCCGGGTCTGCGACGGCGCGCGGGAGCACGTCGAGGGTACCGGCCCGGCTCCCGGCAGCCGACCGGCGGAGGGCTCTCCTCCCCGACCGGCTGCCCGCGCCGTCCGGGCGGCAGCACCGACCGTCCGCGGACCGGCAGGCCACGAGGGGCCGACCCCGCTGTCGCGGACCCCCGAAGGGATCGCGACGACTCCGGCCCCGCCGAGCCCGGTCGGCGACGGGGAGGACCGTGGGCCCACGACCGGGCCCGCCGCACCTCCCCGTCCCGACGCGGGGGCCGTCCCGGAGGCCCCGGGGACACAGCCGCCGCCTCGGGCGCCCGGCCGCGCGGCCCCGTTTCGGCGGGGCCCGGCACGTCCCGCTGCCCCGACCGGCGACGAGCAAGCCCGCACGGGGCCCGCCGCGCCCGTACGGCCGAGAGGACGAGCGGACGCCGCGCCGCCGCGCGGGGGCCCGGGCACCGGAGAGCGGAGCGCCAGCACCGGCGGGGCCCCGCCGGT
>NZ_JAAVJC010000081.1 GCF_012033785.1 Streptomyces bohaiensis
GGCGCAGGCGGCGCGGGGCTCGCCGGACTCGGCGGCGTCGAGGTACCAGCGGCCGGCCTCGGCCGCACGGCCCTGCTCCTCCAGCAGGGCGCCGAGGCGGAGCGCCGCGCGGCGGTGGCCGCGGGCGGCGGCGAAGCGGTACCAGGTCTCGGGCTCGTCGGCACGGGAGGCGTAGCGGTACGCGGCCTCGCGGTGGCCGCGTTCGGCGGCGACCCGGTACCAGGAGGTGGCCTCGTCCTCGCCGCGGTGGTCGAGCAGGTCGGCGAGGGCGTAGGCGGCGGAGTCGTGGCCGGCGTCGGCGGCCTGCCGGAGCCAGTACTCGGCGGCGACCTCGTCGCCGCGGTCGCGCTGCACCCGGCCGAGGGCGTGGGCAGCGGGGGCCGAACCGGCGACGGCGGCGGAGCGCCACCAGGTCAGCGCCTCCTCGGTGCGGCCCGTCTGGTGCAGGAGGAGGCCGAGGTTGTTGGCCGCGGAGCGGTCCCCCTCCGCGGCACCGGCACGCAGCGGTGCCTCGGCGCCCTCGAGGTCGCCGCGCCGCAGCAGTCGCGCCCCCTCCCGCGCGGCCGATGCAGCCCCGCTGTCGAACCTCGTCACGTCCCCCATAAGGTCCATCGTCGCACCACCTGAATGCCGCGTGCACGTTGGTTTGTGCGACGCGAGAAGTAACTTGTAGGTTTGTCGACTTCCCGATATTCAAACCGTCAAAACCCGGATCGCGAGCACAGTTGACCAACCCTGCCCGCAGTATCGCTGCCCGGTCTCCCGCATCCCATGAGCCCCGGACGCGGCAAGGTTCCGAACTGTTGCCCAACGGCTGACGCCGGGCGGTGTCCTCACCGCCCGGCGTCACCGGTACTCGTCCGCCGCCCGCAGGGGCGGTGGTTCACGGGGCCGTCGCGCCGGCTCCGTGCCCGCCGTGCGGCGGGTCGGGGTCGTGGTCGGCTCAGCCGACCGGGTTGAGCACCACCTCGGCGGTGCCGGTCAGCGGCGGCAGGCCGTCCTCACCGGGGTCGGTGTAGGAGGCGACGAACACGCCGCGGAGGTTGTCCCGTTCGGGGTCGTGACCGCCGGCGAGCGAGGTCCGGATGGAACCGGTGCATCCCGCCGCGCTGGTCATCGGGTGGCCGTGGTCGTCGTGGCCCAGGATGTAGGTCACGGTGACGCGGTTGCAGTCCACGGGCTGGTCGTCGGTGACCTTCACCTCGAAGTTCACCAGCTGGCCGAAGGAGAACTCGTCACCGGTCTGCGGGGTGACGAACTCGACGACGGGCGTCTCGTTGCCGACGACGATCCGGACCTCGGCGGAGGCCGACTTCCCGCGGTGCTTGCCGCCGACGTCGGTCACGGTCAGGTTGGCCCGGTAGACGCCGTTCTCCGTGAAGGTGTGGGTCGGGTTCTCCTTGCGGGAGTCGATCTTCCCGTCGGACTCGAAGTCCCAGGCGTACTTCAGCTTGTCGCCGTCCGGGTCGGTGGTGCCCTCGCTGGAGAAGGAGACCGTCAGCGGCGCCTGGCCGTCGGTGACGTCCGCGCTGACCTGCGGCACCGGGGCGTGGTTGCCGTTCTTGCCGATGTAGTCGATGCGGGCCAGACGGGCCTCCTCGTTCTCCGAGAAGTAGCCCTTGCCGTACTCGAGGATGTAGAGCGCGCCGTCGGGGCCGAACTCCATGTCGATCACCGAGCTGAGGTCGATGCCGGGCACGACGTCCTCGATCGCCACCTCACCGTTCTTCTGGACGTGGAAGCCCTTGATGTAGTCGCGGGTCCACTCGTAGAACAGCGGGGTGCCGTCGTACTGCTTCGGCCAGGCGACCGGGTTGCGGCCCTTGGTGGCCTTCTTGTCGTAGTCGTACGCCGGGCCGGCCATCGGACCGACACCGCCGGTGCCGAGGTCGGGGAACCTGTCCGAGATCTCGTTGCCGTAGTAGACGTCGGGCTGCTCCACCGGCGGCAGCTCCCGCAGGCCGGTGTTGCGCGGCGAGTCGTTGACGGGCTTGGCGCAGTCGAACGCCTCACCGGACTCGCCGGTGGCGAAGTCGTACTCGATGTACGGCTGGTCGGGCGTGATGCAGTACGGCCAGCCGTGGTTGCCGGGCTTCTTGGCGGCGAACCACTTGCCCTGGCCGAAGGGACCGCGGGCCGGGTCGCTGTCCTTGGCGTCGGGCGAGTAGTCGGCGACGTACAGCTCGTTGGTCCGCTGGTTGAGCTCGATGCGGAACGGGTTCCGCAGCCCCATCAGGTAGATCTCCGGCCGGGTGTCGGGCGTCCCGGCCTTGAAGAGGTTGCCCTTGGGGATGGTGTACGAGCCGTCCTTCTCGACCTTGATCCGCAGCACCTTGCCGCGCAGGTCGTTGGTGTTGGCCGAGGCGCGCTGCGCGTCGAACGCCGGGTTGGAGTCCGGGCGTTCGTCGATCGGGGTGTAGCCGTCGGACTCGAACGGGTTGGTGTCGTCACCGGTGGACAGGTACAGGTTGCCCTTGGCGTCGAAGACGATGTCCCCGCCGACGTGGCAGCAGATGCCGCGGTCCTGCTCGACGTCGATGATCTCCTGCTCGGTGCTCAGGTCGATCCTGTCGCCCTTGAGCTCGAACCGGGAGAGGCGGTTGACGCCCTTGAAGGGCTCGAAGTCCTCCGGGTCGCCGGTCCAGGGCGCCTCGCCCTCGTTGACGTCGGGGGTGGAGGGGTCGTCGATGGGGGTGTCCAGCGGCGGCGCGTAGTAGAGGTAGACCCAGCGGTTCTTCTTGCCGTCGAACTTCGGGTCGATGGCGACCGACTGGAGCCCCTCCTCGTCGTTGGTGTAGACGTCGAGTTCGCCGGCGAGCGTGTTGAGCCCGGTCTTCGGGTCGTTGAGCCACACCTGGCCGTCACGCGTGGTGTGCAGCACACGCTTGTCGGGGAGCACGGCGAGGTCGATCGGCTCGCCCGGCATGTCGTTGAGGACGACCTTCTGGAACTCCGAGTCCGCCGGGGGCGGTTCGGGGTCGCCGTGGCCGGGGTGGGCGGTGGCCGGCAGGGCGAGCATGGAGGCGGCCAGGACGGTGACCGCGGCGACGAGGCCGGATCTGCGTATCACGGGCGTTCCCTCTCGTGGGGATGGTGCAGGGTGGTTCGGGGTGCCGCTCCGCCGGGGCGGAGGGCCGGGCGGGGGATGCGGCCGGAGGAGCCCGCGGGGACTCCTCCGGCCCCCCGGTGGGGGTCCTCGGTTCCGGTCAGCGGCACTTGGGGCCGCGGAGGTACCGGTAGCCGACGCGGGCCGTCTGCAACGGGGTCACGTCGGGGGTGTCGTTCTCGACGATGTACTCCTTCACGGAGTGCGCCCGGAAGATCCGCGGGAAGTCGATGTGCCCGGTGCCGACGTCGGCGAAGCCGCCGGTCTCGGGGTTGCGGTCCTTCACGTGGTACTGGAGGGTCTTCTGCGGCGCCCGCCGGATGACCTCCAGCGCGAAGCCCTCGGGGTCCTTCACCCCGTCACCGCTCTCGATGCCGCCGCGCACCGCCCAGTAGAGGTCGATCTCCAGGTGGACCAGCCGGCGGTCGAGCCGCTCGGTCAGGATCGACCACGGGGTCCGGCCGCGGCCGAGGTCGACGGTGAACTCGTGGGCGTGGTTGTGGTAGCCGTACTTGATGCCGGCCCGCTTGGCCCGGGCGGCCTCCTCGTTCATGCGGTCCGCCCAGCGGCGCCAGTCGTCGGCGTTCTCCGAGGCGAGGTACGGCACGTTGATGTAGGACTGCCCCAGCGCCTTGGCGTTCGCGATCTTGGTGTCCAGCGCGGTGTTGGTCTCGCTGACCCCCTCGTGGCTGGAGGTCGCCTTGATGCCGAGCCGGTCGTAGAACCGGCGCAGCTCCTTGGCGGAGCGGCCGAAGTAGCCGCCGGCCTGCTCGACCCGCGGGTAGCCCGTCTTCGCGATCTCGCGGAGGGTGGCGTCGAAACCGCGCTCCCCGTTGAGGTCGTCGCGGACCGTCCACAGCTGGATGGATATCTGGCCGGGCGGGACCAGCGGACGCCCCGAGGGCTTGCGGCCCTGGGCGGGAGCGGCGGCCGGGGCGGCCGCGGCGGGCGCGGCGGCGGCGAGACCGGTGGCGGCGACCGCACCGGCGGCGGCCGTGGCCAGCGTGGAGCGGAGCACGGTGCGGCGGGAGGACCCGCGCTGGGCGAGCGAGCGTTCCAGAGGACGCTCACCGTCGAATCCGTAACACATGGCGACTCCTTGTTCTCCCGGACCGCTGCGGCTCGGCGGCGGTGCGGGTGGGGGCCGTCCCCGGGCGGGGACACGAGGTTGACGCGTGTGGTGTGACAGGGGTGCGGCTGGGACGGGTTGTGTGGGGGGTGGTGGAGCGGGGCGCTCCCGTGGGGGCGTCGAGGGGCCGGCCCGTTCGGGCGGCGGGGCGCTGTCCGGGCGGCGGTCCACCGGTGGGGGGAAGAGGTGGAGCGCCGCCCGGCGCGCGGAGTGGTGCGGCTCGGGGTGGTGCGGCTCATGAGCGATGCGGCCACGGGCCGCCGGCGGTCCTGCCGGGCGGCGCGGTGTCCGGTGCTGCGGCGGACGCGCGGGCCGGGGTGGGGCCCGGCGCGGCCGGTGGGGCGTGGTGCCGGGGCGGTCCGCTGCTCCGCCCCGGCACGTCGGAGTGGGCCTCAGCCGTCCTCGCCGTCGCGCGAGGAGCTGAACGCCGCGTCGAAGGAGGCCGAGGAGGGCTCGAAGAGCTGGCCGCGCACGTAGGCCAGGGCCTCCGGCGCGCCGTGCAGCCGGTCCATCCCGGCGTCCTCCCACTCGATGGAGATGGGGCCGCGGTAGCCGATGGTCTCCAGCGCGCGGAAGGACCGCTCCCAGGGCACGTCGCCCCGGCCGGTGGAGACGAAGTCCCAGCCGCGGCGGGGGTTGCCCCACGCCAGGTGGGACCCCATGCGGCCGTTGCGGCCGTTGCCGGTCTGGCGACGGGCGTCCTTGCAGTCCACGTGGTAGATCCGGTCGGCGAAGTCGAGCAGGAAGCCGACCGGGTCGATGTCCTGCCACACCATGTGGCTGGGGTCCCAGTTCAGACCGAACGCCTCGCGGTGCCCGATCGCCTCCAGGGTGCGGACCGTCGTCCAGTGGTCGTAGGCGATCTCCGAGGGGTGGACCTCGTGGGCGAACCGCACGCCCTCCTCGTCGAACACGTCCAGGATCGGGTTCCAGCGGTCCGCGAAGTCCTGGTAGCCGGCGTCGATGTACTCCTGGCCGACCGGCGGGAACATGGCGACGTACTGCCAGATGGAGGAGCCGGTGAAGCCGACGACGGTGTCCACGCCGAGCCGCTTGGCGGCGCGCGCGGTGTACTGGATCTCCTCGGCGGCGCGGCGCCTCACGCCCTCCCCGTCGCCGTCGCCCCACACCCGGTCCGACAGCATCGCGCGGTGGCGGTGGTCGATCGGGTTGTCGCAGACGGCCTGCCCGGTGAGGTGGTTGGAGATCGCCCACACCCCGAGGTTGTGCTGCTCCAGGATGTCGCGGCGCGACTTCAGGTACGCGTCGTCCTCCGCGGCTCGGCGGACGTCGAGGTGGTCGCCCCAGCAGGCGATCTCCAGTCCGTCGTAGCCCCACTCGGACGCCAGTCGGGCCACCTCGGTGAAGGGGAGGTCGGCCCACTGGCCGGTGAACAGGGTGATCGGTCGGCTCATCGCGCTGCCTCCGGCTCTCGGTTGGGGACGGTCTCCCCCGCGGGGGCGACCGGGGTGGTGTCGACGGCGGTCCAGGCGCTGTCCGCCGCGGCGCTGGCCTCGACGGCGGCCAGGACGCGCTGCACCGCCAGCCCGTCCGCGAAGGACGGCGCCGGGTCCTGGCCCGTGTCGATGGCGGTCAGCAGGTCGGCGGCCTGGTGCGAGAAGCCGTGCTCGTAGCCGAGCATGTGCCCCGGCGGCCACCAGGCCGACACGTAGGGGTGGTCGGGTTCGGTCACCAGGACGCGGGTGAAGCCGCGGGTGCGGGAGGGCACGGCGTCCTCGTAGAGGTGGAGGGCGTTCATGTCCTCCAGGTCGAAGGCGAGCGCCCCCTCGGTGCCGGAGATCTCGATCCGCAGCGCGTTCTTGCGGCCGGAGGCGAACCGGGTGGCGGTGAAGGTGGCGGGGGCGCCGCCGGCCAGCCGGGCGAGGAAGACGGCCGAGTCGTCCACCGTCACCCGCCCCGTCCCCGACCCGTCGGCCAGCGGACGCTCCGGGACGAAGGTGTCGGTGAGCCCGCTGACGCCGGTGACCGGCAGTCCGGTGAGGTACTGGGTGAGGTCCACCGCGTGGGCGCCGATGTCGCCCAGCGCACCGGAACCGGCGCGGTCCTTCTCCAGCCGCCAGGACATCGGGGCGTCGGCGTCGCTCAGCCAGTCCTGGAGGTACTCGGCACGGACCTGCCGGACCTGGCCGATCCGGCCCTCCGCGATCAGCTTGCGGGCGAGCGCCACCGCGGGCACCCGCCGGTAGGTGAACCCGACCATGGAGCGGACACCGGACGCCGCGGCGGTCTCGGCGGCCGCAGCCATGGTCTCGGCCTCGGCGACGGAGTTGGCCAGCGGCTTCTCGCAGAGCACGTGCTTGCCGGCCTGCAGCGCCGCGACGGCGATCTCGGCGTGGGTGTCGCCCGGGGTGCAGATGTCCACCAGCTCGACGTCGTCCCGCGCCACCAGCTCCCGCCAGTCGGTCTCGACCGCTCCCCAGTCGAACCGTCTGGCCAACTCCTGCGCCGCGGCCCGGTTGCGGCCGCCGAGGGCGACCAACCGGGGCGTCAGCGCCGGGTCGAAGAAGCTCCTGGCATTGCGCCAGCCCTGGGAATGGGCCATGCCCATGAAGGCGTAGCCCACCATCCCGATACCGATGGACCGCCGCTCGGCGCCACTCATCCTGTCTCCCTCTTCCGCCGTCTACGGCCCGTCGGGCCGCTGGTCGCTACCGCCGACCGGTTCGTCAGGACTCGAAGCCCAGGGGCATGTACTGCTCGACGTTGTCCGCGTTCACCACGGGGGCGTTGAGCACGACGCGCCGCGGGACCTCGACCTGGACCAGGTCGGCCAGGCCCTTCTCCTGCGCCAGCAGGCGCGCCAGGCGCACGCCGTCGGCGGCCTGCGTCGGCGGGTAGAGGACGGTCGCCTCCATCTCGCCGGACTCGATCCACCGCATGGCGTTGGCCGAGCCGGCGCCACCGATGAAGAAGAACTCGTCGCGGTCGGCGTTGTCGAACGCCGCCTTGACGCCGACCCCCTGGTCGTCGTCGTGGTTCCAGATGATGTCGATCTCGTTGGCCGCCTGGAGCAGGTTCGAGGCGGCCGCCTCGCCGGACTCCACGGTGAACTCGGCGGCGACGCGGCGGTCGACGTCCTGACCGCACTCGGCGAGCGCGTCCTCGAAGCCCTGGGAACGGTCCTGCGTCAACGGCAGCGAGTCGATGCCGGCGATCTCGGCGATGACGGCGTCGCCCAGGTCGTTCTCCTCCACCAGCTGGCAGGCGTAGGTGCCGGCCGAGACGCCCATGCCGTAGTTGTCGCCGAGCACCGTGGTGCGGGCGGCGAACTCGCTGGAGAACTCGCGGTCGACGTTGACGACCTGGATGCCGGCCTGCATGGCCTCGGTGGCGACCTCGGTCAGCGCGGCGCCGTCGGTGGGCAGCAGCACGATCGCGTCGACGCCGTCGTTGATGAAGGTCTCGACGTGGCTGATCTGCATCGAGGGGTCGTTGGTGCCCTCGGCGATGCGGAAGTCGATGTCGTCGTACTTCTCGGCCTCGGACTGCGCGGCGGAGTTGATCGCGGCGAGCCAGCCGTGGTCGGCGGCGGGACCGGAGAAGCCGATGACGACGGTGTCACCGGTCTCGTCGTTGTCGCTGACGGCGCTCGTGCCGCCGCCGTCGTCGTCGCTCTCCGCCGCCGGGGTGTTGGAGGTGCAGCCGACGGCCAGCGCCGCGACAGCGGTCAGCGCACCGATGCGGACGAGGTTGCGGGTGCGGCGGGATCTGGCGGTAGCGGACATGACGGTCCTGCCTTTCGGGAGCAAGAGGTGCGGCCTGGTGCGCCGGGAGTCGTCACAGCTCCGACGCGGGGGGGGGCCAGCCGGCGTGGGGCGTCGCCGGTGGTCCGAAACCGAGGAACGGGGTCGGCCCGCTGGGGCCGGGGGTGGTCCCGCAGGAACCGGTCCGCGCGCGGGGCGCGGTGCGGGGTGGCGCGGGGGACGCGGGCCGCCGGTCGCGGCGCCCGTCCCCCGCGCCCGGTCAGCCGGGTGTGGAGCGCGCCGCCATCCGCTGCTGGAGCAGCACCGCGACGACGATGATGGCGCCCTTGGCCACCGCCTGGGTGGAGGTGTCGAGGTTGTTGAGGGTGAAGATGTTGGTCAGGGTCTGGAAGATCAGCACGCCGATGACCGTCCCGACGATGGTGCCGCGACCGCCGCTGAGCAGCGTCCCGCCGATCACCACGGCGGCGATGGCGTCCAGTTCGTACATCCCACCGTGGGTGGAGGTGCCGGCGGTGGTGCGGGCCATCAGCATGACCGCGGCGAGACCGCAGGCGAGACCGAGCAGGACGTACAGCATCGTCTGGTGGCGCTTGACGTTGATGCCCGCCAGCCGCGCCGCCTCGGGGTTGCCGCCGACGGCCAGCGTGCGGCGGCCGAAGGCGGTGCGGTTGAGGACGACCCAGCCGGCGATCGCGACGAGCGCGAAGATGATCACAAGTCGCGGCACCCCGAAGAGGGAGCCCCGGAAGAAGTCCAGGAACGGACCGACCGAGACGACCTGCGTCCGCCGGCCGGCGATGATCTCCGCCAGGCCCCGTGCCGCGGCCATCATCGCCAGGGTGACGATGAAGGCCGCCATGCGTCCGTAGGCGATCAACAACCCGTTGATCAGACCGCACGCGGCTCCCACCATCAGCGCGGTGGTGACCATCACGATCCAGTGGGTGTCGTTCGCCATCGCCTGGGTGGCCAGGGTGGAGGCCCACACCGACGCCAGCGCGATGATCGCGCCGACCGACAGGTCGATGCCGCCGCCGATGATGACGAAGGTCATCCCGATCGACACCACGCCGATCACCGACGACAGGCGCAGCACGGTCATCATGTTGTCGAGGCTGGCGAACCGGTCACCGGCCGTGATGAGACCGATCAGGCACAGCAGCAGCAGGGCGATGACCAGGCCCAGGTTGCGGCCCGCGGAGCCGGAGAGCAGGGTCGTCACCCGGTCGCGGAGACCGCCACCGGCAGCGCCCTTCCCTTCCGGCACGTCCTTGCGCAGGTCCGGCCCGTCGCCGGACTCCACGGCACTCGTCTGGAGGCTCACGCCACCTCACCTTCCATCACCATGTCGAGCACCTGGTGCTCGTCGATCTCGTCGGCCGGGCAGTCGTGCACCAGGCTCCCGTCGGAAATCACCAGCACGCGGTCGGAGAGGCCGATGACCTCCTCGATCTCGCTGGAGACCACGACGACGGCGATGCCGCTCGCCGCCAGCGACCGGACCAGGGCGTAGATCTCGGTGCGGGCACCGACGTCCACGCCGCGGCTGGGCTCGTCCAGCAGCAGCACCTTGCAGTCGCGCAGCAGCCAGCGCGCCAGGACGACCTTCTGCTGGTTGCCCCCGGAGAGGGTCCCGGCGGCGCGTTCGACGTCGTTGGGGCGCAGATCGAGCGTGCCGGTGCTGTCGGCGGCCGCCTTGCGCTCGGCGTCGGAGTCCATGAAGCCGCGCCGGGTGAACCGGGGCAGGCTCGCTATCGTCACGTTGCGGTAGATCGGGTCGGCCAGCACCAGCGCCTGGCTCTTGCGCTCCTCGGGGGCGAACCCGATGCCGGCGGCCATCGCGGCACCCACCCGGCCGGGCCGCAGCCGCTTGCCCGCGACCGTGACGCTGCCGGTGGTGGGCTTGCGGGCGCCGTAGATCGTCTCCAGGATCTCGGAGCGGCCGGAGCCGACCATGCCGGCGATGCCGACGATCTCCCCGGGGCGCACCCCGAAGCTGACACCGCTGAACTCGCCGGTGCGGCCCAGCCCTTCGACCCGCAGCACCGGGTCGCCGGGGGGCGCGCCCTCGCCGCGGTCGGGGAAGACGTAGTCGATGGAGCGGCCGGTCATCAGGCGGATGACCTCCTTGGTGGGGGTGTCCGCCACCTCCAGTCCGGTGGCGACGGTGCGGCCGTCCTTGAGGACGGTGACGCGGTCGCCGATCTCCCGGATCTCCTCCAGGCGGTGGGAGATGTAGACGATCGCCACGTTCTGGGCGGTGAGGTCGCGGATGACGCGGAACAACCGGCCGACCTCCTCCTGGTCCAGGACCGCCGAGGGCTCGTCCATGACGATGAGCTTCGCGTCGTGCGAGAGGGCCCGAGCCATGGAGACGATCTGCTTGCCGGCGGCGGACATCCGCCCCACCTCGGTGGTGGGCGAGACCTCGGGGTGGCCGAGCCGGGCGAGCAGCTCCGCCGCGGCGGCGTTGGACTCACCGGCCGCGTTGAGCCCCCAGCGGTTGCGGCGCTCGTGCCCCAGGTGGATGTTCTCGGCGACGGTGAGGCCGTCGACGAGGTCCAGCTCCTGGTAGATGGTGGCGATCCCGAGCTTGATGGCTGCCTGCGGGTTCGGCAGCCGCACCTCCTCGCCCCGCCAGGTGATGCGGCCGGCGTTCGGCTGGTGGGCACCGGCGAGAACCTTGATCAGGGTCGACTTGCCGGCCCCGTTCTGGCCGAGCAGGCAGTGGACCTCGCCCGCCCGGACGTCCAGGTCGATGCCGTCCAGCGCCTTGACGCCGGGGAAGTGCTTGACGATGTCGTGCATCTGCAGCAGTGGCTGATGGTCACTGGCGCCCGCGGACTCGTCCGGCGCCTGGTGTGCGGCTCCCATGGCGCATGAACGTAGGGCCACTTTTGCCGGTGGTCAATAGAAAGTTCAGCCTTACCTGTCAGAAGGTATGCTCCGGCATGGAGGAAGATCAGGGCGTTGTACCGTGAACGCCCCCACCTTCGTGACTGCGGCATCGGATGGAAAGGCACGTCATGACCGCCACCTCCGCCAGTGGACCGCTGCCGCTCTTCGCGGTCAACGCCACGGTCGGAACAGCCGCACTGCTGGACCTCGTGAGGGACGGCCGACCCCGCACCCGTGCGGAGCTCTCGGCCGAGACGGGGCTCGCACGGTCCACGATCGCCGAACGCGTGGACCTGCTCATGAACTCGGGGCTGCTGCGCCACGCGGAGAAGGGGCGCTCGACCGGAGGGCGGCCGCCCTCGCTCTTCGCCTTCAACCCCGACGCCCGCGTGGTCCTGGTCGCGGACGTCGGCGCCACCCACGTCAAGCTCGCCGTCACCGACCTCGCTGGTCAGGTACTGATCGAGGACGACGAGGCGATCGACATCGACCGCGGGCCCGAGGTGGTCCTCGGCCACCTCCAGGAACGCGGACTGGAGCTGCTGGCGACGCTGGGGCGCTCCGCCGGCGAACTGCTGGGCATCGGCATCGGACTCCCGGGGCCGGTGGAGTTCTCCTCCGGACGCCCCACCAACCCGCCGATCATGCCCGGGTGGGACGGCTTCGACGTCCCCGGCTTCGTCCGCTCCCGCATCGACGCGCTAACACTGGTGGACAACGACGTCAACATCATGGCGCTCGGTGAACACCGGACCAACTGGCCGGACGAGTCGCAGTTCATTCTCGTCAAGGTCGCCACCGGCATCGGCAGCGGCCTGGTCATCGACAGCCGGCTGCACCGGGGCGCGCAGGGCGTCGCCGGCGACATGGGGCACGTGCGACTCCCCCACGACGCGGACGTCGCGGACGTCCTGTGCCGGTGCGGGAACATCGGCTGCCTGGAGTCGGTGGCGAGCGGCGCCGCGGTCGCCGCGCGCCTGACCGAACAGGGCGTGCCGGCCCGCGGCAGCGCCGAGGTGGTGGCGCTCGCCCGCAGCGGCTCCGTGCCGACGCTGCGCCTGGTCCGGCAGGCGGGCCGGGACATCGGGGAGGTGCTGGCCACGGCGGTCAGCCTCATCAACCCCTCCGTCGTCGTGATCGGCGGCGCACTCGCCCAGGCCGGCGAGCACCTGATCGCCGGGGTGCGGGAGGTCGTCTACCAGCGGTCGCTGCCGCTGGCGACCGAGCACCTGCGGATCGTGCAGGCCGGGCCCGACGGCCACGCCGGCATCCAGGGCGCCGCCTTCATGGTCATCGAGCACGCCCTGGCACCGAGCCAGCTGGACGCCCTGCTCACCGCCTGACCCGGCGGCTCCGGAGAGCCGCGGGGCAGGCGCCCGCTGCCGCCCCTGCCGGCAGCGGGTCGCCGCCCGGCCGGCGGGCCCGGACCCCTGCCTGCGGCCGTCCACCGCCCCCCCGCACGCGGCAGGCGACGGAACCCCTCTCCCGCGTCTGCCGGCACAACGAAACGAGGGCCCGCACCCTTTCGGATGCGGACCCTCGTCCACCTGGTAGCGGGGACAGGATTTGAACCTGCGACCTCTGGGTTATGAGCCCAGCGAGCTACCGAACTGCTCCACCCCGCGCCGTGGTCCCCTCTCGGGGGCCTCCCGCCTCGGGTTTCCCCTTGGCGACAGATGAAACATTACCACAGCGCGGGGCGGTGACCTCACGCGAGCGGGGGCGTCACTCGTCCGACGGCGTGTCACCGGAGTCGCCGGAGTCCTCGTCGGACCCCTCCGGTCGCAGCGCCTCGTCGAGCTGGCGGCTCAGTTCCTTGATCCGGTCCTGAGCCTCACCGAAGCCGGCCCAGTCGCCCTCGGCGAAGGCCTGCTCGGCCTCCTCGATGGCGTCCGAGAGCTCGCCCGCGAGTTCGGCCGGTGTCTCCGAGCCGTCGGGCTCCTGCTCGTCCTGCCCGGCGTCCGGGTCGTCCGGGTCCGCCGGCGGAGTGGCCTCCACCTCGTCGCCGGACTCGGTGACCCCGAACAGCACGTCCAGCGCCTCGCCCAGCGTCGGCTCGAACGCCAACTCGTCGCCGTAGGAGGCGAGCACCATCTGCATACGCGGATAGTTGGCGCCCGCGCCGCGGACGTAGAGCGGCTCGACGTAGAGCAGGTCGTCCTCGCCCAGGGGAATCGTCAGCAGGTTGCCGTAGTCCACCTGGGAGTCGCCCCGCGTCAGCAGGTTGATCTGCTGCGCGATGTCCGGCTCCGCGTTCCATCGCGACTGCACCTGTTGCGGACCTGGTGTGGTCGTGTTGTTGGGCAGCGTCAGGATGCGCATCCTGCCGTAGTCGTCGCTTCTCGCGTCGGCCTCGACCGCCATGTAGGCGGCGAGCGTCTCACGGTCGCGCGGGTTGAACGTGGTGGTCAGCGAGAAGCTCCGCTGGTCCTGGTCCGGCATCCGGATGGACAGGTAGTACGAGGGCACCACGGTGCCCGAGGACTCACCCGGCATCTGGGGCACGACCCAGCGCTCACCGCCCGCGAAGAACAGGCTGGCGCTGTCCACGTGGTAGCGCTGGAGCAGGTCCCGCTGGACGTTGAAGAGGTCCTGCGGGTACCGGAGGTGGGCCAGCAGCTCCTCGCTGATCTCGTCCTTCGGCGTGACCGTGCCCGGGAACGCCTTCTTCCAGGTCTGGAGGACGGGCTCGTCCTCCTCCCACTCGTAGAGGACGACCTCACCGCTGTACGCGTCCACCGTCGCCTTGACGGAGTTGCGCATGTAGTTGATCTGGTTCTGCTGCGCCAGCACCTGCCGCTGGGCGTCGGTCAGCGCCGTCTCCGTCGCCTGGTCCAGGACCGTGCGGGAGGAGTACGGGTAGCCGTTGGAGGTGGTGTAGGCGTCCACGATCCACAGCACCCGGCCGTCGACGACCGCCGGGTAGGGGTCACCGTCGAGCGAGAGCCACGGGGCGACCGCCTCGACACGCTCCTGCGGGGTGCGCTTGTAGAGGATCTTGGAACCCTCGCCGATGGCACCGGAGTACAGGATCTGCGGCTCGCCCATGGTGAGGGCGTAGGCGGCGCGGCGGAAGTAGTTGTTCAGCCCGACGCCCCCCTCACCGGTGTAGCTGTAGTCCTGCTCCTCGCCGGAGCTCGCGGGCTGCTCCTCGGTGGGCTCCTCGGACTCGGCCTGGTCCTCGCCCTCGGTCCCCTCACCCTCGGCGGCCTCGTCGGCCGCTTCCTCGTCGGTGCCGCTGTCGCCGCGGATGTAGTCCAGCTCGGGCTGCGGACCGCCGACGATCGACCAGTGGTTGGTCGCCTCGCCGAAGTAGATCCGGGGCTCGTACTCGCCGAGGTCACCGACGGGCGGCAGCTCCTTCTCCGTGAAGGAGGGGGTGCCGTTGCCGAGGATCTCGTCGCCCTTGGCCGCGACCACGCCGAAGCCGTGGGTGTAGCGGAAGTGGTCGTTGATCCAGTTCCGGTCCGGCAGGCGCTCGATGTTGATCTCACGCACACCGATGACGGTGTCCTGGTCGCCCTGGCCGTCGGCCGAGGGGTAGCGGTCCACGTCCAGCGTGCTCGCGAACTGGTAGTAGCCGCGGATCTGCTGGAGCTGCTGGAAGGCCGGGGAGATCACGTTCGGGTCGACCAGGCGGATCGAGGCGGCATCGCTGACGCTGTTGCGCAGCTCCTGCCGGTTCTCGTCGGTGACCGCCGCGGCCTCCTGGCGTCCGAAGGACTCCTTCTCGGCGGTGTCGATGCCGTAGGCCTCCTTGGTCGCCGCGAGGTGCTTCTCGATGTACGGCGTCTCCACGGCCTGCTGGTTCGGCCGCACCTGGAACTGCTGCACCAGCGCCGGGTAGACCCCGCCGATCAGCACGGCGGAGAGGACCATCAGCCCCAGGCCGATCACCGGGAGCTGCCACATCCGCCGCCACAGGGTGGCGAAGAAGAGCACCGCGCAGATGATCGCGATGATGGTGAGGATCGTCTTCGCCGGCAGGTAGGCGTTGGCGTCCACGTACCGCAGACCCGTCCAGCCGTCCGCGTTGCGGAAGTCGCTGCTCTTGAGGGCGAGTCCGTACCGGTCGAACCAGTACGCGACGGCCTTCAGCGAGACGAACAGACCGAGCAGCACCGAGAGGTGGCCGGTGGCGCCCGCGGTGATCCGGTTGCCCGGGCTGGACGCCTTGATCCCGCCGTAGAGGTAGTGCGTCACCGCCGCCGCGATCAGCGAGACGACGACCAGCGCGAACCCGATACCGAGGAGGAAGCGATAGAACGGCAGGTCGAAGGCGAAGAAGGAGATGTCACGGCCGAACTGGGCGTCGGTCACGCCGAAGGACGTGCCGTTGACCCAGGTCAGCCAGGTCCGCCACTGACCGGCCGCGGAACCGCCCGCGACCAGGCCGACCAGGACCGAGACGGCGATCAGCACCCACTTCTTGTAGGGTGCGATGCTCATCCGGTAGCGGTCGAGGTTCTGCTGCTCCGGCGACATCCCGCTCAGCGGCGGACGCATCCGGTGAGCCAGCCAGATGTTGAACCCGACCGCCAGCGCCATGAGGACGGCGAAGACGGCGAAAAGTCCGATCCGGGTGAACAGCTGTGTGGTGAAGACCCGCGTGTAGTCCACGGACTGGTACCACAGCAGGTCCGTCCAGAACCCGGCGAACATCGCGAAAAGAATGGCCAGGCCGGCAAGGATGGCCGCGGTGATCAACAGAGTCTTGGCGCCCCTCGACGGACGCCCGACCGTGAACCGCGGTACTCCTGACCCGCCCGGCCCTCCGGGGCCACGTGGGCCTCTGGGCCCGTTCGGACCTTTGGGGCCGCCCGAGCCCCGGTCCGGCATCTGGAAAGCCAAGGTGCGCACCTCTGAGATTCGCAGCGGATGAATCTGGGCTAGGGGGAAGCCCACCCTAGTAACTTACTCAAGCTTTACTCAGTTCCCGTTCCCGGGGTGGGTCACGGCACGATATAGACATGGACAACACCCACTCCGCCCCGTCCGGGGCAGGTCAGATGGCCACCGCACCACTCACCCGCGCCGTGCTGGAGATCGACGGCTACGTCTCCGGACTCGGGTGGGACAAGCCCGCCCGCCTCTTCGCCCTCGTGGACACCGCCCGGCTCCGCTCCGAGGAGCCCGCCCTCGCCGACCGTCTCGGCCTCGACCCCGCGCAGGAGGAGCCGATCGGCGGCTCGCTCACACCGGTGGAGCAGGAGGAACTGCCGCCGGACGCCCCGCTCGACGAGTTCCTCGCCACCATCGCCTGGCCCGACGCGGTCGTCGGCTGCGCGCTGACCGTGGAACGGCTGATGCTGCCGCCCGAGGCGGAGGCCGCCGTCCCCGACGAGCTGCGGGAGGAGGAGAACATCGACGCACTCACCACGTGGGTCGCCGAGCACCCCGAGCGCCAGGAGGTCCGCATGACCGTGGGCGTGCTGCGCGACGGCGAACGGGAGGCAGCGGTGCGGCTCCGCGCCAAGGACGCGGACACCGAGGTCCTCACCGGCCGCGACCTGGTGCCGGGACTGGCCGAGGCGCTGGCTGCGACCTTCGAGTCCTGACCGGCCCCTCGCGGCAGGCAGACGGGGCCCGGTGCCGACGCCGGTCGGCGTCGGCACCGGGCCCGTCCGTCACGGCCGTCGCGCGAGGCGGCGGCGGTCAGTCGTCGCAGGTGGTGAGTTCGCCGGGCTCGTCGGCGCGAATGTGCTCCAGCGCGGTCAGGGCGTCGTCCAGCGTGCCGACCGACACCAGCGTGAGGTCGTCCGGCGCGCTGCCGTCCCGGAGCGAGCGGCAGTTGGCCTCCGGCGTCAGGAAGTACTCGGCGCCCTGGTCCCGGGCGGCGATGGTCTTCATCAGCACGCCGCCGATCGGCCCGACCCGGCCGTCCTCCGCGATGGTCCCCGTCCCGGCCACGAACGTGCCGCCGGTGAGGTCCTCGGGCGTCAGCTTGTCGATGATCCCGAGCGCGAACATCAGGCCGGCGCTGGGGCCGCCGACGTCGGCCAACTCGATGTCGATCTCGAACGGGAAGACGTAGGCGGTGCCGGCCTGGATGCCGACGATCGCCCGGCCGTCGTCCTCCGCCGCCGCGGTGGTGACGGTGACGTCGAGCACCTCGTCGGCCCCCTCGTCCGCGCCCTCGTCCGCGGAGTCGCTCGCCGCGGTGGCCGCGGCCTCCTCCTCGTCGGCCGGGCGCCGCACGGTGAAGACCACCTTCTCGTCGGCGGTGTGGCGCGTCACGACCTCCGCGACCTGCGCGGGCTCGTCGATCGGCTCGCCGTCGACCTCCAGGATGACGTCGCCCGCGCGGAGTTCGCCCTCGGCGGGGCCGCCGCGGACGACCGAGTCCACGATGGTCTCGCTCTCCAGCTCGTACCCCAGCTCACGCAGCGCGACGGCCTTGGCGCTCTCCTGCGAGCGGCTGAACTCCTCCGCGTTCTCCTGGTCGACCTCGTCGGCGGTGCGGTCGTCCGGGTACAGCGTCTCGTAGGGCACGACCCCGGCGCGGGGCGACAGCCAGCCCCGCATCGCGTCCGCGACGGACATCCGGTAGTTGACGCCGGTGACGCGCACCGTCGTCATGTTGAGGTGACCGGAGGTCTCGTAGGTCTCGGTGCCCGTGATGTCGAGCACCGGCACCCCGTTGTGCTCCCCGAGCGTGTTCACGGTCGGCCCCGGGGACATCTGCGCGTACGGAACCCTCACCAGCAGCGCGGCGAACAGCAGCCCGAGGAGCAGCAGTCCCGACGTCAGCAGGGTGGCGATGCGGCGTGGCATGGATCGACAGTACGGGATGGCCCCGTCAGCCGTCCGCCGGGGCGGGCGAGGTCAGCGGGGTCGGCGCCGGCGCGGGAGCGGGGCGCTCCCCGACGCGGGTCGGCCGCTCCATCGCGGCGCGGAACGCCTCGTGACCCCGGACCCCCGACGCGTCGCGCCCGCCACCGACCCCCGAGCGCCTGCGGGTTGCCCACGAGCCCCAGAGCGCCGCCAGCAGTGATGCGATGACCGGGAAGAACAACCAGACCAACGCCGCCATGAGTACCTCCCACCTGGACCGTCCCAGAAGCAGTTCCCTGTGCTGCCGGAAGACCAACGCTGGTCCCGTGCAAGGGGTCCTGCAACCGCTCCGGACGCCGCCCCCGGGGCCCGGCGGAGGTGTCCGCGGCGAGGCGCACCGGCGCGCTCACGGCAACTCGCAGGCGGCCACCCACTCCCGTGATCCGTCCGCGAACGTCTGGTGCTTCCAGATGGGAACGTCCCGCTTGAGGTCGTCAATGAGCCTGCGGCAGGCGGCGAATGCCTCCTCGCGGTGCGGGCAGGCCACCGCGACGACGACCGCGACATCCCCGACGCGCAGTTCACCCACCCGGTGGACGGCGGCCAGCACACGGACCGGGAAGTCGGCCGCGACGGCTTCCGCGACCTCCCTCAGCCGAGCCGCCGCGGAGGGGTGCGCCTCGTACGCCAATGAGGTGACGGCCGCCCCGTCGGCGTGTCCGTCGTGGTCCCGGACGGTGCCGACGAACAACGCGGTGCCGCCCGCCTCGGTGTGCGGGACGGCGTCGAACACCTCGTCCAGGGAGATCGGGGTCTCGCGGACGGCCAGCAGACGGATGGGCTCCTCGGTCCTCATGCGCACCATGCTCCCCCACCGGCGGCCCGGGCCGGTGCGCCGCCCCACCCGCCGGTCACCGCGGGCGGGCGGGGGTGCGGCAGGCGGGCCCGTCAGCGGCGGCGGCGGCGTGCACCACCGCGTCCACCCACCCCTCGACCAGGGCGAGTGCGGTCTCCAGCCGCGCCAGCGCCGCCTTCTGCTCGGGGGTGTCCTCCGGCTGGAACAGTCCCTGCT
>NZ_JAAVJC010000082.1 GCF_012033785.1 Streptomyces bohaiensis
CCGGTGACGGTGTCGTACTGCCAGGTGGCTCGCAGCTGTCCGTCCGGTCCGCCCTCGCGGAGCTCGGTCTTGCGGCCGAGGTTGTCGTACGTGTAGCTCAGGGTCGTGCCGGGGGCGTCGGGCCCCCCTGCGCCGGGCGGACCGGCCTGGGCGGGTCCGCCCGGGCCCCCCGGTCCGGCAGGGCCGTCGGGGCCGTCCGGGTCGGGGCTGTCGGTGGGCATCGCCGGCGTCGTCACGCGGATCGACCGGCAGTCCGCGAAGACGGGCGCGGCGGTGTCCGCGACCGTCAGGTCCCGGGAGCAGTCGAAGACCCGGCAGCCGGTGAACAGCGGGGAGGCGTCGGCACCGACGTGCAGCGCGGGGAAACCGCCGCCGTGCAGGTCGCAGTGGTCGTAGCGGCCGGCGGCGCCGTCCGCGACGAGAATGGCGTTCTTGCCGGGCTTCCTGACGCGCAGGCCGCGCACCCTGGCCTCGGCGCCCTTCCAGACCACCAGGCCGGTGCCGTGCGTGCTGGTGATGTCGCCGCCGTCGAGGTCCAGTCGGGAGCCGGCGGTGGCGACGAGCCCGGCGCTGCCGGTCTCCGCGACGCGGAGCGCCGTGAGCGTGGCGTCCGCCCCGCTGCCGAGTTCGACGCCGCTGCGGCGCTGGCCGCGCACCGCGCAGTCGGTGAGGCGGGCGGGCGCGCTCGACAGCAGCCGGACGCCGTGCTCGCCGCCGTCGACGGAGGTGGCGGTGAGCGTCACGTGGGCCTCGGTCTCGACCTGCACGCCGCTCATCGCGGCGTCGGCGACCGTGCACTCCTCCGCCTCGACGCCCGCCTCGTCGGCGGCGGCGAGGCCGTGCTCGGCGCTCGCCTCCAACCGGCAGGCGCGGAGCGTGACACGGGCGCGGTCGGCGGCGTGGACGGCGCTGTAGCCGCTGCCGGAGACAGTGGTGCCCTCCAGTCGGGCGTCGGCGTCGCCCAGGGCGACGAGCCCGTTGGCGCCGGGCTCCCGCAGCCGGCAGTCGCGGGCGGTGAGCCGGGCGCGGTCGGTGGCGGCCAGGGCACTGCCGACGGCACCGTCGATGCGGGTCCCGGCGACCTCGACCTCGCTGTCGTGCTCGGCCTGCGCGCCGGAGCGCCCGGCGCCGTGCACGCGGCCGTCGAGCAGGAGCGCCGCGGAACCGTCCTGGCAGAGCAGCCCGTTGCGGCCCGGCGCCAGCAGCCGCGCCTCGCGGGCGGCCAGCAGCGACCGGCCGCGGGTGCGCAGCGCGGTGCCGGAGACGTGGCGGGTGAGCAGCCCGTCGGCGGTCAGACGGGCGGCCCCGGCGAGGACGACGCCGAGGCCGTCGACGGACTCCACCACGACCTCCTCCAGCCGGGCGCGGGCGTCGCCGTCGAGGTGGAGCGCGGCATGGCGGGCGTTGCGGAGTCGGGTGCGGCGCATCACCAGGACGCCGCCGCCGACGGGGTCGTCGAGCGCGGCCGCCAGGGAGGGCGCGAGGCTGTCCTCGCCCTCGGCGGTGTCGGCCTCCAGGAGGGCGCGCAGGTCGGGCGGGTCGATCTCGGGCCCGGGGTCGGCGGTGCGGGAGGCGGGGCTGCCGGCGACGGTGACACGGCCGTGGCGGACCAGGCAGTCCTCCAGCATGAGGCCGGCGGCGTCAGCGACGGCGATGACGGGGTCGCCCGGGTCGGTGCCGTGCAGTACGAGGTCGGTGACGAGGCAGCCGGGGGCGGCGGCGGTGAGCGCGGGGAGGCCCGCCGGGGCGGTGAGGGTGACCGTGCCGGGGCCGTCGGCGGCGTAGAGGCTGACGCGGCGGTCCAGCCGGAGGCTCTCGTGGTACTCGCCGGCGGCGACGGCCACCGCGACGGAGCCGGTGGTGGGCGCGGCGGCCAGGGCGCGGGCGATGGTGCGGTGCGCCGACCGGCCGCGGGGGGCGACGGTCAGGGTGAGGTCGGCCGCTATCTGGGTGGTGGGGACGGTGAGGGCCATCGGTCACCGCCTTTCGGGACTTCGGTGGTGCGGGGAGGTCGTGCGGTGGTGGCTGGTGGATGCGCGGCTCACTGGCCGGCCGGCGGGTCGGGGGTGCCGTACCACTCGGGCGGGTTGTCCAGCCGCACCGCGGGCGAGATGAACAGGAAGCCGATGCTCTTGTCCAGCAGCTTACCGAGAGCGGGGAAGACGATGGCGTCGAAGAACCCGGCCCGGTGCCACTGGCGTCCGGCGGTCATCTGCTGGAAGACGGTGCGGGTCAGGCCGGTGGTCATGCCGCCGATGGTGCCGGAGGCCGCGGCGAAGCCGCCCTCGCGGAGCGCGTCGAGACCCGTGAGGTACACGGTGTTGCCGTTGGCGTCCTTGACGCCGAAGATCGCGGCGTTGGCGCTGCCGACGACGAGGCCGCCGATGGCGCCGGAGGCGATGCCGAGGCCGAACTCGTAGGTGGCGCCGCGCCAGCGGCCGGGCTTCTCGCGGCCGGCCCACTCGCCGATGAAGTTGTCGTCACCGGTGGGGCGGTTGGGGTGGAAGCCGGTGTCGGTCTGCGACATGTGGTTGCGCCAGCCGCCGCGGTTGGCGGCGAAGTGGATGCCGGAGAGGCCGGTCTTGATGGTGGCGCCGACGGTCGCGCCGAACAGCGCCTTGAGCACGTCGTTGTGGGTGAAGTCGGTGCCGGTGGCCGCGGCGACGATGCCGTAGACCGCCAGCGACATCGTGAAGTCGGTCAGCCACTCCTGGACGAACTCCGACGCCAGCGCCGAGCCGACCTTCGGGGCGAACGGCGTGTACGCGGACTCGCCGGGCGTCGGCGAGGACCACTGCTGCCGGTTGGGGTCCTTGAACTTGCGGTTGTGTCCCCGGTACTCCTGGAAGAAGGTGTCCGGCGCGTTGTCGCGGCCGATGCCGCTGAGGTTGGGCTGGGTGTCGCCGAGCTGGCTGACGCCGGGGGCCGTTCCGTCAGTGCGGATGGTGATCCGGCCGAAGGTGTCGACCTCGCGGACGTACCCGGAGACGGTCCGCTCGCCGATGACGAAGCCGGGCAGCGAGTTGTCGGTGCCGGAGGGCGCGTAGCGGCGCAGCTGGTTGTGGAACATCTCCTGCTCCAGGAAGCTGCCGTCGGGCTGCTTCTTCATGGAGCGGATGACGGTGCCGTTGTGGAACTCGCGCCACTCCCCCAGGTTCTGGGTGAGGTTCTCGCCCGGGGTGGCGTGGTACTCGCGGGGGCGGACGGCGGGGTCGCTGAGGTGGTCGGAGAGGGTGTGGGTGACCTTCTTGACCGGCAGTTCCTGGATGACGACGGGCTCGCCGGTCCGGGGGCCGACCACGACGTCCTTCCAGGTGCTGCCGGGGGCGCCGGGGGTGCCGGTCCATTCACGGACCCGCGTCACCTGGTGGCCGCCGAAGTCGAGCAGGGCGCCGTGGGCGTCGTACTTGTTCCACGTCCAGGTGCCGTCGGCGGTGCGCCAGGCGCGGACGGTGACGCCGTCGCCCAGCATGCGGAACTCGCGGAGGAGTTCGCCGTTCGGGCCGGGGGTGAAGTCCTGGTAGGACTCCGGGTCCCAGTACCGCTTGCCGCCGATCTCGTTCTCGATGGCGAGCTTGCGGGGTCCGCTGTTGACGCCGTCGTTCCAGGTGCGGTTGTCCAACGCGGTGACCTTGGTGCCGTTCCAGGTGTCGGCACGGCCGATGACGGTGCCGTGGTGGTCGAACCGTGTCCAGTCGGCGTTGGCGGCGTCGAGTCGGCCGCGGCGGTCGATGACGACGGCGTTGCCGGCGTCGTCGGTGGCCCGGGTCTGCGGCGGCAGGCGGTACTCGACCACCGAGCCGTCGCTGAGACCGGTGCGGGCGACGCGCCAGTCGTTGCGGGCCGCGGGGCTGTACCAGTCGCCGCTGGTGGCGCTGGGCGAGAACCGGTCCTGCCAGCGGATGTCGCCCGCGGTGATGCCCCCGTCGCCGCGGCCGGGGAGGCCGACGGTGAAGTCGCCCTGCTGGAAGGTGCGGTGCCCGTTGAGGTTGCCGTCGCCCTCGGACCAGGGACGGTAGGGGCGGCCGCCGGCCGGGGTGACGGTGGTGGCGGTGTCCGGAAGCTTGACGAGGTCGCCGTGGGTCAGCGTGTTGCCGTCGGGGAGCTTGCGGGTCGAGCGGATCAGCTCCCCGTTGGCGGCCAGGTCGACGGTGGCGCCGTCCCGCGAGACGAACCGCAGGCCGTCGGTGGCCGCCCCGCCGGCCGCGGGGGCGGCCGTCCACGAATGCACCTGGAGGAGACCGTCGCGGCGCAGGTGCGGCATCTCCCTGAAGAGCTGGGAGTTGTGCTGGGAGAGGGTCATCTCGCGCCACCAGGCCGGCGGGCGCTGCTCGTACAGCCGGATGCTGTCCAGGCGGGTGCCGTCGGGCAGTGCCTGGGAGACCTGCGTCTCCTTGCCGTGCGCGGAGTGGCGCAGGAAGTCGTCGGACGGGATGCCGCCGGTCTTGATCTCCACGGAACGGAGCTGGCCGACGTTGTCGAAGGTGTTGAGCCGCCCCCACTTCTCGTGGACGACGACGGTGTTGCCCGTGGAGGGGTGGACCATCCGGTCGGTGAATCCGCCGCCCGGCCCCCAGGTGCGCTCGCCGCGGGCGACGAGCTTGAAGTCGGCGTCGTAGCGGAACCAGGCGGTCTCCGGTCCGGTGCCGAGCAGCCCGGCGGGGCGGCCTGCGTCGGCGACGACGTGACCGCCGTCGGGGAGCTGCTGGATGTGGCGGACCCGGGTGAACCCGTCGTTGTCCATCCAGCTGCGCTGGCTGGAGCCGACGGTCCGGTCGCCGTGGCGCACCACGGTGCCCTGGGGGTCCACCTCGTGCCAACTGCGGGCGGGGCCGGGGCCGTCGCCGCGGAGCCGGACGTCGAGGTGGTTGCCGTCGGGCAGCAGCCGGCGCTCGAAGTAGAGAGTGTCGCCAGCGGTGTTGAGGCGGATGCGGCCGTTCTCGGCGCCCTTGACGTCGACGGTCCCGGACTTGTACCAGGACGGCAGGCCGTTCCCCGCACCGGCGACCTTCCAGGTGCCGGTGCCGTCGGCGGCGTGGGTGATCTCCAGGCGGAGGTTCCCGCCGTCGAGGGCGCCGTTGTGGAGGACGTTGATCTGCTGGGTCCGGAGCGAACCGGCGGCGTCGTAGACCTTGAACTCGCCGGTGGTGACGCCGCCGTTGGAGGTGACGCGGAAGGTGCCGTCCGCCTGGCGGGTGACGGTGGCGCCGCCGACGGTGCCGAGGCGTCCGTCGAGCAGCGCGGGGTTGGCGTCTGCGGTGCCGGGGCGGATGTAGCCGCTCTCGGCCGCGTCGGAGAGCTTGACGACGGTGAAGGAGCCGTCGCGGGTGGCGACGTCGAGGGTGCCGTTGGCGGTGCCGGCGCGGACCTCGTGCGTGACGTTGCCGTTGCCGTCCAGCAGGCGGAACTCGACGCCGCCGCCGGGGCTGTCCACGCGGTAGCCGCCGCCGTCGGTGCGGACGACCCGGGCGTCGGGGACCGCCACCAGGTCGTTGTCGACGAGCCGGACGGTGCGGCCGCCGTGCATGATCTCCACGGCCTGGTTGAGCTGGGCGCCGTCGAGGCCGGTGGCCCGCACCGCGTCGATCTGCTGGGTGCCGTCGGCGCCGAAGCGCCGGATGTGGCCGCCGCCGGTGACGTCGAACCCGGCGCCGCCGGGGCGGACGGTGACGTGGTGGCCGGGGAGGGCGGCACCGTCGGCGGCGCGCACCGCCGGCGCGACGCCGTCGCCCACCGGGCGCAGCAGGTGGAGGCCGAGGTCGGCGCCGCCGGCGCGCAGGACGGTGACGTCGTGGGTGTGGCGTCCGCCGGGGGCCACCACGATGTGGCTGTCGCCGAACTGGAGGCGGTGGCCGAGGCCGTCGACGGGCACGACCTGGCTGCCCGCGACGGGGCCGCCGGTGCCGGTGCGGACCTCGGGCAGGCCGGTGCCGCCCACGGGCTGGTAGAGGTGCCGGACGTCGCCGCCCGCGCCCGCGGGGAGGACCGCGATGGTGTGGGTCCGCGCGCCGCCGGCGTCGACCGCGACGTCGAGGTCGGCGCGGGTGACCCGGTAGCCGAGGTCGCCGTCCAGGCGGGTGACGGAGGAGCCGCCCACGACGGAGCCGTCGGGTTCGGTGAGCCGGGGCGGGGCGCCGCCGGCCGGGGGCTGGACGTACTGGCCGTGGAGGTCGCCGCGCAGCGGGAGCGCGTGCTGGGTGAAGGTGCCGCCGGGGGCGTGGACGTCGACGAGGTTGCTGCCGGGACGGGCGACGTGGAGGACGCCGTTGTCCAGGTCGACGGTGGCGCCCGACGGGGTGCCGTCGCCGCGCAGCAGGCGGAGCGGACCGCCGTCGACGGCGGTGTGCACGTGGTGCGGGGCGCCGCCGCCCCCGGTGAGGACGGTGACGTCGTGGGTGCGGCCGCCGCCGGGAGCGACGACGATGTGGGTGCTCTCGAAGTGCAGGCGGTGTCCGGCGCTCCCGGGCATCGGGACGATCTCGTGGTGGCGCACGGGGGCGCCGACGTCGGTGTGGACCGTCGGAGCGCCGCCGTCGACGGGCCGGTGCAGGTACCGGTTGATGTCGGTCCCGCCGGCCCCGGTGAGGGCGTTGACGTCGTGCGTGTGGCGGCCGCTGCCGTCCAGCACCAGGGTGCGTGAGCCGCCGTCGTGGGTGAGCTCGACGCGGTGCGCGCCGCCCGGCATGGCGTCGATGTGCGCGCCGGGGACGGGGGTGCCGTCCAGGTGGGTCAGGACGTGGGCGCCGCCCGGTGCCTCCGGGTACCGCAGGAAGCCGCCCGGAAGGTTGCCGCCGGCGGTGCGGACGGCGTGCTGCACGAGGGAGCCGTCCAGCGCGTGGATGTGGAGTTCGCCGCCGGCGGGTGCGGCGGGGCCGCGGTTGGGCGTGACGACCCAGTGGCCGCCCTCGGGTGTGACCAGCCACCCGCCGGTGGGGACACCGTCGGAGCCGCGCAGGTGCAGTCCGCCGTCGGAGGCGGAGCGGAGGATGCGCAGGTCGGGGACCCCGCCGGTGAGGGCGGTGACGTCGAAGGTGTGGTTGCCGGTGGCCGGGTCGAACATCCGGGAGGTGCCGGGGCCGGTGGAGAGGGAGATCTGGCCGTCGACGGTACGCACGGCGGGTGCGGCGGTGAGAGCGCCGTGGTCGCTGACGCGCCACGCGTCGGTGGGGCCGCCGGCCTGGTTGATCGGGGCGGTGATCCGGACCTCGCCGCCCGGGTGGGCCAGCCGCAGGTCGGCGTGGCCGGTGATGGTGACGGGGCCGTTCCCGGTGCCCGGAGCCAGCTCCCAGCTGCGGGTGAGACGCGGGCCGAGGTCGTCGACGACGCGGAAGCCGCCGCCGTCGATCTGCTCGGCGCGCATGGTGGGGCTGCCGCCGAGCACCTCGGGAAGGCCGCTGGTGCCCATGCCGACGGTGATGTCCTGGCCGCCCACCGAGGCGGAGAGGTTCGGGGGGCCCTCGTCGGCGGCGTGGTGCAGCCCGCCGGCCGGGGGTGGCGTCGGCACGTCGCCGCCGGTGGGGGTGGCGGAGACCGGGCCGCCTCCGGGGCGGGTGACGGCGGTGAGCTCGGTGCCCTCGGGGTGGACGCCGCGCGGCGCGGTGCCGCCCGTCTCGACGGTGGCGGTGCCCGAGGGCCCGCCCTCGACGCGCGCGGGGGTGACCGGCGGGGTGCCGTCCAGGACGGTCCACACCTGCGGCTGGAACAGGTCGGGCCGGGTCTGGCGGAGTTGCTGCACGAACGCGTCGTCGGTACGGGCCTTGCCCATGCCGAGGAGGTCGCGGAGCTCGGGGGTGAGGCCGTTGCCGGTCGGGGCGCCGACGGTCCCGGTGCCGTCCTTGCCGGTGGGCGCGGGCACGGTGGGCGCCGGGGCGCTGTTCGCGGGGGGCGTCGCGGTGGTCGGCGGACCGACGCGGCCGGGGCGGCCCAGCGCGAGCGCGGCGAGGTCGATGTGGCCGAGCCCGCCGGCACCGGAGATGTCGGTGACCTTTCCGCCGGGCGCGGCGGGGACCGCGGTACTGCCGGCGCCGGGCGCCGGGGAGGCCGCGGCGGGCGGCAGGACGGCGCCGGGCGGCGTCACGCCGGAGGCGAGCGCCCCGCCGGGCACGGCGGGGACCGGCACGCCCTCGGTGGGCCGGACCGCGGGGAGTTCGGGTGCGGTGGCGGGCGCCACGGTGCCGTCCGCGCCGCGGACGGCGGGGGCGCCGATGGCGGAGCCGTCGGCCAGGGGCTTGGTGACGCCGGGGGCGGCGACGGAGACGTCGTCCCCGAGGCGGGCGCCGGCGGAGCCGACCGAGCCGACATCGACCAGGGAGAGCTTCTGGTTGACCTGGTTGAGCCAGTCGGGGGTGACGGTTCCCGGGGTGAGGGAGCCGGAGGTGATCGACCCGGGGGTGACGGCGCCGGGGGTGACGGACCCGGGAGTCGACGCGTTGGTCAGCCCCGGGACACTGCCCGGGGTGGAGACCGAACCGGGAGTGGCCGTCCCCGGTGTGACCGAACCCGGCGTGATCGAACCCGGTGTAACCGAACCCGGCGTGACGGTGACGGAGCCGAGGGCGGCGCCGGGTGCGATGCCGCCCGGAGCGACGGCACCGGGGGTCACCGCGCCCGGCGTCACGGCCGGCGGTGTCACAGCGCCGGGGGTCACCGCACCCGGGGCCACCGCGCCCGGCGTCACGGCACCCGGCGTGACCGCGCCCGGCGTCAGCCCCGGGGTGACCGCTCCGACGCCGACGGCCCCCGGCGTCGGGACACCGAGGTCGGTGACCGCCTGCGGGACCGCGGCCGGGGTGACGTTCGGCGCGGCGACGGCCCCGGGGGTGACCGCTCCGGAGGGCACCGAACCCGGCGTGAGCGCGCCGGAGAGGCCGCCGGTGGCGACGCCGCCGGGCGCCACCGACCCGGGGGCGATCGCGCCGGGCGGCAGCGCGCCGGTGCCGACGGCCCCCGGGGCGAGCGCGCCGGGACCGACGGCTCCCGGGGTGAACACGCCGGGCGAGATGCCCAGGCTCAGCGCGCCGACCGTGACGGAGGCCGGGGTGATGCCGACCACCGGCGGTGTCGTCATGCCCAGCCCGCCCGGGGCGAGCGCGCCCGGGGTGACAGCGCCCGGTGCGAAGCTGCCCGGCGCCACCGTGCCCGGGGTGAACGTACCCGGGGTCACGGCGCCGGGGCTGAAGGTGCCCGGGACGACCGCGCCCGGGGTGATCGCTCCGGGCGCCACCCCGCCCGGGGCGATGCCGCCGACGCCGATGCCGCCGATCCCGACCGCCCCCGGCGCCGGCATCGCGGGGGTGAAGGCGACGCCGCCGGCGGCCGGCGGGGTGTCCACGATCCGCGCCCCGACGGCGGGCATGTCGATCTGGCCGACGGAGATCTGCACCGACCCGGCCGAGCCGACGTTCACCTGGCCGACGCCGATCGCGGAACCGTTCAGCCCCGCACCGACGTTGACGGACGGCATCGAGATGGCCGGGGTGGTCACGGCCGCGGACGGCACCTGGACGGGGGCGGCGACCGCGCCCCCCGGGGTCGGGACGGACACCTGACCGACGCCGGAGAGCGCCGGGTTGTCGACGCCGCCGGTGACGGGGCGGACCGTGGCGGGCATGTCCACGATGGCGGTCGAGACCGAGGGCATCTCGACACGACCGGCGCCGACCGTCCCACCGAGGTCCGCGGTGTTGATGGTCACCGGGGTGGTGGTCGGCCCGATCCCGATGGAGCCGCCGGCCGGGGCGACGACGAAGTTCCCGTTCGGGGCGACCGGCGAGAACTGACCGAGCGTCGGCGGGATGCTGGTGCCGCCGATGCTGACGTCCACGATCGAGGTGCCGGGCGGCGGCGCCAAAATCGGCGTGCCGTTCATGTTCATCCCGATCGAGGGGACGGTCACCGAACCGGGCGCGATGGCGCCGATCTGCGGCATGGTGCCGATACCGCCGGGGGTGAACGCACCCGGCGCGGGCGGGGTGATGGCGCCGCCGATGCCCCCGGCGCCCGGCACGGTCGGCGGGGTGAACGACCCGACGCCGCCGCCGAACTGCGGGATGGTGGGCCGGGCGACCTGCCCGCCGAAGCCGCCGAGCCCGGGCGGCATCGTCGCCACCCCCGAGGGGACGAGGATCGACCCGAACGCCAGGTCGGCGCGGATGCCGCCGGTACCCGGGCCGACCCGGAACAGGTCCATCGCGCCGGAGCTGACGCCGGACACCTTGCTGGCCGCGCCGAGGAACTGCCCGCCGTCGTACCCGTAGCGGAACCGCCCGAGCAGACCGCGGTCGATGAAGCCGACGCGCGCGGCGCCCCGCAGGCCGAGGACGGCGATCTCGTCGGCGGCCACCGGGGTCACCAGCCGCAGCCAGTTCCACCCGGCCACCCCGTTGATCATCGAGCGGCCCATGTTGGCGCCGAAGCGGCCGATGGTGATCGCGCCCCGGATCGCCGCGAAGGTGAAGCCGCCCATGTTGGTGATGACCGAGAAGCTCGCCGCCTGGTGCATGTACCGGAACGGCGCGATGGGCCCCATGGTGAAGATGCCGTTGGAGCCGCGCATCCACATGGCGGCGCTGCGGACGGAGTTCCCCATGCCGTACATCAGGCGGCTGCCGAGACCGAAGCCGTTGGCCCCGAGCCCGAAGAACGTCCGCATACCGCTGATGCCGGAGCTGCCGAGACCGCGCAGACCGGTCCACAGCTTGCCGATGTTGAGCCCCTTGGTGGTGGGGGCGATGACACCGACGATCGCCAGGACCAGTTCGGTCACACTGGCGTTGCCGCGGGAGAAGTCGACCGCGGTCTTGATGAGCAGCGCGATGTTGAGGCCGATGGCGAGCAGCGCGACCGGCCCGCCCAGCAGGATCGCCGGGATGATGAGGATGATGGCGATCCACTGGAGCGCCTTCCAGAACTCGTCGCACGGGTCGATGACGGTCTGGATGCTGCTGGCGGCCTCGCGGATCGCGGCGGCGGCCACCGCGGCGGCCGCGTCCACGTTGCTCTCGGCGTCCTCGGCGATGCCCTGCTGGGTGGAGCGCCCGGACTCGTCGTCCTCGTCCAGCCCCGCCGCCTCCGACAGCGCGTCGTCCGCCCGCCGCTGCTCGGTGCGCAGCACCTCCACGTAGGTGCGCAGGGCGCCCTGGGTGGTCTCCTGGGCGGTGCGGAAGGAGGCGACGTAGTTGCGGAGCTTGCCGTCGATGGCGTCGCGCAGGGCGTCGGCGGTGTGGCCGACGAAGGCGCCGTTGGTCGTCTGGAGGACGTCGGTGAAGCCCTGGTCGATGGTCTTGGCCATCTCGATCAGCTGTTCCTGATCGGTGATCAGCTGGTCGATGCGGTCGGCGTCGCCGGGGGTCGGGTCGCTGCTGCGGCCGAGAGCGCTCCAGTCGTCGGGCCTGGGCATCGTGCCGGTTCCCTCCTCCGCGCTGTCGGCGACCGCTTCCGTCTCCTCTGAAGCATCTACGCACGGGAGCCCTTGCCGGTTCAACGGAGATCGCGAAAGATTCACCGTGCCGTGCCGTGCCGCTGCCGCAGCGGGGTCGGCCGGGTGCGGTGAGTGATCTGCGCCGGGAGGTGAACCGGCGGGCGCGCTGGTGCGTAGAGAGGGTGGAACAGGTCCGTCGACGGGCGGGCCGGGGCGCGCCACCAGCGGCGTGGCCCGACGCGTACGACACCGGCGGGAGGCCGACCGTGGCGGACTTCTCCATCGACTACTCCGCCCTGCACCGCGCGCAGGAGCAGATGAAGTCGCTGGCCAACACGGCGGACAGCGGCGGAGCCTCCGGGGAGTTCAAGACGGTGGGCGAGTCCACACCCTCGGAGCGCCGCGCGGTGTTCGGCAGCACGGAGCTGGGCACGGCGTTCAACCGCTTCTACGAGAACTCGGCCAAGCGCGCCAAGGAGGCCAAGGACGGCCTCAACGAACTGGCGGAGATCTTCGCCAGCGTCTCCAACGTCTTCTTCGAGGCCGACGCGCAGCTGGCGGGCGGCAGCGGCGTCACCAGCCAGGCGCTGGGCATCAGCAACTGGCGCAACTCCAAGGCGCAGTGGGACGCGTGGGACTCGGCCACCGAGGAGTGGAACGACTACCTGGAGGAGATCGGCGCGAAGGAGTACTTCGACGCCAACCCGGACGCCGACATCGGCCAGGTCTGCCGGGCGGACTCCCCGCCGGAGTTCTGCGAGACCTGGCGCGAGGACACCGACGCGCCGTCGCCGCCCGGGGACCGGCCGGACGGGGAGCGCCCCTCCGACGAGCCGCCGACGGAGTTCTCCTTCGAGGACGAGAACGGCGTCACCAACGTCAAGGTCGAACTCGACGACGACCACAACATCATGAAGGAGACGACGGAGGTCACGACAACCGACGGCCAGTCCTTCACCTCCGAGACCGTCTACGAGACGTCGCCGCAGTTCGTCACCAAGGACGGCGTCACCTTCGACGCCCGCGACTTCACCACCACGACCACCTACGCCGACGGCACCACGATCACCTCCGAGGTCACCATCGAGGAGGACGGGTCGGGTGTGATGACCTCGACCGACGGCGACGGCGAGGTCACCCGCTACACCCGCTCGGGCCCCGGCGACGAGTGGGAAGAGGACGACTGACCTGCCGTGCGCGTGCCGCGCGGCACGCGCACGGCCCATCCCCGACAACGGCACCGCACGACGAGGAGCACTTGCCATGGCGGCGAACATCAGCCTCAGCTACGCGGAGATCGAAAGGGTCTCCAACAAGCTGGACAGCGCGGTGGAGGAGACACTCGTCCCCCGCATGACCGAGGCGAAGACCGAGGTCGACAACCTGCTGGCCAGCGCACTGGTGCTGGTCGAGGCCAGCCCGGCGCTGCAGCAGCAGTACGACCGGTTCACCACGGAGCTGACCCGGGCGACCGACGCGATCACCCAGTACGCCGAGCAGTTCCGGGAGATCAAGCGGCAGGTCGAGAACATGGACAAGGAAGTCGCCGACAAGGTCCGCAGCGCCTGATCCCGGCGGCCGGCGGCGCCGGCCTCCCCCGCTTTCCCCCAGCCCGAACCGACGTGGGACCGGAGAACACCGGCACGTCACCTATCCGACGGAGGAACCGTGTCGGACGCAGCCGATGTCAAATTTGATTACGCCGAGATCACCCGTGCCACCTCGGTCATGGGTACCAAGCTCGACGACATCAGCGACGAGCTGAGCACCCTGCGCGACGACGTCGACGCCCTGCTGAAGAACGGCATGGTCTTCGACCAGGCCAGCCCCGCGCTCACCGAGGCGTACACGCAGTTCACGCAGCAGCTCACCGAGTCGGCCGGTGCGATCAAGCAGTACGCGGAGACGTTCGAGAGCCTGTCGAAGGGCATGCAGGACTCCGACTCCGACATCGCCCAGGCGGTGCGCGCCAACATGCAGTGACCGCTTCCCCCGTCACCGGGGAACGGGACCGGGGGCGGTGCGGCGCAGACGCCGCACCGGCGGGGCGCCTCGGCCCCCCCCCGTCTCACCCCTCGAAGACGGTGAGCGGGACCTGCACCGCCACCGCAAGGCCGCCCGGCCCGGCGGTCCAGCCGCGCCCCGGGACCAGCGGCATGCGGACCTGGTCCGCGGAGAGCCGGGCGCCGATGAAGTCGCCCTCGGTGATGGACTTCGGGCCCAGCAGGATCGCCTGCCGCGAGCGCCGCGCGGCCGAGACCCAGCCCAGCGCGCCGAAGGAGTCGGCGGAGCCGGCGAGGATCAACCCCTGTCCCGCGTCGCGGCCGGAGACGGCGAGTTTGCGCAGCAGCTTGTCGGCGCGGGCGTTGATCAGCAGGTCGGCGTCGTCGATGACGACGACCGTCGGCCGGCCGTTCTGCGCGTCCAGGGCCGCCTGGAGCTCGTCCACGCCCGGGTCGGGGTCGGGCAGCACCCGCGCCAGGTCGTGCACGCCCAGCCGCCGCAGCGGCGAGTCGCGCGGGGTGATCACGACCAGCGAGGTCCCGCCGACCAGCAGCGAGACGCACATGGTCGCGAGCGTGGTGGAGCGCCCGGAGCGGGCGGGGCCGACGACCAGGTAGCTGCCGCCGCCGGCGGCGAGGTCCTGGCCGAGCGGGGTGGCGCCGTCACCGCCCACGCCGACCAGCGCCCACAGCGGGCGGCGCAGCTCCTCCGGGATGCGGTCGGCGACCTCCTGGTAGCCGATCAGCGTGGGGAGTTCGGCGACGCGGAAGGGGCGCCGGGCGGCGGGCACGGTGTTGTCGCGGTCGCGGGCCTTGCGGGCGATGCGCCGCAGCGCCTCCGCCTGGTCGGGTGCGGGACGCTCCCCGGCGAGGAGCGCCTGCTCGATCTCCCCGGCCTCGTCGGGGGTGACGGGCGGGCCCGGCAGCAGGGCGATCTGGGTCTCGACCCCGCCCGGGGCGTGCCAGCCGCGGCCCGGCGGGACGTGGTCGGGCACCTGGTTGCGGTTCATGCCGGCCAGCTGGTAGTCGGTCTTCTCCGCCTGCCGCAGCAGCAGCCGCCGGTCGTTGTGGGCGGCGAGCCGGCCGCCGAGCAGGATGCGCTCGGAGGTGGCGACGACGTGGATGCCGGCGGCGGCGCCCTCACGGAGCAGCCGGACGATCTCGCCGTACAGCCGGCCGCCGTCGTAGTCGTCGAGCATCGCGCTGAGCGCGTCCCAGCCGTCGATGAGGAACAGGATGTGCGCGGGGCGCTCGGCCTCGGGCAGCGCGGCGCGCAGTTCGGAGATCCCGGCGCAGCCGCGGGAGGAGAGCTGCCGCTGGCGTTCGGTGAGTTCGGCGGCGAGCCGCAGCAGCAGCCGCTCCAGGCGCTCGGAGTCGTGCCGGGGCACGATGGCGCCGCTGTGGGGCAGCTCCTCCAGGGCGAGCAGGCCGCCTCCGGCGGCGTCGATGCCGTGGATGTGGAGGTCGGCGCTGCTGAGGATGCCGGCGGCGGCCCCGGCCATGGAGCGCAGCGCCTGGGTGCGTCCGGAGCGGGGCGACCCGACGACGTAGAGGTGGCCGAAGGTCTCCAGGTCCATGGTGCCCAGGCGTCGTTCCTGGAGATCGGGGAGGTCGAGCAGGGCGTAGGGGACGACCGGCAGCGCCCCGGCGCGCGGCGGGGGCGCCGGCGGGAGGTCGTCGAGGTCGATGAGGCGGGGCAGCGCCGGGAGCCAGGGGCTGGGCTGCTGGGCGAAGTCGGGCAGCCGCTCGGTGGCCTCGGTGATGGCGGTGACCAGGGCCCGCAGGTCGGTGGGGGGCTCCTCGCCGGAGGTGGGCAGCAGCTCCTCGTCGTGGTCGTCGCCGGTGTGCTGGGGCGCCCGGCCCAGTCCCTGCCAGGTGAGGCGGGTGCCGCGCACGGGGCGGGAGTCGCTGGTCTCGGCGGGGGCGTCGACGGCGGCGTCCGTGGCGCGCTCGGCGCCGGCCCAGGCCGACTGGACGGGCACGGGGGCGGTCGCGCCGCGGCGCACCAGGGCGCGCCCGGGGGTGGCGGCGGAGATGTTGGCGGCGTCCGGCGCGTCGATGATGTCCTGGCTCTCGGCGCGGTCGGTGACGCGCAGCGAGATCCGCAGGTTGGTGTTGGCCTTGATCTCGTTGTTGACGGAGCCGCCGGGACGCTGGGTGGCGAGGATGAGGTGCAGGCCGAGGGAGCGGCCGCGCTGGGCGAGGTTGACCATGCCGGGCACGAAGTCGGGGAGTTCCCGCACCAGGGTGGCGAACTCGTCGATGACGATGAGGAGTCGCGGCAGCGGCGGGAGCTGCGGGTCGCGGGCGCGGCGGGCGCGGTACTCGGTGTGGTCCTTCGCCTCGGCGGCGGCCAGCACCCGCTCGCGGCGGCGGAGTTCGGCGGCCAGTGAGGCGAGGGCGCGTTCCACCAGGTGGCCGTCGAGGTCGGTGATCATGCCCAGGGTGTGCGGCAGCCGGGAGCACTCGCGGAAGGCGCTGCCGCCCTTGTAGTCGACGAGCACGAAGGTGAGTTCGTCGGGACGGTTGACCGCCGCGAGCGAGCCGATCATCGTCTGGAGCAGTTCGGACTTGCCGGCGCCGGTGGTGCCGCCGACCAGGCCGTGCGGGCCGTCGCGCACCAGGTCGAGGCGGAACGGGCCCTCGTAGCCGGCACCGAGGACGAAGGCCGTCTCGGCGGGTCGGCGGCTCCAGCGCTTGAGGAGCGCCTCGGCGTCGGGCGGCTCCTGGTCGAGCAGCGGCAGCAGCCGCACCTCGTCGGGGAGGCCGGACGAGCCGTCCGGGGTGACGTCGCGGACCGGGGAGAGCGCCCGTGCGACCTGCTCGCACCAGTCGCGGGTGACGAGGTCGGCCCGCAGGTCGTCCAGCGGCGGGGCGCCGGTGACGCGGACGGAGACGCGGCCGGCGGTGGCGGTGACGACGCCGGTGCACTCCTCCGGGAGGAGGCGTTCGCGTTCGTCGACGCAGAGGCTGAAGACGCGGACACCGGGCCCGGTGGTGAGGATGTCGATGACGCCGGGGACGTCGCGCAGCCGGCGGGCGCCGTCGAGGACGACGAGGACGTCGGCGTCGCGGTGGAGCGCGGCGCCCATCGGGGAACGGGCGGCGTCGGTGCGGGCCTTGATGTCGGCGAGCAGTTCGCTGACGCGGTGCGCGGTGGACTCGGGGTCGTTGCCGAGGTGGATGACGGGGCCGTCCTCGCCGCCGCGGCGGTTGCGCAGGTGCGGCAGCCACCGCACCCACGCCCAGTCCTCGCGGTGGGTGTCGGAGGTGAGGACGACGATCCGCAGGTCGCGGGGGCTGTGGAGCACCGCGCTCTGCGCGACGGCCCAGCGGGCGACGGCGCGGTGGCTGTCGTCGGGTCCGGTGAGCCCGAGGACGCCGCGGTCGGTCATCTCCAGCGCGAACGGCACGTCGGCGAGTCGCCAGTGCACCGTCTGGTGGTTGCTCTCGCGCGCGGAGTCGGTGATGCGGCGCAGCGAGGCGCGGGTGATGGTGCCGAACCGCAGCGCGAGGTGGTCCGGGTCGTGGCGGCGGCGCTGCCAGAGCAGCGCGCCGGGGCCGGTCGCCGTCAGCAGCACGGTGGCGGGGTCGGGGAAGGTGACGTTGCGCAGGGCGCGTTCCTCGACGCTGGCCTGACGGACCTCGCGTTCCAGCGAGGCGCGGCGCAGCCGGAACAGCCGCAGCGCGTCGGCGTGGGCACGGCGGCCGTTGCGCCGGCCGGCTATCCAGTTTCCCAGGGCCATCAGGGGGGTGAAGAAGATGAAGATGAGGAAGTAGAAGCTGCGGAACAGACTGACCATGACCATGCCCATGATCAGCGGCATGAGCACCATCAGCAGCGGGAACGCCCGGTCGCGCGGCTTGCTGGGCGGGCCGGGCATCCGCAGCGATTCGGCGTCCAGGTGCGGAGCGATGCGCGGCGGCCGGTTGTACTCCAGGCCCACGCCGTCGGCGGCGGGGTTGACGGCGGCGTCCGGCTCGCTGACCGGCCCGAACCGCAGCAGGTGGTCGCCGAGGGCGAGATCGGCGTAGGGCGGCCATTCCTCGGCGTCGTCACCGGGCGGGGGCAGTACCCCGGGCGGCGGGGGCTCCTCGGGGACGGGCAGTCCGTCGGGACCGGGCGGGTCCGGGGCGGTGGTGTGGCCGCCGGGTCCGCCGTCGTGCGGGCCGGCCGGCTCCTCGTCGGTGAGCGGCGTACCGGTCTCCGGGTCGACGGGCGGCGGCGGCGTCAGCGAGCGCAGCCCGCACCGGGCGGGGTCGGCCTCCGGGGGCAGCAGGAAGGTGAGGGTGCCGTCGGTGCGGACGGTGATCCACACCCCGCCCTCGGGCGCGCCGCCGTCGGGCAGCCGCAGCACGCACCCCCGGTCGGTGCCCGCCTCGTGGCTGCCGGGGCCCAGCCGCCACACGGTGCCGGAGCCGGGGCCCGAGACGTGCCGGATCTCCACGAGCGCCGGCTCGGTGGCGGGCGGGGACCAGGCGGGCAGCCGGCCGGCGGCCGGTACGGGGGCGCCGAGCCCCAGCACGGCGCCCTCCCGGATGCCGCTGTGCGCGACGGGGAGGTCGGGCCGCAGGGCCCGGCCGTCGAGGTACAGGACGGGCGGCGGGCCGTCCGCTTCCCGGTTCTCACCGGCCAGGGCGGCGGCCAGCCCGGCGACGGTGGCGTCGGCCGGCAGATCCAGCAGGTGGTCGGTCTGCCGGCCCTGCGGGTCGGCGGTGGTGAGAGTGAGGTCCACGGTGGCTTTCCAGTGGGGCGGGCGGTGCCCGTAGCGGTCAGGGGCGGTGCGTGGAGCGCGAGCTGCGGCCGGGGGGCAGGGCCGACTCGTCGTCACCGGTGCCCCGGGGCGGGGCCGACGGCGAGCGGACGGAGGCCGCGGCGGCCGTCGTGGTCTTGGTCAGGGCGATGCGGTGGCGCGGGTCGACCACCGGGCCGGTGCGCCGGGCGCGTGCGCTGCGGGCAGCGGCCGGTGCCTCCTCGGGTTCCGCCGGGACGGCGGGCTCCCGCGGCT
>NZ_JAAVJC010000083.1:0-5019 GCF_012033785.1 Streptomyces bohaiensis
GCCCCGCTGCCTGCGCACGCGCCGCCGCCGCCGACTGCGCCGCCGCGCGTCCCCCTGACCAGGGAGGGCGCGCACCTCCCGGCCGCCGTGGCCGCCGGCCCGCCGCCGGCGACCCCGCCGCCCGTCTTCCGCGTCGCCGACATCACCCGCGAACCGCTGCGCCCCGGCCAGTACGACGTCGTCACCGCGCTCGCCTCCCTGCACCACGTCCCCTTCGGGCCGACGCTCGCCCGGCTGCGCGGCGCGCTGGCCCCCGGCGGCGTCCTCGTCGTCCTCGGCTGCTTCCGCGAGAGGGCCGGTGCCGACCTGCTGTGGAACGCCGCCGCCGTCCCGTACAACGCGCTGGCGCGGGCCGGCGCCCGGGCGCGGGAGCGCGGCCGCCCCGCCGTTGCTCCGTCCCCGCCCACGGTCGAGCCCGCGGCGACGCTCGCCGAGGTCCGCCGGACCGTCCGCCGGGAGCTCCCCGGCGCCGAACTCCGCCGCCTGCTGCTCTGGCGCTACCTGCTCGTCTACCGCGCCCCCGGCCGACGGTCCGGCCCGCGCCCCGGGCCCTGGCCGCACTCCGGCGGCCGCGACCGCTGAACCGCCTCCGGCGGTGGTCGCACCGGCGTGTCGCGCCCCCGCCCGCGGCCCCCGCGCGGCGGTACGTTGGGAGCATGACTGGGACCGGCGGGAACATCGAGGGCAACGGCGGCGACCACCGGGTCGAGCGGGACTCCATGGGCGAGGTGCGGGTGCCCGCGGACGCCAAGTGGCGTGCGCAGACGCAGCGCGCGATGCAGAACTTCCCCGTCTCCGGCCTGCGGCTGGAAGCCGCGCACGTGGAGGCGCTGGCCCGGGTCAAGGCCGCGGCGGCGCGGGTCAACGCCGAACTCGGCGTGCTGGACGAGCCGCGGGCCCGCGCCATCGAGGCGGCGGCCCAGGAGGTCGTCGACGGGCGCTGGCCCGACCAGTTCCCGGTCGACGTCTTCCAGACCGGCTCCGGGACCTCCTCCAACATGAACATGAACGAGGTGCTCGCCACCCTCGCCGGCGAGCGGCTCGGCGAGCCGGTCCACCCCAACGACCACGTCAACGCCAGCCAGTCCTCGAACGACGTCTTCCCCTCCTCGATCCACATCGCGGCCACCGCGGCCGTCAGCCGCGACCTGATCCCCGCGCTGGAGCACCTCGCGGACGCGCTCGCCGGGAAGGGCGAGGAGTTCGCGGGCGTCGTGAAGGCCGGCCGCACCCACCTCATGGACGCCACGCCCGTGACGCTGGGGCAGGAGTTCGGCGGCTACGCCGCGCAGGTCCGGTACGGCGTCGAGCGGTTGCGCGGCGGGCTGCCCCGCCTCGCCGAACTGCCGCTGGGCGGCACCGCGGTCGGCACCGGGATCAACACCCCCGCCGGGTTCCCCGCCGCGGTGGTCGCGGAGGTGGCGCGGGCCACCGGGCTGCCGCTGACCGAGGCCCGCAACCACTTCGAGGCGCAGGGCGCCCGGGACGCGCTGGTGGAGACCTCCGGCCACCTGCGCACCGTGGCCGTCTCGCTGACCAAGATCTGCAACGACCTGCGGTGGATGGCCTCCGGGCCGCGGACCGGGCTGGCCGAGATCGCCCTGCCCGACCTGCAGCCGGGTTCCTCGATCATGCCGGGCAAGGTCAATCCGGTGGTTCCCGAGGCGGTCCTGATGGTCTGCGCCCAGGTCGTGGGCAACGACGTGACGGTCACCACCGCCGGGGCCTCCGGCTCCTTCGAACTGAACGTCATGCTGCCGGTGCTGGCCCGCAACCTGCTGGAGTCGGTGCGACTGCTCGGCAACGCCGCGACCATGCTCGCCGACCGCACCGTGACCGGCATCACGGCCGACGCCGACCGCTGCCGTGAGTACGCCGAGTCCTCCCCGTCCGTCGTCACCCCGCTCAACCGGTACATCGGCTACGAGGAGGCGGCGAAGGTCGCCAAGCACGCACTGACCGAGCGCGTCACCATCCGGCAGGCGGTCGTCGACGGGGGGTACCTGGACGACGGGCGGTTGACGGAGGAGCAACTGGACGCCGCGCTCGACCTCATGGCGATGACCCACCCGCCGACCGGCGACTGACCGGGAGCTGTTCGCGGACCGACCAGGGCCGACGCGCCGCCCGGGGGCCCGCCCGCCGGCGCGTCGGCCGTGCACCCACCGCCACTCGATGATCACTGTCCGGTCACGGAGGGCGACCCCGGGTGAGGTGTCGTCATATGCTCCGCACATGACGACACCGAGAGCGGAGGAGCGCACCGGGGCGGCAGCGGGTCGCTGGCTGCCCGGTGACCACATCCTGTGGCGCTACCGGGCCAATGGCTCCGCGCAGATCCACATCTGCCGTCCGATGACCGTGGTGTGCGACACCCCCGAGGTGCTCGCGGTGTGGATCGCGCCCGGGACCGAGTGCGTGCGCCCGCTCATCGCCGACGGCACCCCCCTCCACCACGAACCCCTCTCGACCCGCTACACCAAGCCGCGAGTGGTCACCCGCGACCGCTGGAAGGGCACCGGCGTGCTGAAGCTGGCGCGGCCCGGCGAACCCTGGTCGGTGTGGCTGTTCTGGGACGAGGGCTGGCAGTTCCGCAACTGGTACGTCAACCTCGAGGAGCCGCTGGCCCGCTGGTCGGGTGGGGTCGACTCCGAGGACTACTTCCTCGACATCGTCGTCGACCGGGCGCGCCGCTGGTCCTGGCGGGACGAGGACGAGTTCGGCCAGGCGCGGCTCGACGGGCTCATCACCACCGAGCAGGCCGCGCGCGTCCAGGAGTGGGGCCGTGCGGCCGTCGCGCTGATCGACGCCTGGGGCCGGCCGTTCCGCGACGGCTGGGAGCACTGGCGCCCCGACGCGGCCTGGACACTGCCCGCGCTGCCCCCCGACTGGGACCGACCGGGGACGGTCCCGGGCACCGGCTGAGGCTTCTCCATAATGAGTGAGGGTGCGGGAGCCTCTTGAAAGACACCCCCGTCCCGATCGTAGGATCGAGCCCCACTGATCCTCCCAGCGCAACAACCCGGCCCCACACGCCAGTTCCCACCTGGACGGATGGACAACCCCCGTGACGGACCCGACCACACCGCACCCCGCGGCACGTACGGCGGAACCCCCGCAGCGTGCGGAGGGCGCGTCCATGCCGCACGCGCGGACCGAGACCGCCGCGCCGCCCGGCCCGCCGGAGGGCACCGGAACGGCCGAGGGCCGCGGGGCACCGCACGACCCGGCCGGGGCCGTCCCCGACCTCCGGGTCCCCGCCGCCGGTATCGGCCACGCCGAGCGGCTGCGGTTCGTCGGCTCCGCCACCCGCCGCATCGCGCGCGGCATCGACCTCGACGAGACGATCCTCGGCCTGTGCCGGGCCACCGTGCCCACCTTCGCCGACGCGATCCTCGTCTATCTGCGCGAACCGCTGCCCGTCGGTGAGGAACAGCCCGTCACCCCCTACGTGCTGCGGCTGCGCCGCACCGACCGCGTCCCCGAGGCGCTGGCGGGGCGGAGCAGCGGCGCCGGCCCGGTCCCGCTGCTGGCCGACGCGGCGACCCGCGTCGAGCACGCCCCGGCCGGACCGCTGGCCGAGACGCTGCGCAACGTCCGTCCCGTCCTCGCCGACAGCGACACCGCCCGCGACGCGCTTCACGAACTGACCGGCGCCGAGAAGCTGCCCGACGGCGACCGCGTCGTCCTGGCGCCGCTCCGCGGCCACCGCCGCGTCAACGGCATCGCCGTGTTCGTGCGCCGGCCGGACACCGTCGCGTACACCTCCGACGACCTCCAGGTCGCCGCCCAGCTCGCCACTCACACCGCCCTCGGCGTGGACAAGGCGGTGCTGTACAACCGCGAGGCGTCCATCGCGGACGAGTTGCAGCGCACCATGCTCCCCGACCGGCTGCCGCACCACACCGGGGTGCGGCTCGCGCACCGGTACACCGCCGCCGCCGAGTCGGCCCGGGTCGGCGGCGACTGGTACGACGCCATCCCGCTGCCCGGCAGCCGGATGGCGCTGGTCGTCGGCGACGTCATGGGCCACTCCACGACCTCCGCCGCGATCATGGGCCAGCTGCGCACCACCGTGCAGACGCTCGCCGGGCTCGACCTGCCGCCCGAGGAGGTGCTGCGCCACCTCGACGAGCAGGCGCAGCGGCTCGGCGAGGACCGGATGGCGACCTGTCTCTACGCCGTCTACGACCCGGTCGCCCACACCCTGACCGCGGCCAGTGCCGGGCACCCGCCGCCCGTGCTGCTCCACGTCGACGGCACCACCGAACTGGTCGACCTGCCACCGAACGCCCCCATCGGGGTGGGCGGTGTCGACTTCGAGACCTGCACGGTCTCCGCCCCGGCCGGCTCCACCCTCGTCCTCTACACCGACGGCCTGGTGGAGTCACGCAGCCGGGACGTCTCCACCGGCGTGGAGCAGCTGCGCGCCCTCCTCACCGAGACCGCCCGCCTCACCCGGCCCGGTGCCGCCGCGCCGCTGGAGGCGCTCTGCGACGAGATCCTCGACATCGCCGGCCCCGGCGACCGCGACGACGACGTCGCCCTGCTCGCCGCCCAGTTCGAGGGGGTCGCCCCGGAGGACGTGGTGCTGCTGCGCATGCCGCCGCGCGCCGACTCGGTGCGGCTCGCCCGCCGGCAGGTCCGGGACAGCCTCACCCGCTGGGGGCTGGAGGACCTGCTGGACTCGGTCGAACTGCTGGTCAGTGAGGTCGTCACCAACGCGGTGCGGTACGCCGAGCGCCCGGTGACGCTGCGGCTGCTGCGCACCGACGCGCTGCGCTGCGAGGTCGGCGACGACGTGCCGCAGCTGCCGCGGCTGCGGCAGGCCGGGCCGGCCGACGAGGGCGGCCGCGGCCTGGTGCTGGTGCAGCGGCTGGCACGCCGCTGGGGAGCGACCCGGCTGGGTACCGGCAAGCTCGTGTGGTTCGAGATGACGGTGCGCTGAGCGCCGCACCCCGCGGGCGGCGGGGCCCGGCACCGCGGCCAGTTCGGCCACGATGGTCTCCTCCTGCTGCG
>NZ_JAAVJC010000083.1:5029-18407 GCF_012033785.1 Streptomyces bohaiensis
GTCCGCGACACCGACAGGTGTCGCGGACCCTCTCGCCGCACTGCGCCCGTGGCGCCGGGGTGGGTGCGGCTCAGGCGGCGGCCGACTCCAGCGCGGCCTCGGCGTCCAGCGTGACGGCGACGGCCTGCACGACCGCGGCGATCTTGAACGCCTCCTGGACCGTCTCGCGGTCCACGCCCGCCTTGCGGAGCACCTGCTCGTGCGAGTCGAGGCACTGGCCGCAGCCGTTGACGGCGGAGACCGCGAGCGACCACAGCTCGAAGTCCACCTTCTCGACTCCCGGGTTGCCGATGACGTTCATCCGCAGGCCCGCGCGGAGCGTGCCGTACTCGGGGTCGGAGAGCAGGTGGCGGGTGCGGTAGAAGACGTTGTTCATCGCCATGACCGCGGCGGCGGCCTTGGCGGCGGTGTACGCCTCCTGGGACAGCTTCTCCCGTGCCTCCGGCTCCAGCTCCCGCAGCACGATCGGCGAGCGGGAGGCGATGGCGCAGGCCAGCACCGTGCCCCACAGCTGCTGGGCGGGCAGCTCGGAGTTGCCGATCACCGAGCTGAGGTTGAGCTTGAGGTCCTTGGCGTAGGCCGGTACGGCCGCCTTCAGGTCGTCCAGGGCCATGGTGGTTCTCCCGTCTCCGTGTCCTCGAGGGGTGCGCGCGGCGCCCGCCCCGCCGGCCGTGCCGGCCGGCGGGGGGACCGCCCGTTGCGTGGGGTCAGCTCACTCGCCGGAGAGCAGCTTGACCGGGTCGAGGGTCTCGTCGCCCTTGCTCCAGTTGCAGGGGCACAGCTCGTCGGTCTGCAGCGCGTCGAGGACCCGCAGGACCTCCTTGGGGTTCCGGCCGACGGAGCCGGCGGTCACCATGGAGAACTGGATCTCGTTGTTCGGGTCCACGATGAAGACGGCGCGCATCGGCAGGCCGTCCGCGCCGAGGATGCCGAGGTCGGAGCAGAGCTCGCGCTGCACGTCGGACATCATCGGGAACGGCAGGTCGCGGAGGTCCTCGTGGTCCCGGCGCCAGGCGTGGTGCACGAACTGGGTGTCGAGGGAGAAGCCGAGGATCTGCGCGTCACGGTCGGCGAACTCGTCCTGGAGCTTGCCGAAGGCGGCGATCTCGGTGGGGCAGACGAAGGTGAAGTCCATCGGCCACGCGAAGTAGACCTTCCACGAGCCCTCGTAGGACTTGTGGGTGATGGTGTCGAACTCCTTGCCCTGCTCGAGGGAGACGCAGGCGGTGAGCTCGAACTCGGGGAACTTGTCACCAACGGTGAGCAACGTGGATCTCCTTGCACGGGGAAAGTACCCTTACGGGGGCTTTCCGAGGGTTGGACGCGACTCACGCTGTCACATCGGCGTTGATCACGGAAATAGCCGGAATCTGTTCAGCTGATCGGGAGTGTTTATCAGTGTCGGTGCGGACCACGGGGCTGCGCCCTCCCACGGTGTCGCAGCTCAGGGCGTTCCTGGCTGTTGCGGAGCACCTGCACTTCCGGGAGGCGGCATCCGCCATCGGGATGAGCCAACCTGCCCTCTCCGGGGCCGTGGCGGCGCTGGAGGAGATCCTCGACATCACCCTTGTGGAACGCACCACACGGCGCGTCCTCCTCACCCCCGCGGGTGAACGCCTCGCCGGTCGCGCCCGGGCGGTGCTCGACGCGGTCGGTGAACTCATGGAGGAGGCGGAGGCCGCCCGCGCCCCGTTCACCGGCGCGCTGCGGCTCGGCGTGATACCGACCTGCGCGCCCTACCTGCTGCCCACCGTCCTCCGGCTCGTCCGCGGCACCTATCCCGCCCTCGACCTCGCCGTCACCGAGGACCAGACCGATCCGCTGCTCGACGGGCTGCTCGCCGGGCGGCTCGACGTGCTGCTGCTGGCCGTGCCCCTCGGGGTCCCGGGACTGGACGAACTCCCGCTGTTCGACGAGGACATCTGCCTGGTCACCCCCGCCGACCACCCCCTCGCCGGCCGCGGCGACATCCCCCGCGACGCGCTGCGCGACCTCGACCTCATCCTGCTCGACCAGGGGCACTGCCTGCGCGACCAGGCGCTGGAGATCTGCCGCGAGGCGGGACGCGACGGCCACTCGGCGGCCACCAGCGCCGCCGGTCTCGCCACCCTCGTCCAGCTCGTCGCCGGCGGCATGGGGGCGACCCTGCTGCCGCGCACCGCCCTCGACGCCGAGACCGCGCGCAGCCACGACCTCGCCACCGGACGGTTCGCCGGCCCCGCCCCCTCGCGGCGCATCGCGCTGGTCACCCGCTGCGTCCTCGACATGCCCTTCGACGTGCCCGGCCGTGCCGGCGCCGCCGCGGAGGGCTGACCGGTGCCCACGCACACCCCGCCCGCCACCGGCCCGCCGCCCGCGCCGGCGTGGCGCGACGCGCAACGCGGCGTCACGGCGGTCGAGTTCGCCGGCTGGCTCCCCGTCCTGCTGATCGTCGCCCTCGCCGGCATCCAACTGGGCCTGGTCGGCTACGCCGTCCAGCAGGCCGGCACGGGCGCGCGCGCGGCGGCCCGCGTCGCCTCGCAGGACGACATCGCCGACCGCTACCAGGGCGCGGGACGAGCCGCCGTCAGCGACTGGCTGACCGTGGGCTACGCGCTGGACGCCGGCTGCGGCGGCTCCGCCGACGTCGCCACCGTGACCGCCAGCGTCCGGATACCGTCCGTCCTGCCGTTCGTCGACGGCTTCGGCTCGGCCTCCCGCTCGGTGACGATGCCGTGCGACTGACAGCCCCACCCGCGCCGGTCCGCGCCCCCGGGTCGACGACCGGCCACCCCCGCCGCACCGCCCCCGCGAGGAGGAACACCCCATGGGCCTGAGGTCCCGGCTCGCCGCCCCCGACGAACCGACCGGCACCGACCAGGGCGACAGCCGACTCGTCGCCGTCTACCGTGCCAAACTGCTCCAGGAGACCGACCTCGCCGAGATGTCGGCGATGGCCATGGCGGACCGCCGCGACCGGCTGGAGCGGGTCCTCGGCCACATCCTCAGCAGGGAAGGCCCGGTCCTCTCCACTCAGCAGCGCGCCGGACTCATCCGCCGCGTCGTCGACGAGGCACTCGGCCTGGGCATCCTCGAACCCCTCCTCGAGGACACCTCCATCACCGAGATCATGGTCAACGGCCCCGACCAGGTCTTCGTGGAACGCGACGGCCGTGTCGAGCAACTGCCGCTGCGGTTCGCCTCGAACGACCAGCTGATGCAGACCATCGAGCGCATCGTCTCCACCGTCAACCGCCGCGTCGACGAGTCCAACCCCATGGTCGACGCCCGCCTCCCCACCGGCGAACGCGTCAACGTCATCATCCCGCCGCTGTCGCTCAGCGGCGCCACCCTCACCATCCGCCGCTTCCCCCGCGCCTTCTCCCTCGGCGAACTCCTCCACACCGGCACCCTCGACCAGCACCTGCTGGTCCTCCTCACCGCCCTCGTGCGCGCCCGGTGCAACATCATCGTCTCCGGCGGCACGGGCTCCGGGAAGACGACGCTGCTCAACGCGCTCTCCGGCCTGATCCCCGAGGGCGAGCGCATCGTCACCGTCGAGGACGCCGCCGAACTCCAGCTGCAGCAACGACACGTCGTCCGCCTGGAGGCGCGCCCGCCCAACGTCGAGGGCCGCGGCGAGGTCACCATCCGCGACCTGGTCCGCAACTCGCTCCGGATGCGCCCCGACCGCATCCTCGTCGGGGAGGTCCGCGGCGGCGAGACCCTCGACATGCTCCAGGCCATGTCCACCGGCCACGACGGCTCGCTGGCCACCGTCCACGCCAACAGCGCCGAGGACGCCCTGCTCCGACTCCAGACCCTGGCCTCGATGTCCGAGCTCCAGGTGCCGTTCGCCGCGCTGCGCGACCAGATCAACAGCGCGGTGGACGTCCTGGTGCAGTTGACGCGCCACTCCGACGGGACTCGCCGCATCTCCGAGGTCGCGGTCCTCGCCAGCCGCGGGCAGGACCCCTTCCACGTGGTGCCGGTCACCCGCTTCCACAGCGCCCCGTTCGCCCAGGGCGGCGCGGCCGAGGGCCGGTTCGTCCACCACCCGGTACCGCGGGCGCTCGCCGAACGGCTGCACCAGGCGGGGGAGTCGGTCCCGCCGGTCTTCGGTGTGCTCCCCGACGGACCGCTGCCGGCCCCGTACCGGACCGGTCCGCCCGACCCGACCGGCGCTCCCGACGCGCCGCCCGGCCGGGCCGCGCTCGGCCCGGCGGTCCCGCCCCCGGGCCGCCCCGACACCGGGGAGGCGTACCGGTGACCGGCGCCCCGGCGGCGCCCGCCGACGCCACCGTGCTCGCCGTCGACCACCTGCCGCAACTCACGCTCGCCGTCGCACTGGTCGCGGCCCTCGTCTTCGTCGTCGGCCTGCACAGCTGGGCCACCGGCCGGGCACGGCACCGGTCCCTGATGAACCGGCTCTCCGGCCCCGACCCCACCCCCGCCGACCCCATCGTGCCCGGCGCCGCAGCCCGCGGCGGCGACCTGCGCTCCGGGCGGTTCGCCGCCGTCGACCAGCGCGTCCGCGGCACCCGCTTCGGCCGCCGCCTCCGCACCAAGCTCGCGGCGACCGGCCTCGACCTCACGGTCGGCGAGTACCTCGTCTACGTCACCGGGGCCGTGCTGATCCTCGGCCTGGTCGGCTCCGTGGTGCTCGCCCCGTTCTTCGGGCCGGTCTTCGCCGCGCTGGCCCTCTGGGGCGGCAACGTCTACCTCACCTGGCAGCGCAACAAGCGGACCGAGCGCTTCATCGCACAACTGCCCGAACTCGCACGTCTCATCGCCAACGGCACCGCCGCAGGACTGGCGCTCCGCACCGCGCTGGCCATGGCGGCGGAGGAGATGGACGACCCCGCACGCACCGAACTCGCCTCCGTCGCCAACCAGCTCGCCGTGGGCCGCTCACTGGAGGAGGCGCTCGACGAGCTCGGCGAGCGGCTTCCCTCCCGCGAACTCAACGTGCTGGTCTCGACGCTGATCCTCGCCAACCGGGCGGGCGGCGCGATCGTCTCCTCGCTCCGCAACCTCACCGACACGCTGGAGCAGCGCAAGGAGACCAGACGGGAGGTCCGCACCCTGCTCGCCGAGGTCAACGCCACCGCCGTCACCGTCCCCGCGCTGGGTCTCGGCGCCCTCCTCATGATCAACAGCATGGCCCCCGGCGCGCTCGGCCGCGTCACCGGCAGCGCGGCGGGCCAGATCGCCATGATCGTCGCGATCTCGCTCTACGTCGTCGGCTTCGTCGTGGTCCGCCGGTTCGGCCGGGTGGACGTGTGACCGGCCCCGCCACCCGTGCGCGCCGACCCGCCCCGGCCACGCGTCGCGCCCCCGCCGAAACCCCTCGCCGACCGGTCAGGAGCCAGCCGTGACCGCCCTGCTGCTCTCCCTCGCGATGCTCCTCGCCGTCCTCGGCCTCATCGCCGGCTGGCGCATGATGCGCGCCGGCACCCCCCTGCCGGACGACCTGGCGCTCGCCCTCGAGGTCGGTTCCACCCGCACCACGGCGACCGGGTCCGCCGTCGACCGCATGGGCATGCGGATGGCCCCGACCGTCCTGCGGCTGATGGGCCCGCAGAACGTCGACCGCAAACGGCTCCGCATCGACCAGGCCGGCAACCCCGAGGGGCTGACGGTGGACCGGTACGCCGCCCGCCGGGCCGTGTACGGGCTCTTCGGAGCCGCGGTGGCGCTGCTGTTCTTCGCCGCCGGCTGGCCGCTCTTCGGACTACTGGGCCTCGCGTTCGGCCTGTTCGCAGCCGACGCCCTCATCTGGCAGGGGGCGCGAGCCCGCAAGGAGGCCATCGAACGCACCCTCCCCGACTTCCTCGACGTGCTCGCCGTCGTGGTCTCCGCGGGACTCGGCTTCCGGCAGGCGCTGGAACGCGTGTCACTGCGGTACGAGGGCCCGTGGGCCGACGAGGTACGCATCACGCTGCGCCAGATGGACATGGGCGTCTCACGGCGACAAGCGTTCGACGAACTCCGGCGCCGCAACGGGTCGGAGGCGGTCAACCAGTTCGTCACGGCGCTCCAGCAGGGGGAGGAACTCGGCGCACCCATCGCCGACACGCTGATCCAGATCGCGGACGACATGCGGCGCACCGACGCACAGAACGCCCGCCGCCGGGCGGCGAAGGCCATCCCCAAGGCGACCATGGCGACCCTGGTCTTCATGGTCCCGGCGACGATGATCATCATCGTGACCGGCATGATCCTCGGATCGGGAACCAACCTGCTGGGAGTCCTCAACCCCTAGTCACGGAACGGGTGTTCGCCCACCGGCCCGCCGCAGCCTCCCGCCCGGCACCCGCGCACTCCCCGGACCGCACCGGCGCCCGCCGGTGCACGGCGGGGCCCGACGGCCGGTATTCGCATTCGTAACGTGCCAACCGGTGACCGGAGGGTGCCGAGTGTGGGACAGTCAGTGGCGAGGGAAGTTTCCGGCGACCGCCGGGGAGGGGGCGAGGACATGGCAGTGACCGACTCCAACTCGTGCCCACCGAAGCCCAATCGCAGCCTCCGTGTGATGCCCGAACCGATCCGTCCGCAGTACCGTGTGGCGGGGCCGGTACTCGCGGGTAGGGAACCGGCAGTACGACCGGGACCGTCCGGAGAGGACAACGACCATGGGCACAAAGCTGCTGCGTTGGGGGCTCACTCTGTCGAGCCGCCTGAAGAACGCCGACCGCGACCGCGGCGCCGGATTCGTCGAGTACGCGGGGCTGCTGCTCCTCATCTCCGCGATCGTCGTCGCCGTGGTGGCGCTGAACCTCCACACCGCGGTGGCCGACGCGATCCGAGGCGCGGTCGGACGAGTTCTCAACCCCTGAGCCGGCGCCGGGGCGATCGGGGCGGCATCTTCCCGCTGTACATCTGGATGGTCAGTGGACTGCTGCTGATCGCCATGATCTTTTTCGTCTTCGCCCAGGCGGCTGTCACGCGCAGCGGCGGCCAGTCGGCGGCGGACGCCGCCGCGCTGGCGGCCGTGCGTGAAGCTCGAGACGGCCTGCACGACAGATTTCGGGACATCCTGGAGGAGGAGGACCCGGATCTCGAGGAACTGCTCGAGGGGGTCGACTTTCAATCCGCTTCGGCATGTGCGGCCGCGGCCGACCTCGCGGCCCGCAACAACGCCACGGTGACCGATTGTGCGCCGGTTGTCGGTCGAGCCGGCTACCGGGTCACGGTGGAGACGCGGAACACCGTGGGCGACTCCGTGATACCGGGTACCTCCGACGCCACGGCGACCGCCAGCGCGGTGGCGGTCATCCTTCCGCTCTGCGAGTCGCTGGCGGGGGTCGAGATCCCCGAACTGGACTGCCAGGAAGGCCGATGGGGCCTGGATCCCGACGATCAGGCTCTACTTCCCGAACCTCGCGACCTGTTTCGCATTCAGTTGGAAGACTGAGAATTCAAGAGCTCATCGACAAGGGAACCTCCGAGATGGAACTGCGTGAGAGCAAGGCCCGAGCAGGGCTCACCGCCCTGGTCCTCGGCGTTGTGTTGACTCTGGTCCTCACCGCTTGCGGCGGCGGAGGCGGCTCCGACGATGACTCCGCCGATGGTGACGGCGGCACGCCATCGGCCGGGGAGGGATCGTCCGAGGAGGACGGGGGCGGGGACGACTCGGAGGGGGAGCCTCGAACGCTTGCCCAGGTGACGGGAGAGTCCAGCATCACGCTCACGGTCACACGGGCGGCCCGGGAGGAAGGCGGCTTCCTGACGGTGGAAGGCACCCTGCACAACGGGGGTGGCAGCGCCTGGGGCGCCGCAGCGTGGGCTGGGCAGGAGCAGGAGCTCGCCAGCAACGACTTCTCCATGGCCGGTGCGTCGCTGACCGCCAAGTCGGAGGGGAAGAAGTACCTCATCCTCCGTGACACCAGCGGCCGGTGCCTGTGCACGCGGTTCGACCTCAACATCGCGGCCGGGGAGACCGTCGACTGGTTCGCGCAGTTCCCGGCCCCGGCGCCGGAGACGTCGGAGGTCGACCTCCAGATCGGCAAGCTGCCCCCCGCCACCTTCGAGATCCGCTGAGGAGACACGAGGCCATGAGCGAGAGACTGCGACCCGCCGCCAGGGCGGCAGTGGGGGTCGGCACCGGGGTCGCCGTGCTGGCGTTCGGTGCTCCCACCGCCTTCGCCCAGGGCGAGGAACCGTACGAGCAGCCGCCCGGCTACCAGCAGCCGGCCATGCCGGACGTCGACACCAACGCGCCCGGGTTGAAGCTCGGGGACGGCGCGACGCTCGCCGAGGCCCGGGTCCTCGACATCAAGTTCGTGGTCGAGGAGATCGGCGGCGGCGCGCCGCCGCAGGGCGACGACCAGGGACCTGACCCGGAGCCGGAGCCCGAGCCCGAGCCCGATCCGGACCCGGAGCCCGACCCGGACCCGGAGCCCGACCCGGGGCGGCCCGAGGAGGACGCCGGCGGCGGGGCGGCGGTCGACGGCGGGGGCGAGACCCGCGAGGAGCGGACCGGCGGGCAGCGAAAGTTCGTGCTGCAGGCCGGGGTGCTCTTCGAGGAGGGCGAGGCCGAACTCGGTGAGGAGTCGCTGGAGTCGCTGGAGGCCGTCGCCGCCGCCATCGAGGAGGAGCAGCCCGAGTGGGTCAACATCTTCGGGTTCACCGACAGTCAGGGCTCCTACGAGTTCGGCGTCCGGCTCTCCAACGAGCGCGCGGAGAACACCCAGCTGGCACTCGTCGAGCTGATGAACGACGCGGGTGACATCACCTTCAACATCAACGGGTACAGCGAGGAGTACTTCCTCTACGACAACAGCACCGCCGAGGGGCGACAGAAGAACCGGCGCGTCGAGATCTCCTGGCCCACGGGCGGGTAGCTGCACCGGCCCTGCGGCCGCGCCGCGGATGCCCCGGCCGACACCGGCCGGGGCATCCGCGTTGTCGCCACCGGCTGTCCGGCTCTCCCCGCGCTCCGTCGCGGAAGTGAAGTGTTCCGCGCTGCACACCGGGCAGTCGTGTACGGCGGGTGACATTCCCGGCAGGGGATGTTACTCTCGGTGTTCGAATGGATGGGGGCTCTCGCGGACCGGTCCGGCCGGAACGCGGGAGAGCTGCGGGGAGAGGTGAGACACGTGCGCTGCTGGAGGTGCCGCGCCAGTGAGGCCGATGCCGCCTCGGGGGTGTGCGCGCGATGTCGACCGCTGCGCCGCTTCAAGTCGGTGCGGTGGCTGTCGACCGTCACCGCGGGCCTCCTGGTGCTCTGCGCGGTCCTCTCCTGGCGGCGGCTGCTCGCGGCACGGGAGAAGCTGGCGTACCTCGCCCAGTCGCACGACATCGACCCCTCCGGCATGACGGTCGAGCAGTGGCGGACCGCGGAACGAGCGCTGCTTCCGGAGGACACCCGGATGGCCGGTCTGATGGAGAACGCCACGGGTCCCTGGGTGGTGGTGGGCACGCTCACGGCCGGCTTCTTCCTGCTGTGGTTCCGACGCGCCCGAAGCAACGCCCGGCTGCTGGCGGGCGCTGACCCGTCCGTGCGACGCGGCTTCGCCTACGCCGGCTGGCTGCTGCCCGTCGCCAACCTCGTCGTCCCGCGCCGGACGCTGGCCGAGCTCCGGCCGCCGGGGACCACCGGCGGCCGGGTGGTCCTCCACGTCTGGTGGCTGCTGTGGATCGCGACGGTCACCGTCAGCGCGTTCGCGTTCTGGCTCTGGTGGGAGGCGGCCCCGGAGGCCGGCGGGCGGTTGGCCCAGGGAAAGGTCCCGGCGGCAGCCCCGCTGGAGAACGCCGTTCGGGTGCTCACGGTGGCCGACGGGCTCCTCATCGCCTGCGCCCTGGCCACCGTTGCCCTGCTGTGGCGCACCACGCAGTTGCAGGAGAAGGCACTGGCCGGCGGGCCGCCGCCCGGGCCGCGGCCGTTGGCCGTCGCCGAACTCGACCACGACCAACTCCTCGGCCGGGTGGTCGCCCGCTGGGGAGCGGAGACGGACGGGGCGCCCCGGCCGCGTGCCTCGGACAGCGCCGAGCCCGACCACGCGCCCGCGGGACGCGATCCCGTCGCCGGGGAGGCGCCGCCGCAGCGGACGGATGTCCCGCAGCCGAGGAAGGGGCCCTCCCGCGGCCACCCCGCCGGGCCGGCCTCCGGCGGCGACCGGTTCCGCAGCGCCGGGGGCGTCGGCCGGGCGGCGCGTCGCGGCCGCCCCCCGCACCGCGGTCACGGCCGCGGCCAGGACGGCTGAGCCGGAGGGCCGAACGGCTCCGCGGATCGCCGCCGCGGCCCCGCAGATCGATACCCTGCCGCCCATGGGCGAGGACCAGGGACACGCGGCCGGGCGGCAGCCGGGCTTCACCTACGCGGAGGTCGGCGCGACACGCGACACCGGAGCGCTGCCGCCGCCGGGCTACCGCCTGATGCGCGTCCGCACCCACGTGGGCTCGGGGGAGGTCGCCTTCAGGTGCGCCTCCCGCGCGCTCATGGAGTGGCGGATGCACCGTGCGGTCGGCGTGGAGGTCGAGGCCGGTGGAGGGCGCGCGGCCCCCGGGGTGCCGGTGGCCGTGGTGGTACGCCTCGGCGGGCTCCGGCTGCTCCGCGCCCCGTGTCGGATCGTCTGGGTGGTGGAGGAGTCCGCGCGCGTGGGCTGGGGGTACGGCACGCTGCCCGGCCACCCCGTCCGGGGCGAGGAGGCCTTCCTCGTGGAGCGGGACCGGGAGGGAGAGGTGTACCTGACCGTGCTCGCGTTCAGCCGTCCCGCGGTCTGGTACACCCGTGCTGCCGGGTCACTGGGACGTGCAGCGCAGCACTACTACGCGCGACGGTGCGGTCGCGCCATGCGACGGGTGGTCGCGGCGCGCTGACCAGCCGGGCACCCTCCATGACGAGCCCATCACGCACCATCACCGCTGCTCGGGAGGGGTGTCGTCCCCCACATCTGTACGGGTCCGAGGCGCCCTTTCGCCATTCCTGACCGCGAAGCCTTGGGGTATTGTTTAACGGTCACCAACTGCCAGCGTCGTCACACCCACCCCGGCGACGGCTGGCCGGGCCGGACGTGAGCAACCCCCCCCCCCCCCCCCCACGCACGTGTTCGTCCGCCACGGACCCGTCCCGCAGTCCCCGCGCGACCGCTGCGAGCGGCCCTCCGGGGAGGGCTGCCGGCTCGGGGCGCTGCGGCGGGCCGCCGCAGCGCCGGTCACGGGTGAGGGTCTCCACCGGTCCGTCCTCGTCCGGTGCGGGCTCCGGCGAGCGGGCCGCGCGCTCCCCGGCCGCCGGGGTGACCCCGGCAGTGCTCCGGCAGTCCACCGGTGTCCGGGCCGCTCGAGTGGGGGAGCCCGTACGCTCTGCCTCGTGTCTGTGCCGCTGATCGTCGCCGCCGCCGCGTACGGAGCCGCCGTCGGCTCACTCGTCCCCCGAGGGGTCCACCGGTTGTCGGTGGAGCCGGATCAGCCCTGGCGGCCCCGCTGCCCGCAGGGGCACCCCTGGCCCCGTGGTGTGCGGGGGTGGCTCGGGGCGGCGCGGTGCTGTCCCGCCTGCCGCGGCAGCTCCGCCCGCCGGTCGTCCGCCCCGATGCCGCCCGCCGCGGCGGCCACGGAGGAGCAGGGACCGGTCGACACGGCCTCCGTCTCCCCCGACAGCGGTCCGCTCCGCGATGCCGATTCCCGGGGTTCCCACGGCGTCGCAGCCGATGCGCACCGAGGCGGCGACCCCGGCGACCATCGTTCCGCCGACGGCGACGGCCCCGCGAGTGACCACCGTGCGGCCGTCAGCGGCGACGGTGAGGCACCGGCCGGCGATCCTCCCCACCGCGGCGCCGCCCCGGCCCTCCCCGGCACCGCTGCCGTCGAGCCTCCGCGACGGGTCCTGCCGGCCGTGGTCACCGCGGCGGTCTGCGGCGTGCTGGCGTCCGCCGTCGGCGCGGATCCGGTCCTGGCGGTCTGGCTGCTCCTGGTACCGGGGATGGTGGCGATCACCGCCGTCGACCTTGCCGTGCTGCGCCTCCCGGACGTGCTGACCTACCCGATGGCCTGCCTGGCAGCAGGGGGGCTGGGCCTCTGCGCGCTGCTCGTGGCGGACGCCGGCGGCAGCTGGCTGCGGGCGCTCCTCGGTGGAATCACGCTCAGCGGTTCGCTGCTGGTGCTGGCCCTGATCAACCCGCGGGGCATGGGCCTGGGCGACGTGAAGCTCTCCCTCGCGCTCGGCACGGTCCTGGGGTGGTACGGCTGGGGGGTGCTGGTCCTCGGCGTCTTCGCCGGGTTCCTGCTGGCCTCGGTGTACGCGTTCCACCTGGTGGCGCTGCGGGGCGCCGGGCGGGGCACCGCCTTCTCCATGGGGCCGTTCCTGGCGGCCGGCACGCTGGTCGGTGTGGTCCTCGGGGGACTCGCCGGGTGATTCCTCGCGATGATGCGGGCCTGCCGCACGGCGATGGGTTACGGTGGAAACCCCCCCTCGGGCCGGTCCGTATCCCCCCCCCACGGACCGGCCCGCTTTCTGTTCGGGGCGTCCTCCGGGCCCGTGTACGCTGACGCGGTGCGGCAAGAGGGGCGAATGAACGCTATGAAGAACAAGCTGCGCCAGCTGGCGGTCAAGCTGTACGCGCGGCGCGTGGAGGGACACCTCGATCCCGAGCAGGTTCCCAAGCACATCGGCGTCATCCTCGACGGGAACCGGCGCTGGGCCAAGGCGGCCGGCAACACCACTCGCGAAGGCCACCAGGCGGGCGCCGCGAAGATCCGGGAACTGCTGTCCTGGTGCGAGGAGACCGAGGTCGAGGTCGTCACCCTCTGGCTGCTGTCCACGGACAACCTGGACCGGCCCGATGACGAACTCGGACCGCTGCTGACCATCGTCGAGGGCGCCGTACGCGATCTCGCCGAGGACGGCCGGTGGCGCGTGCACCACGTCGGTGCGATCGAAGCCCTCCCCGAGCGGACGCAGGAGGTGCTGCGCGACGCGGAGCGCGTCGCGGGGGACCGGGACGGCATACTCGTCAACGTCGCCGTCGGCTACGGCGGCCGCCAGGAGATCACCGACGCCGTCCGCTCGCTGCTCGCCAAGCGGGCCGCGGACGGCGACACCCTGGAGCGCGTGGCCGGCACCCTCCGCCTGGAGGACATCGCGGAGCACCTCTACACCCGTGGTCAGCCCGACCCCGACCTCGTGATCCGCACCAGCGGTGAGCAGCGACTCTCCGGATTCATGCTGTGGCAGAGCGCCCACTCGGAGTACCACTTCTGCGACGTCTACTGGCCCGCGTTCCGTCGGGTCGACTTCCTCCGGGCGATGCGTGACTTCGCCGCCCGGCACCGCCGCTTCGGCCACTGAGCCCGCCGGGCCCGCATCGCCGGCGCCGCGGGGATCGTCGCCGCCGACCCGCGGCGACGTCCCGCGAGCTTCCGCGACACCCCGGTGAGCCCGCCCGCCGCCCCGGGGCGG
>NZ_JAAVJC010000084.1:0-3641 GCF_012033785.1 Streptomyces bohaiensis
GCGCCGGCGGGGCGCTCCCCGCCGGGCAGGCCCGCCGACCCGGCACGGGCGGCGAGGTCGGCCGCGGCCGCGAGCACGTGGTCGTGTGCGGCGCGCACCAGCGCACCGGCCTCGGCGTCGTCGTGGCGTTCCACCGCGTCGGCGAGCTCGAGATAGCCGTCCCACAGCAGGGCGGGGACCGACGAGGCGCAGGGGCCGTCCGCCGCCTGCCGCAGCTGCGGCACCAGGAAGGCCCAGCACTGCGCGCGCAGTCGGTCCAGGAACTCGGCGATGTACTGGTTGGCCCGCAGCGCGGTCAGCTCGCGCCAGAACCGCAGGTCGTAGCCGACCAGGATGTCCAGGTCACCGGCGCGCGCCGCCTGGCCGGAGGCGGCGGCCCTGCGCCGTATCGAGGTGAAGGCGTCCGGCGGGTAGTCGGGCGGGGGCCTGCACGCGTCGGCGACCGGGAGGCCCTCGCGCACGACGGCACGGGCCTCGATCATCTCGCGGAAGTCGGTGAGCGTGTACGAGCGCACCCGGAAGCCGCGGTGCTGCTCCACCAGGAGCAGCCCCTGGGCCGAGAGGTCGAGCAGTGCCTCACGGGCGGGCGTCGTGGAGACGCCGTAGCTCTCGGCGATCTCCCGCACGGTGAACTCCAGGCCGGCGACGAGTCGTCCGGCCAGAACCTCCTCGCGGAGAGCGCCGGTGAGCTGCTCGCGCAGAGTGCTGCGTCGTATCACCTCGCTCACTCTACTCACTCGAGATGGACAGGTGGTGGGCAGAGCGACAGCACGCAGTGAGGGGACGTATCCCCCCGTACCGTCCTGAAGCCATCGGGGAGGACGTCATGGCACAGCGCAACAGCCGTGATTCCAGGGGCAATCGGGACGGAGCGGTGCTACGCGGTTCCGGTGCCGAGAAGGGTGCGCACCCCGCGTTCCCGGGCGTGGCGCGCCGCACGGCGCATCTCGCGGTGCAGGACACGTTCGCCGACCGGGAAACCGGCCACGCCACCGCCGAACCGGCCCGCAACGGGGTACGGCGGCGCGGACCGCTACTGCGAGGCGGACGTCGTCACCGACGGCGACCTGATCACGGCGGGCCCCACCGCCCCGAAGGCGTTCGCCCGGGAGATCCTGCGCCCGCCGCCGGTGGCGGGCCCCGCCGAGGCGGTGTGTGACCCCCGCGGGGAACCGGTCACGGTCCGGTTGCTGTCCCCTCAACCGAGGCGGCCGGGCGCATATCCTCAGGCCGGCACGGGGCAGTGAGGGGACGGCAGATGAAACCGCTCGGACCGGCGGATCCCGGACACGTGGGCCAGTACCGACTGCTGGGACGGCTCGGCGCGGGTGGCATGGGGAGCGTCTACCTGGCGCGGTCGGCACGCGGACGCACCGTCGCCGTGAAGCTGGTGCAGCCGGAGCTGGCCCGGCAACCGGAGTTCCGCGAGCGGTTCCAGCGGGAGGTGGACGCCGGGCGCCGCGTCGGCACGCGGTGGACCGCGCCGGTGCTGGACTGCGACACCGGGGCCGAGACCCCGTGGGTCGCCACCGGTTATGTGGCGGGGCCCTCGCTGCACGAGGTCGTCGGCTCCGGCACCGGCCCGCTGCCGCCGCGCAGCGTCGCGGCGCTCGCCAACGGTCTGACGCAGGCGCTGGCGGACATCCACGCCGCGGGCATCGTCCACCGCGACCTCAAGCCCTCGAACGTGCTGGTCACCCTGGACGGGCCGCGCGTGATCGACTTCGGCATCGCCCGCGCGGTGGAGGCGACCGGCGCGGGACTGACACGCACCGGTTCGGCGGTGGGGTCGCCGGGGTTCATGTCGCCGGAGCAGTGCCGGGGCGAGGACGTGACCCCGGCCTCCGACGTCTTCTGCCTCGGCTCGCTGCTGGTGTTCGCCGCGACCGGGCGCACACCGTTCGGCGACGCCCACAGCGCGATGCACGTCCTGATGCTGCGGATCGTGCAGGACCAGCGCGACCTGACGGGGGTCCCCGAGGAGCTGCTGGAGCTGGTGGAGGCCTGCCTCCGGCCGGACCCGGCGGACCGGCCGAGCCCGCAGCGGCTCGCGGAGCTCACCGCGGCGGGCGACGTCTGGGCGGACCAGGACGGCGAGCCGTGGCTGCCCGGCGCGCTGATAGCCAGACTGGGCAAGCACGCCGTCGGACTGCTCGACTCCGAGGACCCGCTGCACGCACCGCCGTTGCCGCCGACGCCCCCGGCGCCGCCGAGCCCCGCGTTCCCCCCGCCGGCCCCGCCTGTGACCCCGCCTGTGACCCCGCCCGTGCCCCCTCCGCCGGTCCCGCCCGTGCCGCCTGCCGGCGCGCCCTCGGCGGCAGCGGCCGGCGCCTACGGCCACCCGGCCACTCCCCCGGGCCGCTACGGCTACCCGGCCGCGCCTCCCGTGCCGACCACCGCGCCCGCCACGCCGCCGCCGAGCGCCCCGCCCGCGCCCGGCGCGGCGGCCACCGCGCCGGCCGCGGGTGATTCGTGCCGGTTCGCTCCCGCTGGAACGACGAGGTCGCCGACGATCCCGCGACGCTCGAACGACCGTCCGTGCCGCGGTAGGGCAGCGAGAGCGAGGAAGACGGTGCAGGTCAGTGGGGGTGTCGCAGCGGCCGCGGCGCCGTGGGCGCGGGCGGCGGGTGACCGCGGGGTGCTCGGCGGCGGTGGACCCCGTCAACGCGCTGGGTCAAGGGGGCACATGCCGCTCCGCGACGACCGTTGACGCGAGACCTTCCCAACAAGGTGCATCTGTAACGGGAAATGACATGTTCAGCACCTCTTCCCCACTTGCCACAGCCGCACCTACCCTGAGTCCGAGCGCATGCGAGTGGAGTTCACCGGAGGGGAAGCCGGTGTCCGCTATGCGCAGAAGGTCAAGGTGTGAAACATGGCTGCTGGTGAAAGACTTCTGAGTGAAGCCAAGTTCCTGACCGTGGCAGAGGTTGCCGCGGTCATGCGCGTGTCGAAGATGACCGTGTACCGCTTGGTTCACGCCGGGCAACTGCCCGCGATTCGGGTGGGCCGGTCCTTCCGGGTCCCCGAGCAGGCGGTGCACGAGTACCTCAGGGAATCGTTCGTGGGTGTCGAAAGCGCCTGACGTCCGGTAATCCCGCTCGGGGCCCGCTGCGGGTGCCTCGGCACCACCCTCGATTAACCGCCTCGGCTCGATGCCGGGTAGTCTGGCCTGATGTAGGTCGTGTGGGCTCGGACGCCCCGCACCGAGTAATCGACGTGAGCGAGGGTAGTCGTGGGCTCTGTTATCAAGAAGCGGCGCAAGCGGATGGCGAAGAAGAAGCACCGCAAGCTCCTGAAGCGCACGCGAGTTCAGCGTCGCAACAAGAAGTGAGCGAACGCCGCTGAAGGCCCCTCCCACCGGTTGGTGGGAGGGGCCTTTGCCTGTGCCGCCCCCGCCGGCCCCTCCGCACCCGGTGGGGCCGGTGAGGGGCGGGCGGGCGCGGCGTCCCGGCCGCGGCGCGGTTGTGGTCTCTCCCCGTATCGCGCCGTGGCCGCGGCGATGATCACGAAGGTTGCACCGCGGCCTCGGTCGCATTATCCGAACAGCGCCTCGCGGAGCGGCTGTTGGAGTTCAGCGCCGGCGCGACAGGCAGGCGGGGGGGGGGGGGGGGGGGGGGGGGGGGGGGGGGGGGGGTGAC
>NZ_JAAVJC010000084.1:3647-18187 GCF_012033785.1 Streptomyces bohaiensis
GCGGCACCGTGATTACGGTGCCGCCCTTCGACGCGTGAGAGAGGCGCGGTCGACCCGCTACTCGGACTTCCTTATGTCGATGCCGAGCCCCGGCAGCAGGCCGTCGATCAGCGGGGGAATCGTCACATCGGGTTCCGGTCCGGGCGAGCCCGATTCCGGAGACTCCTGCGAGGATTCCCCACCGCCGACACCCGGTAGCGGCGGCGGATCCAGCAGCCCGCCGCCACCCCCGCCCAGCAGCCCCTCGCGCTCGGGCTTCTGGTCCTCCGGGGGCGCCGGCGCCTCCCGCTGCGGGGGCGCCTCCTCGGCGGCAGGCGGGCTGTCGGTGGGGGCGGAGGGCGACGGCTCGACCTCCGGTGTGCCCGCCGGGGGTTGCGGCGCCGGCGGTGCGGCGTCGTCCTCCGCCCGACCCGGGTCGTCGCGTCCCGTCGGCAGCAGCGCCTGGAGCGGATGGAGGTCGTCCTCCATCGCCTCGAACACCGAGGTGACCTCGTCGCCGATGTCGTGGAGCTGGGGCGGCAGCATGGCGCGCAGCTCGGTCCAGTTGCCGCCGTGTCGCTCGTTGAAGGCCGACAGAGTGCGCAGCGTGTCGATGGAGCCGTTGGTCTCCCAGGCGGAACTCAGCAGCCGGTGCCCCTCGGCGGCGTCGCTGTGCATCTGGGAGAGCGTGGTGCGGACCTCGGCCACCTGCTCCTCGTCGAGGTCACCGGCTCGTTGGCGCTCCATCAGCCGCCGTGCTTCGCCGAGCCTCGTGGAGGCCTTGTCCAGGTGCACGCCCCCGCGGTCGGCGTCACTCCCCGCCAGGTCGAGGCGGAGGTCCTCCATGCCCCGCTTGAGGCCGTAGAGGGTGTCGCCCGGCAGGGCATCGGTGCTCGCCGCGGCCGCACCGCCGAAGGCTCCGGCGGCGACCCCGAGACCAAGACCGCCGGCCGCCAGGCCTTTGGTCAGCCGGGTCTTGGGGCGGAGGCGTGCGAAGGCCCCCGCGGCGCCGGTCGCGCGGTGCGCGCCCTTGCGGCGGGCGCCCCGCTGCTCGGGCACGGCCTCGCCTCCGGCACCGCCGAAGGCGTTCTCCATGGCGGCGACGAGCTGAGCGCGCTGAGTCGTCCTCGTCTCGGCGCTCAGCTCGGGGCGGGGCGCGGCCCGCAGCTCCTCCGCCAGGGAGAGAAGTCCGGCCTGGTCCGCGTCGTTCGGCGCGGAGCCTGGCTCCTGTGTCGTTCGGTCTGCCGGCGCCTCGCCGAGTCGCGGCTCATCGAGGGCTTCGGCGAAGGCGTTGGCCCGGCGGCTGGTCGGAACGGATCTCAGCACGGGGTGGCACCTCCTCTCGTCAGCATGGTCGACTCCCCAATGCGGACCGGAGGTTGCCGTCCGCCACGATATTCGCCCGTTCGGGTGAAATATGACGGATGGACCCGGCCAGAGAGAGCCTGCAAGCTCCCCAACGAGTGGCCGGGCACTCGGGTTACGGCCGGATGATGATGTGATCGCTTGCGGTCGGGCGACTACCGAGCGTCATCGGGTAGCAGTCGCGCGAGTGTCCGGACTGCCCGGTACTGCAACGTTTTGATGGCCCCCTCGTTCTTGTTCATGGCGCTGGCGGTCTCGGCGACGGACAGGCCCTGGAGGAACCGCAGGGTCACGCATTCGCGTTGCTGGGGGTTGAGCCGGCGCACGGCTTCCAGCAGCGCCGAGTTGGAGAGGTGTTCGAGAACGGAGTCCTCGGGGCTGCGCTCCATCTCGTTGGGGTCGAGCATCTCCCCGGTGGTGACCTCCAGCCGGTAGCGGCTGGACTTGAAGTGGTCCGCGACGAGGTTGCGGGCGATCGTCACGAGCCAGGCGCCGAAGTCGCGGCCCTGCCAGGTGAAGGTGCCGATGCGTCGGAGGGCGCGGAGGAAGGTCTCGCTGGTGAGGTCCTCGGCGGTGGCGCGGCTGCTGACGCGGTAGTAGATGAAGCGGTAGACGGTATCGGCGTACTGGTCGTACAGCTGGCCGAACGCCTCGGACTCCCCGCCCTGGGCGCGCTCGACCAGGTCCATCATGCGGCGGCTGTCGCTGTCGACCGGGCGGCGGCCGGCTGTGGTCCCGGACCGGGCGCGCCGGCGGGTCGATGTGGTTCCGGTCGTGCTCTCGGTCATGGCGTACCCCGGACCGGCGGTGGTGGCCGCGGCGACCGCGGGGCCGGGTTGCGCGGCGGGGACGAGCGCGCGCAGCCGATCGACGATCGCGAGGTGGGGCGTGGCCAGGCCCGAGGCGTCAACCCCGACGTGTGGGTACACGGGACTCCCAGAGGCAGAGCTTCCAACACGTTCAGTACGAGGCCGGTCATCGTCACCTGGCTGGGGACGGTGGAGCCGGATGCGTCAGAGGAGAATAACGCTTCGTACACTCCGCACTACACCTAGTTGCGAAAATCGCCGGTTCAGTCGGAAGTCTTGCGTGTTGGCGCCGCTACGCCATGCAAACGCCATGGCAGGGATGATCGACACCTGATCGGATCTGATCGGTGCTTGAACGAGAGTGATCACTCGGTGGGGGCGCCCGTCGGGGTGCGCCCGGGTGCCGGGTGCCGGGCCCAGCTGTCAGCGACGCTTGCGGCGCAGGGCCAGAGCAGCGGCGGTCCCCCCGGCCAGCGCCCCCGCGGCGGCCGCCGCGGGCACCCCGAACCGGACGGCTTTTCGTCCCGTCCGGTAATCACGAAGACGCCAACCGCGCTCCCGGGCGTGCGCCCGGAGCGTCCTGTCCGGATTGATCGCGTACGGATGGCCCACGAGTGACAGCATCGGAATGTCGTTCGCGGAGTCGCTGTACGCCGCGCAGCGGTCGAGATCCAGCCCCTCGCCCGCCGCGAGCGCGTCGATCGCGACAGCTTTCGCCGGTCCGTGGAGCGGTTCGCCGGCCAGCCTGCCGGTGTAGACGCCCGCCACCGACTCCGCCACGGTGCCCAGCGCGCCGGTGAACCCGAGGCGCCGCGCGATGATCGTGGCCGTCTCCACCGGCGCCGCCGTCACCAGCCACACCTGCTGGCCGGCGTCGAGATGGGCCTGGGCGAGTGCCCGGGTCCCCGGCCACATCCGGGCGGCCAGGTACTCGTCGTAGATCTCCTCGCCGATGCTCATCAGCTCCGAGACGCGGTGGCCGCGCACGATCGACAGCGCACTGTCCCGGGCTTCCGCCATGTGACCGCTGTTCTCCGTGCCGGCGAGCCGGAAGTACGCCTGCTGCCAGGCGAACCGCGCGAGGTCGCGACTGCTGAAGAAGTCGCGCTTGTAGAGTCCGCGGCCGAAGTGGAACAGCGCGGCGCCCCGCATGATCGTGTTGTCGAGGTCGAAGAAGGCCGCGGCCCGGGTGTCGCCCACGACCGGGAAGGCGGGCTCCGCCGCCGGGGCCGGCAGGACAGGGGGCGCGGTGTCGGGTGTGCTCCCGGCGCCGGGCGGGGCACCCGCCAGGTCCTGCTGCCGGGCCTCGGCCGCTTCGTGCGCCTCCACGGACTCCAGCGCCTCCACGGACTCCAGCGCCGCCGCGGCCGAGGCCTCGCCCGCGGTCACGCTGCGCCTGGTCGGGACGAGCCGGGTGCGGGGGCTGAACCAGGGGCGCATGGGGTCGAGGATAGCCACTGCGCCGGGCTCGTCGGCGCCCGGTGAGCCCGGGCGGTCGCGCGTCGCCGCCCGTCAGGGGCGTGCGCCGTCGCGGCCGCCGGGGCCGGGGTCTGCCGCCGCGCCCACCCCGCCGGCCGGGTCGCCCCGGCGTGACTCTCACCACTCGCCACCGCGGGGGACGTCGTGTGGTCGGCGGCCCGGTGGCGGCGGCGCACAATGAGGTCATGACTCCGCTGTTCCGCCGCCAGGCCGCGCGCAAGGACCCCGCCGACCGGCTCGTCACGCTGGTGGGGAAGCCCGGCTGCCACCTGTGCGACGACGCCCGCGCGGTGGTCGAGGAGGTCTGCGCCGAGCTCGGAGTGCCGTGGGAGGAGCGGGACATCACCCGGGATCCGGAGATGCACGACCGCTACTGGGAGCAGATCCCGGTGGTGCTGGTGGACGGTGCGCAGCACGACTTCTGGCGGGTCCGGGCCGACCGGCTCAGGGCGGCGCTGGCCGGGTGAGCGAAGCCGGGCGCAGAGCCCCGGTCGAGCAGGAGTGGGCAGGTCGGAGGCGGTGCGGGGCTGGTCGCTCCGCGTGTCGTGCCCTCGGTTTCTGGCATACGATGCGAGGCCGTCCCCCCGTGCGCGCCCCGGCCCCGGGGCTGCCGTGCCGACCGGTGGTCGACCGGTCGCCGGGGGTGGCGGGCCGGTCGTCGGCGAGTCCACAGGAGGGTGATCCGGTGCGTTCTTCCATGCATGTGGCACCGGTCACTTTGCTCGGACAAAACGGACAGTATCTTTGTGCACGCGTTCACAAAGGCATAGCCTGGGCGCCATCGGGCGGACGGGTACACGGTGTCCGCCTTTCGCTTCGCACTACCGGCAGGAGCAACGTGGCAACTGGCCGACCCCATCGACCAACGACGCGCGGCCGCGGTATCCCCGAGGCGACTGTCGCACGGCTCCCGCTGTACCTGCGCGCGCTCACCGCGCTGTCGGAGCGGTCGGTACCCACTGTCTCCTCCGAGGAGCTGGCCACCGCGGCCGGGGTGAACTCCGCGAAGCTCCGCAAGGACTTCTCCTACCTCGGCAGCTACGGCACACGCGGTGTCGGCTACGACGTGGAGTACCTCGTCTACCAGATCTCCCGCGAGCTGGGCCTGACCCAGGACTGGCCCGTGGTCATCGTCGGCATCGGCAACCTCGGCGCCGCCCTCGCCAACTACGGCGGGTTCGCCTCGCGCGGCTTCCGGGTCGCCGCCCTCATCGACGCCGACGCCGCCATGGCCGGTCGGCCGGTCGCCGGGATCGCCGTCCAGCACATCGACGAGCTGGAGTCGATCATCGCCGACAACGGCGTCTCCATCGGGGTCATCGCCACCCCGGCCGGCGCCGCGCAGCAGGTCTGCGAGCGGCTGGTCGCCGCCGGTGTGACCTCCATCCTGAACTTCGCGCCGACGGTGCTCTCCGTGCCGGACGGCGTCGACGTGCGCAAGGTCGACCTCTCCATCGAGCTGCAGATCCTCGCCTTCCACGAGCAGCGCAAGGCCGGCGAGGCCGCCGCCGGCCCCGACATCACCGACATGGTCACCCCCGTCGTCCCGCCCGTCGCCGCCACCCGGCGCCGCGCCGACGACGTCCCGGCGCGCCCGGTCGTCGACGGGGCCGCGCCCCACGGTGTCGGTGACGCCGGCAGCGGCCCCGACGGTTCCGACGGCGGCCGATCGGCGGCGATGCCGGCATGACCGTCCTCGTCGTCGGGCTCAGCCACCGCAGCGCGCCGGTCAGCCTGCTGGAGCGCGCCGCCATCGACCCCACCACCCGCGGGACCCTCCTGGAGGAGATGGTCGGCGCCGGGTGCTGCCCGCTGGCCGAGCCGGTGCTGGAGGCCTCGGTCGTCTCCACCTGCAACCGCATCGAGCTCTACGCCGACGTGGAGAAGTTCCACGCCGGCGTCTCGGAGCTGACCGCGGCCCTGGCCCGCCACAGCGGCGTGGGTGTCGAGGAGCTCACCCCCCACCTCTATGTCCACTACGACGACCGCGCCGTGCACCACCTCTTCTCGGTGGCCTGCGGGCTGGACTCGATGGTGGTCGGCGAGGGGCAGATCCTCGGTCAGCTGAAGAACGCCCTGGCGGCGGCGCAGGAGCGCCGGACCGCCGGGCGGGTGCTGAACGAGCTGTTCCAGCAGGCGCTGCGCGTCGGCAAGCGGGCCCACAGCGAGACGGGGATCGACCGTGCCGGCCAGTCGCTGGTCACCTTCGGGCTGGAGCAGCTGGCCGCCGGCGCACCGGTGGACGAGTGGGTCGCCGGCAAGCGGGTGCTGCTGATCGGCGCGGGGTCGATGTCGGCGCTGTCGGCCGCGACGCTCGCGCGGGCCGGTGCGACCGAACTGGTGATCGTCAACCGCACCGTGGACCGGGCCGAGCGGCTCGCGACCACGCTCGCCGAGAGCTTCGGCCCCGAGGCGGGCGGTTCGCTGCACGCCCGCGCCGTGCCGATCAACGCCATCTCCGTCGCCGCCGAGCTCGCCCTGGCCGACATCGTCGTCTCGTGCACCGGTGCCACTGGCACCGTGCTCACCGCCGACGCCGTCACCAAGGCGCTGGGGGAGCGGCAGGCGCTCGGCCGGGCCGACGGACCCGAGGCGCGGCCCCTCGCGCTGCTCGACCTCGCCATGCCGCGCGACATCGACGCCGGTGTGCGCGCGGTGCCCGGCGCGCGCCTGGTGGACATCGAGTCGCTGGCCGCGGTGGCCGGCGGCGGCGACGGCCCGGTCGCCGACGACGTCGACGCGGTGCGCGGGATCGTCGCCGACGAGGTCGCCGTCTTCGGCGCCTCGCAGCGCGCCGCGCACATCACGCCCACCGTGGTCGCGCTGCGGTCGATGGCGCGTGACGTCGTCGCCGCCGAGATGAGCCGGCTGGAAGGCCGGCTGCCAGGTCTCGACGAGCGCGAGCGCACGGAGATCACCCGGACCGTCCGCCGCGTCGTGGACAAGCTCCTCCACGCGCCGACGGTCCGCGTCAAGGAACTCGCCCAGGAGCCGGGCGGCGCCGACTACGCCGTCGCGCTCCGGGAGCTGTTCGACCTCGACCCGCAGGCGGTGGCCGCCGTCAGCAACCCCGAACAGGAGCGGTCGTCATGAGGCCCCTGAGGCTTGGAACCCGGCGCAGCAGGCTCGCCATGGCGCAGTCCGGGCAGGTCGCCGAGCGGGTGCGCGAGCGCACCGGGCGTCCCGTGGAACTGGTGGAGATCACCACGTACGGCGACGTCTCGCGCGAGCACCTGACGCAGATCGGCGGGACGGGCGTCTTCGTCTCGGCGCTGCGCGACGCGCTGCTCGCCGGCGAGATCGACCTCGCCGTGCACTCGTTGAAGGACCTGCCCACCGCGCAGCCCGACGACCTCGCGCTCGCGGCGGTGCCGGAGCGCGAGGACCCCCGGGACGCGCTGATCGCGCGGGACGACCTGACCTTCGAGCGGCTCGCCGCCCGCGGGGGCGTCCGCGTCGGCACCGGCTCGCCCCGCCGCATGGCGCAGCTGAACGCCTGGGCGCGGTCGCTGGGGTGCGAGATCACCACCGTCCCCATCCGGGGGAACGTCGACACCCGGATCGGATTCGTCCGCGACGGTGAGCTCGACGCGGTCGTGCTCGCCACCGCCGGACTGCGACGGGTCGGCCGGGAGTCGGAGATCACCGAGATCCTGCCCTCGGACACCGTCCTGCCCGCCCCCGGCCAGGGGGCACTGGCGATCGAGTGCGCCGCGTCCGACGCGGACCTCACCGCCCTGCTCGCCGGTCTCGACGACCCGCACACGCGGATCGCCGTGACCGCCGAGCGAACTCTGCTCGCCGCACTGGAAGCAGGCTGCAGCGCGCCCGTCGCCGCGCTCGCCGACCTCCGGGACGAGGGGCAGAAGGCCACCGTCATGCGCCTGCGCGGCGCCGTCGGCACGATCGACGGCTCCTCGCTGGTGCAGCTGTCCACCACCGGTTCCGTGGCCGCGTCCGTCGAGGAGGCCCTGTCCCACGCGCGAGCGATGGGCCGGGCACTCGCCGACGAGATGCTTGCCAAGGGTGCTGCCGGTCTGATGGGGGAGCGAGCGCTTTGAGCCCCACCACCGCACGCGTGCATGCCCAGCCGAAGCCGTCCGGCGTGACCTCCCACGGGCACGTCACCTTCCTCGGAGCCGGACCCGGAGACCCGGGGCTGCTCACGCTGCGCGCCGTCGAAGCACTGGCGCAGGCCGATGTCCTGATCGCCGACCCGCCGGTCTACGAGGTGGTGCGCGCACACATCAGGGCGGGAGCGGACACACCGCTTCAGCCGGTCGAGGACGAGCCGGCGTCCGGCCCGCAGCGGGCTGACGATGGAGCAGATCTTGTCATGGGGGCCGCGCGCGGCGGCAAGCGGGTGGTGCGTGCCGTGGCGGGCGATCCCGGCCTCGACGCGGACGCCACCGGCGAGATGCTGGCGTGCGCCCGGGAGGGCATCACCTTCGAGGTGGTCCCCGGCGTGGCGGAGGCGACGGGCGTCGCCGCCTACGCCGGTGTGCCGCTGCGCGACGCCGGCGGGGCGGACGTGCGGTTCGTCGACGCCCGCACCGCCGACGGCCGCTGCTGGACGGAGATAGGCGCCAGTGACGCGACGCTCGTCGTCTCCACGACCCTCCAGTCGGTGGGCGCGGACGCGGCGAAGCTGGTCTCCTCGGGCCGCAAGCCCGACACCCCGCTGTCGGTGACGGTGGGCGGCACGACCACGCAGCAGCGGACCTGGTCGGCGACGCTGGGCACCATCGAGCGGACGCTGAAGTCGGCGAAGGTGCTGCCCTCGGCCGACGGGGGCCGCACCGTGATAGCGGTCGTGGGCGAGCGGTCGGCCCCGGCGTACCGGGACGAGCTGGCCTGGTTCGAGTCCAAGCCGCTGTTCGGCTGGCGGGTGCTGGTGCCGCGGACCAAGGAGCAGGCGGCCTCGCTCTCGGAGCAGCTGCGCTCCTACGGCGCGGTCCCCAGCGAGGTGCCGACCATCGCCGTCGAGCCGCCGCGGACACCGCAGCAGATGGATCGTGCGGTGAAGGGCCTGGTGACGGGGCGCTACGAGTGGGTGGCGTTCACCTCCGTCAACGCGGTCAAGGCGGTGCGGGAGAAGTTCGAGGAGTACGGGCTCGACGCCCGCGCGTTCGCCGGGATCAAGGTCGCGGCGGTCGGCGAGCAGACCGCCCGTGCGCTGATCGACTTCGGCGTCCGACCGGACCTGCTGCCCAGCGGGGAGCAGTCGGCGGCGGGGCTGCTGGAGGACTGGCCGCCCTACGACCCGGTCTTCGACCCGATCGACCGTGTCTTCCTGCCGCGTGCCGACATCGCGACCGAGACCCTGGTCGCCGGGTTGATCGACATGGGCTGGGAGGTCGACGACGTGACCGCCTACCGGACGGTGCGCGCCTCGCCCCCGCCCGCGCCGACCCGCGAGGCGATCAAGGGCGGCGGCTTCGACGCGGTGCTGTTCACCTCGTCGTCGACGGTGCGGAACCTCGTCGGGATCGCCGGCAAGCCGCACAACGTCACCGTGATCGCCTGTATCGGGCCGGCGACGGCCAAGACGGCGAAGGAGCACGGTCTGCGGGTGGACGTCATGGCGCCCGAGCCGTCGGTGGCGCGGCTGGCGGAGGCGCTGGCCGAGTTCGGCGCCGACCGGCGGGCGGCGGCGCTGGCCGCGGGCGAGCTGCTGAAGCGGCCGAGCGAGAAGCGCCCGCAGCGCAGGCGGCCGCGCTCGGTCTGACCGGCCGCTCGCCCCGGCCCGGTCATCCGCGCACGCACGACGACGGCGCGGCCCACGGTGGGAACCGTGGGCCGCGCCGTCGGTGCGCCGGGGGTCTGTACCGTGAGGAGTGCGTGTCGCGCCGGGCGGCGGAGCGCGGTGGCGCCGCGGGTCAGCGGCGTCCCCGGTGCGCGGGGCCGGCCCGAGGCGTGCGACCGGCGGCCGGACGGGTTCCGTTCTGCGTGCCGGTGAAGACTCCCGTGAGGCGAAAGGTCCCGATGTGAGCGTCGACGACGCCGGTTTCCCCCATGTGCGGCCGCGGCGGCTGCGGAGCTCGGCCGCGATGCGCGAGCTGGTCGCCGAGTACCAGGTCCGGCCGGCCGACCTGGTGCTGCCGGTCTTCGCCCGTGAGGGCATCGACGAGCCGGTCGCGGTCTCCTCGATGCCGGGCGTCGTGCAGCACACCCGTGACTCGCTGCGGCGCGCGGCCGCCGAGGCGGCGGAGGCGGGGGTGCGCGGCATCATGCTGTTCGGCGTCCCCGAGCACAAGGACGCCGTGGGCTCGGCCGGTACCGATCCGGACGGGGTGCTGCAGCGCGCCATCCGCGACGTGCGGGCGGAGACCGGCGACGCCCTGGTGATCATGTCCGACCTCTGCCTGGACGAGTTCACCGACCACGGCCACTGCGGCGTGCTGGACGCGCGGGGCGCGGTGGACAACGACGCCACGCTGGCCCGCTACGCGGAGATGGCGCTGGTGCAGGCCGAGGCCGGCGCGGACGTGCTGGGGCCCAGCGGGATGATGGACGGCCAGGTGGGGCACGTGCGCCGGGCGCTGGACGCGGCGGGGCGCACCGACGTGGCGATGCTGGCGTACACCGCGAAGTACGCCTCCGCCTTCTACGGCCCGTTCCGGGAGGCCGTGAACTCCTCGCTGACCGGGGACCGCAAGAGCTACCAGCAGGACCCCGCCAACGGACGGGAGGCGCTGCGGGAGCTGGAGCTGGACCTTGCGGAGGGCGCCGACATGGTGATGGTGAAGCCGGGGATGCCCTACCTGGACGTGCTGCGCCGGGTGGCGGACGCGGTCACCGTCCCGGTGGCGGCGTACCAGATCTCGGGGGAGTACGCGATGGTCGAGGCCGCTGCCGAGAAGGGGTGGATCGAGCGGGAGCGTGCCATCGACGAGACGCTGCTGTGCTTCAAGCGGGCCGGCGCCGACCTGGTGCTGACCTACTGGGCGACCGAGGCGGCGCGCCGGCTGCGGGGCTGACGACCCGCCGCGCCCGGTCCTTGTGGCCGGGCGCCGGGCACGGCCCGGACGCCGCGCGGGGCGGGACGGGGGCTCGGGGGGCCGTCTCTCGGGGCGGGACGGCGGGGGTCGGCCCCGCCCGGGTCTCGCCATCCCGTCGGCTGCTCCGCCCGCGGGTGGGGTGGTGGGAACCTCCGTCGGACGGTCGCCCCCCCCTGAGCCGCCGGCGCGCGCGGCCGTGTTCGGCCGAGGGGGTGGCACCGCATCCGTGACAGGTGGGGCCGGGCCGCGGACGGAAGGGCGGCTCCGCCGTCCGGACCCCGCCACGGCGTCAGCCGGCTGCCCCGGGGTCCCGCTCCGGGGGACCGGCGGGGGTGTGGGCGTCCGGTGCGGTCAGGTAGCGCTGCACGCTCGGTCCGAGCCAGGCGACGACCTGGTCCTCCGAGAGCGTGACGGCCGGCGGCAGTCGGAGCACGTAGCGGGCCAGCGCCATACCGAGCACCTGTGACATCACCAGTGCGCCGCGCGCCGGTGCCTGCGCCGGATCGGGGCAGACGCCGCGCACCGCGGGGCCGAGCTGGTCGCGGAAGACGGTGCGCATCCGTTCGGCGCCGGCCGGGTTGGTCGCGGCCACCCGCAGGACGGCGGCGAGGGTCTCGTTCCCCTCCCACAGCCGTACGAAGTGCCGGACCAGGGTGGCGCCGATGTCGTCCCGGGGGACGCGGGCGAGGTCGGGGAGGCGGAGGTCGAGTTCGGAGGCGGCGGCGAAGAGTCCCGCCTTGTTGCCGAAGTACCGCATCACCATCGAGGGGTCGATCGACGCGTCGCGGGCGATCGCCCGGATGGTGGCGCGCTCGTAGCCGTCGCAGGCGAAGCGGTCGCGGGCTGCGGTGAGGATGGCGGCCCGGGTGGCGTCCGAGCGCCGCGCGGGCTCGCGGGGTTCCGCTTCGGCCGCGTCCGTGTGGTCGGCCGCGTCGGCACGGACGGGGGCGCGGCGCCCGTTCGGCGGGGGCGCGGCGCCGGGGTCCGACACGCCGGAGGCTGCGGTCGGTGGGGTCGGGGCGGCCGGGGTGTCGGCGGTTGCGGCGGAGCCGCCGGCCGTCGGCGCGGGCTCTTCGCCCGATGCGTCGGCAGAGGGCTCCGGCGGGGACTCGCGCGCCCCGGGCCCGCGTGCGGGAGCGGGGTCGGGGGGTCCGTGGGCGTGGCTGTCCGCGCCGGTGCGCGGGGGGCGTGACCCCTCGTGGTCTCCGGCGCGGGCCGGGTCCTCCAGCATCATGGCGCACACCTTAGGCCAACGCTTGTGGGCCTACAAGCGTTGACTCGCGGTAATGGGGTCGCTACTCTCGTCAACACTCGTTGGCCAACACCTGATGGCCAACGCTTGTGGGCCCGTACCGGGCCACTCGGTCAGAGGAGGCAGTCATGTCCGGCACCGCCGGTACCCGAACCCGCCACCACGCCACCGAGGTCGCCGTCGTCGGAGCGGGCCCCACCGGGCTGCTGCTCGCAGGCGATCTCGCCGCCGCCGGCCACCGCGTCACGCTCGTGGAGCGACGCGCGCCGGGCCTCTCCCCGCTTACCCGCGCCTTCGGAGTGCACGCCCGCACCCTGGAGCTCCTCGACGCCCGGGGCATCGCCGACGACCTCGTGGACACCGGAGCCCCGCTCGGTGAGGTCCGCCTGTTCGGCGGAGTGACCGTCCGACTCGCCCGCCCCGACAGCCGGTTCGGCTTCCTGCTGGTGACGCCGCAGTTCCAGGTCGAGGCGCTGCTCGCCCGGCGCGCCCGGGCGGCGGGCGTCCGCTGCATGCCGAGCACGGAGGTCAGCGGGCTCGCGCAGGACGGCAGCGGCGTCACGCTCCACCTGCGGCGCGCCCCGGGTGCGGACCCGGCGAACACGCCGGCCGTGCGCACGGTCCGTGCCCAGTACGTCGTCGGCACGGACGGCCACCGCAGCACCATCCGCCGGGCACTCGGTCAACCGTTCCCCGGGGTGTCCGTGCTGCGTTCTATGGTCGTCGCCGACGTCCGGCTGCTGGAGGACCCCGGGGAGAACGCGCTCACCGTGCGGGGGGTCCGCGGCGCGGTCGCCTTCCTCGCCCCGTTCGGCGACGGGTACCACCGGGTCTTCGCCTGGTCCGCCGAGGAGCGGGAACCCGGCTCGCCGGTGGAGCTCGCGGACGTCCGCGACACGGTCTGGCGCGCCCACGGCACCGACTACGGCATGTACGACGCCCGCTGGCTCTCCCGGTTCCACTGCGACGAGCGGCAGGTCCCGCAGTACCGCATCGGCCGGGTCTTCCTCGCCGGCGACGCCGCCCACATCCACTCGCCCGCGGGCGGCCAGGGGATGAACACCGGACTCCAGGACGCCGCCAACCTCAGCTGGAAACTGGCCGCCGCACTGGACGGTGTCCCCGGGGCGGAGGCGCTCCTCGACAGCTACCACGACGAACGGCACCCCGTCGGTGCCGCCGTCGTGCGGTCCAGCGGAACGATCCTGCGGCTCGCCACCGCGGAGAGCGCCGCCGACCTCGCCCGGCTCACCGTCGCGACCGGGCTGCTGGGCGGGCTCCCACCCCTGCGGCGGCGCATCGCCGGGCGGCTGAGCGGGCTCGACATCCGGTACCCGGCACCGCAGGGCGCGCACCGCCTGGTCGGCAGACGGGCGGTGGACGTGCCGCTGCGCGGCGGCGGCCGGCTCTACGCGTCGCTGCGCGCCGGCCGCCACGTGCTGGTGACCCCCGACTCCGTCGCCGCACCCGCCGGCACCGGTGTCGGCGTCGGTGTCGGGGGCGCCGTCCACGAGCACTGGGCGGACCCGGGCCGGCGGGACCAGTGGCTGGTCCGGCCGGACGGCTATCTGGCGTGGGCCGCCGACGACGCCGCGGCCCGTCCACCGCTCACCCCGGCGGCGGAGCTCATCGCGTGACCTCCGGCACCGCCCCCGCGGCCGGTCCGGTGCCGGGCCGGCGGTCCGGCACCGGGCGGGCGCGGGGACGCGGTGTCCGGACGGGCCGGTGCGGTGGCCGTCTGCGACGATGGCGGCGGCGCGGTCCGCTGTCCGGTCCGTGCGGCCAGGCCGAACAGGAGGCAGCAGTCATGGAGAAGCGCACCGCCGTGGTCACCGGGGCGAGCAGCGGGATCGGGGCGGCGACCGCCCGGCGGCTGGCGAGCGAGGGCTACCGGGTGGTGCTGACTGCTCGCCGGACCGAACGCATCACCGCGCTCGCGGAGGAGTTGACGGCCGCCGGCCACGAGGCGACCGCCCAGGTGCTGGACGTCACCGACCGCGACGCGGTGCGCGCCTTCGCCACCGACCTCGGCGTCTGCCACGTGCTGGTCAACAACGCGGGCGGGGCGCTGGGCGCGGATCCGGTGGCCGAGGGGGACCCCGAGGACTGGCGCCGCATGTACGAGGTGAACGTCATCGGGGTGCTGCACATGACGCAGGCGCTGCTCCCCGCGCTGCGCGCCTCGGGCGACGGCACCGTCGTGGTGGTCAGCTCCACCGCCGGTCAGGCCGTCTACGAGGGCGGCGGCGGGTACGTCGCCGCCAAGCACGGTGCGCACGTGCTGGCGGAGACGCTGCGGCTCGAACTCTGCGGCGACCCGGTGCGGGTCATCGAGATCGCGCCGGGGATGGTGCGGACGGACGAGTTCGCGTTGAACCGGTTCGGCGGCGACCGCGCGCGGGCCGCCGACGTCTACCGCGGGGTGGCGGAGCCGCTGACCGCGGAGGACGTGGCGGACACCGTCGGCTGGGCGGTCACGCGGCCCTCGCACGTCAACGTGGACCTGCTGATCGTCCGGCCGCGGGCGCAGGCGTCCAACACCAAGGTGCACCGGGAGCTGTGAGCCGCGTCGCCGGCGGTGCGCCGCGGCGACGCGGGCACGACGTCGGCCGGGGCCGGGAGCGGTGTCGCTCCCGGCCCCGGCCGGTGTGAGGG
>NZ_JAAVJC010000085.1 GCF_012033785.1 Streptomyces bohaiensis
GTCGGGGCGCGACGGTCGGGGCGGCTGCCGGTCGGGCCGGTGCCCGCGCCGCGACCCTCCCGGCCGCCCGGCTGCCCGGCGGCGCGCGGTGGGTGGTGGGCGTCAGAGGACGATGTCGGCCAGGCGGGTGACCTCGTCGAGGTCGTCGGTACCGGGGCTCAGGATCAGTTCGTCGACACCCAGGTCCTCGAACTGCTTCACGGCGTCCCGCACCGACTCCGCCGAGGTGTGGACGTTGCCGACGACGATGTCCTGGTACTGGCCGGTGGCGGCGTAGTAGTCGGCGACGTTGGCCCGGCCCCGGTCGGGGTCGCCCAGCGAGACGTAGTTGAGGCCGACCAGCCGGGGCCGCCCCGGGCGCCCCGCCGCCTGCCACGCGCCCCGGGCGGCGTCGAAGAGCCCGGACGCCATGGCCGCCGGCACCGACCCGGCGACGTAGCCGTCCGACGTCTCGGCCATCCGGCGGAAGGCGGCCGGGGTGGTGGCCCCGAACAGCAGCGGCACCTGCCGGGTCCCGGCCGGCACCGCCGGGTTCTCGCTCCCCGGAACGGGGGCGCCGGCCCACAGCGACCGGTAGGTCTCCAGGTCGCGGTCCATCCGGGCGCCCCGGTCCCGCGGGCCGTGCCCGGGGACGACGAAGTCGTCCTCCCGGATGCCCACGCCGATGCCGAGGGTGAGCCGGCCGGCGGAGACCGCGTCGATCGACGCCGCCTCCTTGGCCAGCAGCGCCCCCGGCCAGGTCGTCGCCAGCAGCACCTGGCTGAGCAGCCCGATCCTGGAGGTGGCCCCGGCGGCCGCGGCCAGGGCCACGGTGTCCATCACGCCCGGATAGGCGATCCGGCCGGTGGTGCCCAGCGTGGAGAAGCCCGCCTCCTCCGCCAGGCGGGCCCAGGCGGGAATCACCGGGGCGTGGACGTCGCGTACCTGGTTGGGCAGTCCGATGCCGATGTGCATCACGAGGCTCCTTGACTGGTGCGGGTGTCGACGGGGGGGCAGGCCGAGGACCGGCGCTCACCGGTGATCCTGGCCGGGCGCCCATACACCCGGGTTGCACCCGTCAGACAGCGCGAGCGGCGGCGGCGGTCAGCACACCGACCCCGTCGTCGACGGTCGGCGGCGCCGAGGGAGGAGCGCCCTCGTACCAGCCCTCCGGCACGACCGAGTGCAGGTAGGTGCCGGCCATCCGGATGCCGCTGCGTGCCTGGTGCGAGTGGACGACATCGCGGAGCAGCGCGGCGTCGGCCGCCTCGTCGAGCGCCTCCAGGGCCAGCGCCCCGTTGTGCAGCACCGCCAGCTGGTTGCTCAGGTCGCCCTCGCCCAGGAAGCGCAGCAGCGACGACCGCAGCAGCGGCAGCGCCTCGCCGCCGCGCCCCGCGTCGATCAGGGTCTGGGCCTGCATCAGCTCGCTGAGGGCCGCCGTCCAGACCAGCCCCGAGGCGTCCGCGAGGCGCACGGCGGCCCGCAGCCGGTCCCGCCCCTCGGCGACCCGGCCGGACATGACCAGGGCGGCGCCTGACGCCATGGCACCGGCCGCGACCAGCCAGGTGGTCCCCGTCTCGGTGGCGATGGCGTGCGCCTCGGTCGACGCCGCCAGCGCCACCTCCGGGTCTCCGCCCGGCAGCTGCACCAGCGCCTGGTAGTAGCGGACCTCGGCGAGCAGGCCGCGATGGTCCGGTTCCGAGCCCACGGCCAGCCGTGCCTCCGCCAGCATGCGCCGTGCCGTCGTCCCGTCGCCGGTGAAGTAGAACAGGCCGGCCGAGGAGGCCGTGGCCCGCACGGTGTCGCCGAGCGGGGCGTCCGGCGCCGCGGCCAGGGCCGCGGTGAGGATCCGGTTGCCCTCGACGAGCAGACCGCTGCGGATCCAGAACCACATGAGCCGTGCGGCCGTGCGCAGGGCCTCGACCGGGGCGTGCGCCAGGTCGTGCGCGAGCCCCGCCCGCAGATTCGGCAGCTCCAGCCCCAGCGCCGCCATCGCCGCCCCGGACCGTTCGCCCTGCAGATCGCCCTCGGCCCGGGCGACCAGCTCGCGGACCCAGCGGGCATGGGCGGCCCGGGTCGCCGCCGGATCGCCGTCGACGGACCGGCTGTACGCCCGGATCGTCTCCAGCATCCAGTAGCGCGGCGCGCCACCGCCGGTCTCCGCGGTGACCACGGACTGGTCGACCAGCGAGACCAGCACGTCGAGCCCCGCGGTGGTCGCCGCGGCAGCCAGGGGGAAGCCGCCCTCGTACGGCCAGAGCCGCACCGCGAGGTCACGTTCCTCACCGGCCAGCAGGTCGAAGCTCCAGGCCACCGCCTCCTGCAACGTCGCGTGCGGCGTCATCGTGCCGCGCGGAATCCTGCCGAGCACGGTGAAACGGTCGTCCAGCTGCTCGATCAGCCCCCGGACGCCGAAGGTCCGCACCCGTGCCGCCGCCAGCTCCAGGGCCAGCGGCAGGCAGTCCAACGCCTCGGCCAGGCGGCGCAGGTCCCGCAGGTCGGCGTCGCCCGCGCTCCAACCGGGGCGGCTCGCGCGGATGCGGTCGGTCAGGAGCGTCACGGCGTCGTCGGTGGTCAGCGGAGCGAGCGGCAGACTGTGCTCCCCGTCGACCCCGAGCGGACTGCGGCTGGTGGCCACCACCCGCAACGCGGGCACCCGGTCGAGCAGATCGGCCACGAGCCGGGCCACGTCCCCGACGAGATGCTCGCAGTTGTCGAGCACCAGCGGCCGCCCGTGCAGACGCAGCCGCTTCACGAGCGCCTCGTACGGGTCACCGGTGATCCCGGTGACGCCCACCGCCGCGGCGATCGCCGAGACCAGCGGGGCCGGGTCGGTCACATCCGCGAGCCGCACGACGGCGTCCCGCCCGGCCCACTCCACGGCGAGCCGGGTCTTGCCCGACCCGGCGGGACCGACGACGGTCACGAGCCGATGGGTGCCGACGAGACGATCCAGCACCGCCAGGTCGGTGTCGCGTCCGATGAACGACGACAGCGGCCGATCACCTGGCGGGCCGGCCGTGACGACGGGGCCCGCGAGCGCCGGGTCCTGCGACAGGATGCGCCCCTCCAGCCGGCGCAGCTCCGGCCCGGGGTCGACACCCAACTCCTCGGCCAGCAGCGTCCGGACCCGGCGCACCGCGGTCAGCGCGTCCGCCTGGCGCCCCGAGCGGTAGAGCGCCAACGCCAGCAACTGCCAACGGCGTTCGCGGTACGGCGCCGCGTGCACCAGCAGTTCGAGCGCCGCCACCGCGCCGGGGTGGTCCCCGGTGGCCAGCAGCGCCGCCGCGCTCTCCTCCTGGGCGGTGTCGCGCTGCTCCACCAGGGCCGCACGGATCGCGGCCGTCGACTCGTCGTCGGCCAGGTCCTCGTACGGCGTGCCGCGCCACAGCCCCAGCGCCGCCTCGAACGCCTCGTGCGCCTCGGCATGGCGGGCACCGGCCGCCAGCGCACGAGCGCGGGCGAGGTGGCTGCGGAACCGGTCGACGTCGGTGTCGGCCGCAAGGAGCCGGTAACCGCCGGCGGAGCGCTCCAACGTCGTGCCGGGCAGCGCCCGGCGGAGCCGGGAGACGTACACCTGCAAGGCGCCCGCCGGGTTGCGCGGCCGGCTCTCGTCCCACAGCCCCTCCGCGAGGCGGTCCTCCGAGACCGACCGCCCCTCCTCGGCGACCAGGATCGCCAGCAGCCGCCGGGGCAGCCGGCCCCCGACGGGGACGGGCCGACCGTCTTCCCGCACCTCGAACGGACCGAGCACCGCGAACGTCACCACCGCACCATGTAAGCCCATGCCGCCCACGGCCTCGACGGCGGGGCGGCACCGCCGTAACCGCGCTGTAGGCGGATTGCAAGGCACTGCCGGGAAGCTGCTCCCATGAGCAACGAGACGAGCGGGACGAACGAGACGATGGCCGACAGCCGCGACATGATCGGCGCCCACGACGCCTTCCGGCGGGAGTTCGCCGCGCTGCCCGCGCTCATCGCCGGCGTGCCGGTCAGGGACGCGCACAGCACCGGCGTCGTGGCCCGGCACGTCCTGATGATGATCGACTTCCTCCACGCCCACCACACCAGCGAGGACGACCACGTCTGGCCCCGGCTGCGGGAGCGCTGCCCCGGCGACGTCGAGCCCCTCATCGGGACCATGGACCAGCAGCACGCCTTCATCGACGACGAGCTGACCGCACTCGCCGCCGACACCCGCCTCTGGAAGGAGACCGCCGCCGCCGGTGAACGCGACAAGGCCGTCGTCGTCGCCGAACGACTGCTGCCCCCGCTCCACGAGCACCTGGCGCTGGAGGAGGAGCGCATCCTCCCGCTCATCGACCGCCACATGACCGACCGCGAGTGGAAGACCACCGTGGAGGCGTCCCTGAACAAGGTCCCCTTCGCGCAGCGGCTGCTGATGCTGGGCATGGCCCTGCACGGCGCGAGCGAGGAGCAGGCCCAGCTGCTGCGCGCCGCCGTCCCCGCCGTCGTCTGGCACGTCGGCCGCCCGCTCGGGAAGCGCCTCTACCGCACCCACCGGCAGCGCCTGACCGCCGCGAGCCAGGGTGCTTACGGCTGAGCGGCGGGTGGCTGAGCGCTGGGTGGCCGAGCGGCGGGGCGGGCCCGGCGCCGCGGGTACCCGGCCGCGCCCGCCACCGCGCCGCGGGGCTCGGGCCCCCCGAAGCCACCGGGCAGCCGGGGCCGGAGCGCCGTCAGGATCCGCCCAGTCGGCGGAGCGCCTCCAGCGGGTACGGGGTCTGCCTGCTCCGGTGCTGGAACGTGCGGTTGAAGTCGGACATCACGTCGGCGACCGGCGCATGGCGAACGAGGAGTGCGGCGGCCTCCTCCGGGATTCCCGCGGGGAGCCTGCCCGCCGCGTAGGAGCGCACCAGTGCGTGGCGGCTCTCCTGGTCCTCCCTGCGGTATCCGTAGAACGCGGTGACCAGCCAGTTCACCGCGTACGTCGCGGTGTAGCAGCGGTCGTAGGACTGGTGGTGAGCGAAGAATTCGGCCTCGTCCTGCGACAGTTCGAAGCCGGATGAGATGGCGAGGCCGTAGTCCGCGAAGTAGAGGCGCCGACCGTCGGTCAGAATGTTCTCGAAGTGGGCGTCGAAGTGCAGAAGCCCGCGGCTGTTGATGAACGAGACGCCGTCCGCCAGCTCCCTCTCCACCATGGCGCACGCGCGGCCGACATCGTGGTCCCCCGCTTCGATCTTGGCTCGCAGCCACTGGTGCAGGTTCTGCGGCAAGTACTCCAGGAACAGTGCGACACTCACCGAGGACCGCCGAAGAGCCTCGATCCGGCCGCGTACCTGCGATCCCCCGCCCCAGTAGGCGACGGCCCGTTCGACGTCGGCCAGTTCGTCCGGAAGCGGCGCCGGGTCCGGCACGATGCGCCAGTGGTACATCAGCGGGAAGCCCTCGTACTCCGCCGTGAGCACCCAGTTCGTCGTCATGGCGTGCACGGCGAGCTCTCGCCACGCTCCGAAACCCGGAGCGCCGATCGTGCCGGTCCCGAAGTGGCAGAAGGGGGGAAGCCCGAACAGGTTCGCCGTGGACCGGAGGTGCCGGGGTTCCCTTTCCAGGTCGGTGAGCGGCACCCGCTTCACGAAGACCGGCGTTCCGGCGACCTCCGCGAGGGCCGACGTCCCGCCGATCCCGGAGCCGAGCGGTACAGCCGCCTCGACGAGTTCGCACAGGGCGCGATCGCTGTGCATGGCCAGGGCCGTGGAGACGGCGCCGTGGGCGGTCAGCCGTGCACGATGCGACATGTCCGGACCCTCCACCCTGACCTCCTCCCGTGGGGTGCGGAGCTCGATTCTGCATCGCCCGCGAAGAGTGCGGCCCGATGTCGGGTGATCGCGCAGGGCGCTGACCCGTCAGCCGCACGGCTGTCCGGTGTCACCGTCTCGACGCGCGGCATCTGCGCTCGTTCGGTCGGGTGGCGATGCTCTGTGCCACGCTGGGGAGTTCCGGCCCCGCCGTACTCCCTGCGAGCGGCGAAGCGGTCCGTTCGGGCGTGTTCAGGTGTGGAAGACACCCGGTCTTCGAGATGGTGAAGGAGTGCCACGTGAAGACCAGGATGGTCGCGTCGCCGTTGAACGCCCGGCTCAATACCCGATTCGCGGTTAGCAGACACAGAAATGGAGTCTGATTTGTCTTCGTACATGACACTGAACCCAGCCACGGGTGAGACCCTGCGGGAGTTCCCCGGGCTCGACGACGCGGCGGTCCCCGGAGTTCTGAGCCGATCGCACGGCGCCTTCGCCGGCTGGCGAGCGACCGAGGTGGGCGAGCGCGCACGGCGACTGGTGCGCATTGCCGATGCCTATGAAGCGCGCCAGGACGAACTGGCCGAGCTGATCTCGACCGAGATGGGTAAACCGCTGAAGGAGGCGGTGGGTGAAGTCGAGCTCGCCGCCGCGATCTACCGCTGGTACGGCGAGCACGGACCGGGCCTGCTGAACCGGGAGGTGCTCGATCCGCAAGGCGCCGACGAGTCACTGGTCCGAACCGAGGCCATCGGTTCCCTGATCGGGGTCATGCCGTGGAACTACCCCTACTACCAGGTGGCCCGGTTCGTCGCCCCCAACCTGATGGTGGGCAACACCATCATCCTCAAGCACGCGTCCATCTGCGCGGCGTCCTCGGAGCTCATGGCCGAGCTCGTGCACGCTGCCGGGATGCCCGAGGACGCCTACATCAACGTGTTCGCGAGCAATGACCAGATCGCCGACATGATCGCCGACCCGCGCGTGCGCGGGATCTCGCTGACCGGCAGTGAGCGCGCCGGCGCATCGGTGGCCGAAACCGCGGGGAGGCATCTGAAGAAGGTCGTGCTGGAGCTGGGCGGCTCCGATCCTCTCATCGTCCTCGATGACGGTGACATCGAGCGGACAGCCACCATCGCCGCGCGGGCGCGGCTGTCCAACGCGGGACAGGCCTGCAACTCTCCGAAACGAATGATCGTGCCCAACGACAAGGTGGACGACTTCGTGTCGGTCGTCACCCGCGCCTTCGAGGCCGCCCGGGTGGGAGATCCCACGGATGAGAGCACGCAGGTCGGCCCGCTGTCGTCGATCACTGCGCGGGACACCGTGATCGCACAGGTCGAACGCGCCGTCGAGCAGGGTGCCACCCTCCACACCGGTGGCGAGGCGATCGACGGAGCAGGAGCCTTCATGCGTCCCGCCGTCCTCACCGGCGTCACCAGTGACATGGACGCGTACTCCGAGGAGATCTTCGGGCCCGTGGCCGTGATCTACGGCGTCGACTCGACCGACGAGGCCATCACGCTCGCCAACGACGTGGGCTTCGGCCTCAGCGGTTCGGTGTGGGGCAGCGACATCGACCGTGCCCAGGAGATCGCCGACCGACTCGAAGTGGGCATGGCCTACGTCAACGAGCACGGCACCACCCTCCCCGGCCTGCCCTTCGGCGGCGTGAAGCGCTCCGGCTTCGGCCGCGAGCTCGGCCGATGGGGGATGGGAGAGTTCGTCAACACCCGACTGCGTCGGACCTCCACGACCAAGAAGTAGTGGCCCTGGCCACGTGATGGCGGCGACGGGCAGTTTCACCACGGCTTCGACCTCGGGCCGAGCCGGGCGCCGCCATCAGGGCCCCCGGTGGCGGACACGTCTCAGCCGGTGGGGCGTCGCAGGCGCCGAGGGCGCGGGCGATCCTCGTTGCTCACAGGGCCCCGGGGTCGACCGTGACGGGGAATGGCGCGGTGGCCTTCACGGTGCCGGTGAAGACCTCGCCGTCCCGGTAGGCCCTGGTGGCTGGGTCGAGGACGTAGGTGCAGACGATCGGAACGCTGGTGGCGGACTGCTCGATGCGCCAGTAGAAGGGGATGCCGGCCTTGGCGTACTGGTCCACCGTCACGATCCGGTCGGTGGTCTCCGAGCCGGGTGACACGACTTCGACGGCCAGGAGTACGTGCTCGGGGCGGGCGGGCGTGAGGCATCTCCTCCAGCACGCGGAGACCCCGGTCGGTTACTCCGCCTGCCACTGCGGCCCCCGGCGGTGTCAGGTGAGGGGACGGCCAACATGACCACCCTGCGCAACCTCGCGATCAACGCTCTCCGCGCTGCGGACCACCGCAACATCGCCGCCGGGCTCCGCGAAGCTCCCTGCCAACCCTTCACCCACCCGCTCAAGCCGCTGGGCATCAGCTGACCAGCGCCGTAGCATGATCACCACGACGTTGAACTGGCCGTGGTTCTGACCTGGTGTCTTCACGAGGAAACACCCTATGGACAGGCGCGATGACGAACTGAGCCACGAGATAGACGCTTGGGCCCGGGGGCAGCTGATGGCATCGCCGGAGTGGGAGCCCGAGTGCCTCGGCATCAGGCAGCACTGTGAGGGCCAGGGTCCGTCCGTGCGTGACGGGCAATGCCTACGAGGCGTTGGTCCTGGCCCTCATACGAGTGCATGCCGAGTCGCGCCCGCTATCGATCGCTCCCGACGGAGAGAAAGACACCTTGTCAGCCAAGGACGAGGGACTCGTCGCCGAAGTCGGCGACGATCTTCAGGCGCCCTCCCAGTGCCGCGACGTACGCGGCGAGGGTCTCGACCTCGGTACGCGCCACGGCGCCCTTCTCGATCTGGGAAACGCGCCCCTGGGTGACACCGAGAGTCTCGGCGACCTCGTTCTGCGTCATGTGCTGGCGCTTGCGGACCTCGGCCAAGCGGTGGGCGCGGACCTCCGCGAGCATGGCGGCGCTCCGCTCCTGAACGTCCGCCTGCTCCTCGGCGGTGAGACCGAGGTCATCCTTCAGATCGTGCCAGTCGATCGCGTTGGCCGTCTTCGGTTTGAGGTTGCTCACGAATCCTCCTCGGTGTACGCCTGGTAGGCGGCTTCGGCTTCCTTGATCGCGGTGCGGTACCAGCCGGACCAGTTCCTGGCCTTGTCGCCGCCGACGAGGATGACGGCGTTGCGCTCGGGGCTGAAGACGAACAGCATCCGTACTTCGCTGTCAGCCTTGGAACCGGGGCGCAGTTCCTTCAGGTTGGGCAGGTTTGATCCGGTGATGCGGTCGACGAGCGGGCGGCCGAGGGCTGGGCCTTCAGTCTGGAGCACGTCGAGTGCGGCGGCGATCTGGGTGAGGGTGTCCCGGTCGCTTTTGCGGAGTTCGTGGATCCAGGTTCGGGCTGGCTCCACGACGATGATCCTGAAGCTCATGGTCTACTCTCACTCACCAACATTACTCCAGGATGATATCAGGCTGGCCTAATATCGGCCATGTGGAACCCGGGGTCGGTGTGGGGGTGCCAGGCATCGGGGGTGGGTGCGACCGGGGAGGCGTAGCCTCGGAGCGTGAACGGGGTGATGCGCTTGTGCCTGTGCTGGCCGTTGGCCTCCCTCAGCCAGGCGCCTCGGTTGTCGAGCATCACGTGCCGGGCCCGCAGGGGGGTTGCCGTACTTCGAAGTGCAGTCCCGGCATCGTTCAGTCTCCGTACTTCCGCAGCACCGCGATCATGCGACGGATCTTCCGCACGTCCTCTTCTTCGACGCCGTCCGAGTTGAAGTGCATAAGCTCGTTGCGGATCTTCCGCAAATCGTCGAGCCGTTTCACGAATACTCTGCGGTCGAGCGGCCACCCCAGCTTCGCCCACAGGGAAGGATTCTCCAGGATCCGCTGATAGTCCCCGAATGACAATTCGTCGAACGAGACGATGCCCCCGCCATCATCGGTATTGCACAGCGCGACGGCGTCCGTCAGGTCGATGGCGTCGGATATTATCCTGCGCAGTCGCTGGTCCAATTCCCCGATAAGGGAGAACGGCGTTGCCAGAGCGCCGTAGGCTGCGGCGGCGTCGTTGGAAGTGACGATTCCGGCGATGACGTTGGTCTCGTCCCGCACCAGGACGAAGCCGAACAGAGCGAGCTGGGGCAGTACGTCGACCAGATGGTGGTCGTAGGGAACGGCATGGGCCGGAATGACCGCCTGTGAGAAGGGGGCGTCCGCGTCTGTGTGGCGCGCCATGGCTATGGATTCCCAGGTGACCGCACCCTGCAGGTTCCTGCTGCCCGTTATCACCGGGAGCTGAGAGTAATCATTGAGGGTCATCTTGGTGATGGCTTCGTCGAAGGTCGCCTGGGGAGAGATCGAGACGACCCCCGACAGCGCCGAGGCCAGGCGTCCGACCGTGAGGTCCGTGATGGGCTCGCGCTCGCTGTCGTCCGCCTCGTCCACGCCCGTGTCCTCGCGCTCCGTTTCCCCGACGTGTTCCGCTTCCCCGGCGTGGTCGGGAGCGCCGACCAGCAAGGCCGGCTGTTCATCCGCTCCCTGTCTGCCCTCCTGCTCGATCGACTTACGGACCAGGCGAACAGAGGTGTCGAGGGGAACGGCACCGAAGTCGGGTGACGTCGAGAGAGCGTGGTTCGACAGTTCGCCGGCTACTTGGTCGCTGATCAGGTGTCCGCGCCGGGCCGCGCCCCACCAGCCGAAAAGCTCCCGAACGGTGAGCGTGACAGGGTGCCCCTCTGCCGCCGCTTCTCGGGCCTTCTTCAGTCGCTCGTGCCGGGCGCTGGCGAATTGCGCGTCCTGCGACCCTAGTGGAGCTTGCTTCGCCAGAGAATCCAGGAGCCGTTGCCGCAGAGCATCCAGTGTGGTCCCGTCACGCAGTGCCCAGGCATTCCAGCCGTCGAAAGAGCCGTGCCCCACAGCTGCCTTCGCCGCTCTGGAGGGCGAGGCGAACTGTCGTCCATCTGTCAGCCTGATGGCATGATCTTTGGACACTTCGGCGAAGTGCGTGGTGCCCATTCGAGGCCGCGTGAAGACCAGCTGGGTGCCGACGTCCAGCAGCCCCGCATGTACGAGATCCGCGACACGGACACGGCGCCCCGCTATCAGGTAGGAAGCGCGGCCCGAGGCGGGCGCGTCAGTCTCTCTGTCGGCCTTGTCTTCAGTGCCCGTCATGCGTTCTTCTCCGAAGCCTCTGGATCATGCCTTTCGGCCGTGCGGTGCACCTACGGTGCGTCCCCGCCCGGTGACCCGCTGATCATCACAGATGGTCACGCTCCGCGTCGAGGCTCTTCGTGCCTCCTGTGGGGTCGGGCACGCGGACACGGGAGAGTGGCGGTATGAATCGACTGGCAGACTCCCAGTCGCCGTATCTCCTCCAGCACGCCTCCAATCCTGTGGACTGGTGACCATGGGGAGAGGAGGCGATGCAAGAGGCCAAGCGGCGCGACGTTCCCATCCTTCTCTCGGTGGGCTATTCGTCGTGCCACTTAGCCTGCTGACCACTGGTGTCAGTGCACTTGCTGAACCCATAAGTGCCTACCAGGAGTGACGTCATACAGTGATCTCGTGAGCGCCGAAAGTGATGACCTTGACGCCCGTATCGACGCCAGGGCACAGGAGCAGTTGGCCGCCTCACCTGATTGGTTCGTGGAGGAGTGGACGAGCGTTATGGCGATCCTAGAGCCGGACGACCGAGGCACCCCTCCTCGCGACAGGCCTGTTTGAGATGACCTGCCCGCCCGTCAACCTCGTTTCTTTCTGAGCGCGGAGTGGTGGGCATGGAACCGTGATTGCAGGTTTGCCGAGATTAGACGCACAAGCCTCCTCGTACCGGGGGTGGTCGCGCCTGGACATGCTGTCCGTACCTGGAAGTGCTAGTGCGTTGCTGCTTGTTCTAGCCTGGCCCCGCAGGGCAAAGGGGTGGGAGCAGGATGCCGAAGGTGCCTGAGCCTGAGAAACTCTCGGAAGAGGCTTATTTGTCGGTGTGTGCTTCCCGCTTCGCCAATCGCTGATGCGCTGTACGGACAGGGAACTTCGCCCAAGGCGGTCCCTGCTGGCAGAGCAGATAGCGGCTGGCTTAGGGGAGCCAGCGGCAGCGAAAAGAGCCTCCAGATGCTCCTGGAATTTGCGCTTTCCCTTGTGTTTCGTCACGAGGAATCTTCCGGCGCTGTCAGACGGCGCCCAGGTCGACAGTGACGGGGAACGGAGCGGCAGTCTTGATCACGCCGGTGAACATCTCGCCGTCCCGGTAGGCCCTGGTGGCGGGGTCGAGGACGTAGGTGTACGCGATTGGGACACCGGTGGCGGCCTGTTCGATGCGCCAGTAGAAGGGGATGCCCGCCTTGGCGTACTGGTCCACCTTCACGATCCGGTCCGTGGTCTCCGAGCCCGGCGACACGACCTCGACGACCAGGAGTACGTGCTCGGGGCGGGTGGGCGTGAGGTCGATGGTTTCTGCCCGGTAGACGATGACGTCAGGGTGGCGGTTGGTGAGGGGAACGTCCTGAAGGCGGACGTCGAAGTCGGTGTCGGCGTTCCAGTCCGGGCCCGCGGCGGCGTCCAGGGCATTGGCCAGGATGCGGGCCAGCCGGTTGTGGCGCTTGGAAGCGCTCGGGCTCACGACAACCATCCCGTCCACGATCTCGATGCCGGCGCACTGCTCCTCGGACCAGGAGTCGTACTGTTCCGCGCTGATCTGCGTATGCATCCACGCGGGCGCCACCATCTCGGCGGTCATGGTGTACCTCCTTCGAGAGGCCTCTGCAGGTCCGGCGCTGCTGCGCCAAGCCTACTGTTCCGAGGCGCCGGGCTGCCCGACTCGGAAGGGAAGGAGTCGCCCTCCACGTCATGGCACATAAGCGCAATTCGGCCAAGTGAGGCGGGCTCGTCGGTGTTTCACCGGTCGCGGCAGACGCTGTGAGAGGCTGGGTCTCATGAACCGGTTGGCTGGTGTGACCTCGCCTTATCTGCTTCAGCACGCTGACAATCCGGTCGACTGGTGGCCGTGGGGATCTGAGGCGTTCGAGGAAGCGAAACGGCGTGATGCACCCGTTCTGCTGTCGGTCGGCTACTCCGCGTGCCACTGGTGTCACGTCATGGCGCACGAGTCGTTCGAGGACCCGGAGGTAGCGGCCTACCTCAACGAGCACTTCGTCTCCGTCAAGGTGGACCGCGAGGAGCGCCCCGACGTCGACTCCGTCTACATGGACGCCGTGCAGGCTGCCACCGGTCAGGGCGGGTGGCCGATGACCGTCTTCATGACCGCCGACGGCGAGCCCTTCTACTTCGGCACCTACTTCCCGCCCGAGCCGCGCCAGGGCCTGCCCTCCTTCCGCCAGGTGCTGGAGGGGGTGTCCACCGCGTGGACCGAGCGGCGGGACGAGGTGGGCCGGGTCGCCGCCGAGATCACCGGTCGGCTGCACGGCCGCGCCGTGGACTACGACGCGCCGCATCCGCCGGGCGAGGCGCTGCTCTCCGTCGCCCTGCTGGGCCTGACCCGCGAGTTCGACGAGCGCAACGGCGGCTTCGGCGCCGCGCCGAAGTTCCCCCCGCCGATGGTGCTGGAGTTCCTGCTGCGCCACCATGCCCGCACCGGCTCCGCCGGGGCGCTGGAGATGGTCGCCCGCACCTGTGAGGCGATGGCGCGCGGCGGCATCCACGACCAGCTCGCGGGCGGCTTCGCCCGCTACGCGGTGGACCGGGCGTGGGTCGTCCCGCACTTCGAGAAGATGCTGTATGACAACGCGCTGCTCTGCCGGGTCTACACCCGGTGGTGGAAGGCGTCCGGCTCGCCGCTGGCCCGCCGGGTGGCGCTCTCCACGGCCGAGTTCATGGTCCGCGAGCTGCGCACGGAGGAGGGCGGGTTCGCCTCCGCGCTCGACGCCGACAGCGCCACCGGGCCGGAGCCCGACGCGCCGCACCGCGAAGGCGCGTACTACGCGTGGACACCCGGTCAGCTGGTCGAGGCGCTGGGCCCGGAGGACGCCGCCGTGGCCGCGGAGCGGTTCCGGGTCACGGAGGACGGCACCTTCGAGCACGGCGCCTCCGTGCTCCAGCTGCTCGGGGAGGACGTCCCGGACACGATCCGGGTCCGCATGCTCGACGCCCGCGCGGCCCGACCGCGCCCCGGACGCGACGACAAGGTGATCGCGGCGTGGAACGGCCTGGCGATCGCCGCGCTGGCCGAGACCGGCGCCTGCCTGGAGCGACCGGACCTGGTGGAGGCCGCCGCTGCCGCCGCCGACCTGCTGGTCTCCCGCCACCTCGACGACACCGGTCGGCTGGCCCGCACCTCCCGCGCGGGCGTCGTCGGTCCCGGGGCCGGTGTCCTGGAGGACTACGCCGACCTCGCCGAGGGGCTGCACGCGCTGTACGCGGTCACCGGCGAGAGCGCCTGGTTGGAGATCGCCGGCACGCTGCTGGAGTCGGTCCTCACCCGCTTCCGCGACGACAACGGGGCGCTGTACGACACCGCCGACGACGCCGAGCAGCTGATCAGGCGCCCGCAGGACCCGACCGACGGCGCCACCCCCTCGGGATGGACGGCCGCCGCCGGCGCGCTGCTGACGCACGCCGCCTACACCGGCAGTGACCGCCACCGGGCCGCCGCCGAACGTGCCCTGGGCATCGTCGCGGCGCTGGGGGAGAAGGCGCCGCGGTTCGTCGGCTGGGGGCTGGCGGTGGCGGAGGCGGCGCTCGACGGGCCCCGCGAGATCGCCGTCGTGGGCCCGCCCGACGACCCGCGCACGGTCGCGCTTCTCACCACCGCGCTGCGCGCCACCGCGCCCGGGGCGGTCGTCGCCCACGGAACAGGAGCGGCGGCCGAACCGGCGGCAGGCGACGGGCCGGACGCCGGGGGAGTGCCGCTGCTGAACGGCCGCACCACCACCGACGGCGCGCCCACCGCCTACGTCTGCCGCCACTTCGTCTGCGGGCTGCCGGTCACCGAACCGGAGGCGCTCGCCGCTCAGCTGAGCGGCGAGGGTGATGCCGACCGCGACGGCGAGGCGGGCGGCGCGTAGGGCCAGGGAGCGGCGCTGTCCCGACGCGGGCCACCGGGGCGGACGGGGGTGGCGGCAGGGGCGACCGCCGGCCGCCACCCCTGTCCGCCCGGCCGCCACCCTGTCGGTCGTCCCGTGACGTCGTCGCCCCGCCGGAGTGGGTGCCTGGGCCGGTGCGCCGACCGACTCTCCCGTCCGGGTCCCGCGGCGTGGGCCGCCAAGGGGCACTGCGGGTCGCATCCGGCCGGTGGCGGCAGCGCACCGTTGCCGGTTCCGCCGCCCCGCCGCCCCGCCGCCCCGCCGGCGTTCCCGGGTAGCGGAGTCAGGCCGCCTGGGAGGCGACGAGGAAGATCCCCGCGTAGTGCACGGCGAACGCCGCCAGCGTCAGCGAGTGGAAGACCTCGTGGAAGCCGAAGAACCGCGGTGAGGGGTTGGGCCGCTTGATGCCGTACACCACGCCGCCGGCGCTGTAGAGCAGTCCGCCGACGATGACGAGCACCAGCACCGCGATGCCGCCGGTCTGCAGGAAGTCGGGCAGGAAGAAGACCGCGGCCCAGCCCATGGCGATGTAGCAGGGCGTGTAGAGCCAGCGCGGCGCGCCGACCCAGAAGACGCGGAAGGCGATGCCGGCCGCCGCCGCGGCCCAGATGCCCCACAGCAGGAGCTGCTGGCGGCCGTCATCCAGCAGCAGGATCGTCAGCGGCGTGTAGGTGCCGGCGATGATCAGGAAGATATTGGCGTGATCCATACGGCGGAGCACGGCCTCGCCGCGGGGTCCCCAGTTGCCGCGGTGGTAGAGCGCGCTCACACCGAAGAGCAGGCAGGCGCTGAGCGCGTAGATCGCGCATGCCAGCCGGGCCTGGGGGCTGCTCGCCGTCGCGGTCAGCAGGAGACCGGCGATGATCACCGCCGGGAACATGCCGGCGTGGAGCCAGCCTCTGAGCAGGGGCTTCAACGTGGCGGCACCGGCCGCCACCGTCGCCGCCGGCGCCGTCACGAGCGCCGCGGGATCGGTGGCCTGCGAGTCGTCGGGGACCGGCGCGGGTGCCGGCGCCGCGGGGAGCGTCGTCATGCACCGATGCTACCTACGGTTCCGTAGGTTCTCGGTCGGGTGGTCCCCCGGTCGGTCGGTGGTGCTTGCCACACCCGTTCGGCCCTTGCGGCTCACTCCATCGAGTGGTGCTGCTCACCTGAGCGCGCACTGGACACAGACGAGACGGCTTGGCACTATCAGATGAGCTTGGTCGGTACCGGATGAGCGCATTCGGCATTCGGGTCGTCCACCGACGAGCCGGACGTCCGTCCCGTCCGGCGCTCACCCCGGGCAGATGTGCGCTGCCCGGTCAGCACCCTCGAAACCCTCTGGAGCAAACCGTGGCGCCCACCCCAACGGCTCCCATCACCGAAGCCCCCACGCAGCACCGCGAGCTCGCCGCCTGGGTCGACGAGATCGCCGCGCTCACCCAGCCCGACCGCGTCGTCTGGTGCGACGGCTCGGAGGCCGAGTACGAGCGGCTCTGCGAGGAGCTGGTGGAACGGGGAACCTTCACGCGGCTCGACCCCGTCAAGCGCCCCAACTCCTACTACGCCGCCTCCGACCCCACCGACGTCGCCCGGGTCGAGACGCGGACCTTCATCTGCTCCGCCGAGGAGAAGGACGCCGGCCCGACCAACCACTGGAAGGCCCCCGCCGAGATGCGGGAGATCTTCACCGGCACCGGCACCGGGCCCGAGGGGACCGGCGGTATCTTCCGCGGTGCGATGCGCGGCCGCACCATGTACGTCGTGCCGTTCTGCATGGGACCGCTCGGTTCCCCGCTCTCCGCGCTCGGCGTCGAGATCACCGACTCCGCGTACGTCGCGGTCTCCATGCGCACCATGACCCGCATGGGGCGCGAGGTGCTGGACCAGCTCGGTACCGATGGCGCCTTCGTCAAGGCCGTCCACACCCTCGGAGCGCCGCTCGCCCCCGGCGAGGCCGACGTCCCGTGGCCCTGCAACGCCACCAAGTACATCTCCCACTTCCCCGAGGACCGCGAGATCTGGTCCTACGGCTCGGGCTACGGCGGCAACGCGCTCCTCGGCAAGAAGTGCTACGCGCTGCGCATCGCCTCGGTGATGGCGCGCGACGAGGGCTGGCTGGCCGAGCACATGCTGATCCTCAAGCTGACCCCGCCGACCGGCGACCCGCGCTACGTCGCCGCCGCCTTCCCCTCCGCCTGCGGCAAGACCAACCTCGCGATGCTCGAACCCACCATCCCCGGGTGGACCGTCGAGACGATCGGCGACGACATCGCCTGGATGCGGTTCGGTGACGACGGGCAGCTCTACGCCATCAACCCCGAGGCCGGCTTCTTCGGCGTCGCGCCCGGCACCGGCGAGCACACCAACGCCAACGCCATGCGGACGCTGTGGGGCAACACCGTCTTCACCAACGTCGCCCTCACCGACGACGGCGACGTCTGGTGGGAGGGGATGACCGAGGAGGCCCCCGCCCACCTGACCGACTGGAAGGGCAACAGCTGGACCCCGGAGTCCGGGACCCCCGCCGCGCACCCCAACGCGCGGTTCGCCGTGCCCGCCTCCCAGTGCCCGACGATCGCTCCCGAGTGGGAGGACCCGCGCGGCGTCCCGATCTCCGCGATCCTCTTCGGCGGCCGCCGCGCCTCCGCCGTGCCGCTGGTCACGGAGTCCCGAAGCTGGCAGCACGGCGTCTTCCTCGGCGCCAACGTCGCCTCCGAGAAGACCGCGGCCGCCGAGGGCAAGGTCGGCGAACTGCGCCGCGACCCCTTCGCGATGCTGCCCTTCTGCGGCTACAACATGGGCGACTACATGGCCCACTGGATCACGGTCGGGCAGAACGCCGACCCGGAGAAGCTCCCGAAGATCTACTACGTCAACTGGTTCCGCAAGGACGACGCCGGGCGCTTCGTCTGGCCCGGTTTCGGCGAGAACAGCCGCGTCCTGAAGTGGATCGTGGGCCGGCTCAACGGCGAGGCCGACGGGGTCGCCACACCCATCGGAACCGTCCCGACCCCGGAGTCCCTGGACACCGACGGCCTGGACCTCTCCGCAGCCGACCTGGCGTTCCTGCTCGACGTCGACACGGAGGTGTGGCGGGAGGAGGCGTCCCTCGTCCCCGACCACCTCAACACCTTCGGCGCCCACACCCCGAAGGAACTGTGGGACGAGTACCACGCCCTGGTCGACCGCCTCGGCTGACGCCCCGCGACCGGCGCCCGCCCCATCGCCGGGCACCTGGTGGAGATCATGGGAGGGCACATCTGGTCCTCCGGCTCC
>NZ_JAAVJC010000086.1 GCF_012033785.1 Streptomyces bohaiensis
GTCCTGGCCCCGCCCCCGCCCGGCCGGGCCCGGGGCGTCCTGGCCCGGGGTGCCCGGCGCCGGCACCGAGGTCCCGGCGCCCGTCGCGGCGCGTCGGGAGCGGTCCAGCACGTCGCGCAGCATGGCGCGGGTCACCGGTTCGTCGAACCGCTCGGCGGGATCCTTGTCGAGCAGCCCCGTGATGACCTCGGCGAGCGGGCCGGCGGCGTCGGGAACCACCACCGGGTCGTTCATGACGGCGGTCAGGGTGGATATCGCCCCGCCGCGGTCGTAGGGGGGCCGACCGACCAGCGCGCAGTAGAGCAGCGCACCCAGCGACCAGTAGTCGGCGGGCGGGCCGAAGTCCTCACCGCACGCCCGCTCCGGGGATATGTAGGACGGCGCGCCCACCAGCATGCCGGTGGAGGTGATCGAGGGGTCGCCCTCGACCTTGGCGATACCGAAGTCGGTGAGCACCACGCGGCCGTCGGCGTCCGAGACCAGGACGTTGGAGGGCTTCACGTCCCGGTGGACGATCCCGGCGCGGTGGGCCGCGGCGAGCACGTCCACGACCGCCAGACCCACTTCCGCCGCCCGGCGCGGGGTCAGCGGGCCGTCCTCCCGGATCACGTCGGCCAGCGACCGGCCCTCGATCAGCTCCATGACGATCCACGGGCGGTCGCCCTCGTCGACCACGTCGAAGACGGTGACGACACCGCGCCCCCGGATGGTGGCGATGGCGCGGGCCTCGCGCAGCGTACGGGTGATCAGGCGGCGGCGTTCGGCGTCGTCGATCACCGAGGAGAGCCGCAGCTCCTTCACCGCCACCTGGCGGCCCAGCCGCTCGTCGGTGGCGCGCCAGACGGTTCCCATCCCGCCGCGGCCCAGGAGCTCGCCGAGGCGGTAGCGGCGCGCGAGCAGCTCCACCGGCGGCACGGGGACGAACTCCACGCGGTCCTCGTAGTAGTCGCCGCCGGTGGTCTCGTCGGGCAGCTCCTCGCCGTAGGAGAGGCCGAGTTCGGCGGAGCGCTCCGCGTCGTCGTCGGCGGCGACCGGTGCGCGGACCGGGTCCCGCGCACCGGCGGGGTCGTGACCGGGCGCGGCGTCAGGGCCGGGCGCGGCGTCAGGGCCGGCCGCGGGGTCGTGATCGGGCGCGGCCGCCGGTCCGGCTGCGTCCGGCTCCGCCTCAGGCCCGGCCGCCGACGCGGCGTCCACCGGCTCCGGTTCGGCGGCTGCCGCCGGGTCCGGTGCCCGGTCGTCGGCGACGGCCTCCGCCGGGCCGAGGTTCACGGTGCGCGGGGAGGGAAGGTCACGGCGGCGGTCCGGACCGAGCGTCACGGTCGGCGGCGAGGGCTCCTCGACCTTCCCGAGCGAGACCGTCCGCGGGGAGTCGCCCTCCGCGGCGCCGCCCGGCAGCGCACCGGCCGCGTCCGCCACCTCGGGCGGTGCGCCGTCGTCGCCTCCGACGTCCCCGTCCGACCGCCGCTCCGGCGCCCGGTCGGCCGACGGCGGTGCCGACGCGTCGGCACCGGCTGCCCGTTGGTCGGTCGGTTCGGTGCCCGCCGCGGCGTCCTCCGGGTTCCCGGTCTCGCCGCGCTCCCCGCTGTGGTGGCCCATGTGTCGTGTCCCCTCCGGCATTGCGCACATTGTCACTCATCGGTGCGACACCGTGGAGCACGCGTCCGGGAAGGGCCGCGACGCAACGGGACGGTGCCCCGCCGTGATGGCGGGGCACCGTCCCGTGGGCCGCGGAAGGTCCGGCAGGTCAGAGCGGCACGGTGTCCGGTGCGCCCAACCGGGCCGCGTCCGCGGTCTGGTCGTCCGGCTGGAGCTGCGACTCCCGCTCGGCCTCCACCCGCTTCTCGTAGTGCTCGACCTCACGGTCGATCTGCTTCTGGTCCCAGCCCAGCACGCCGGCCATCAGCTCGGCGCACTCGCGGGCGCTGCGGGTGCCCCGGTCGAAGGTCTCGATGGAGATCCGGGTGCGACGGGTGAGCACGTCCTCCAGGTGACGGGCGCCCTCGTGGGAGCACGCGTAGACCACCTCGGCCCGGAGGTAGTCGTCCGCGCCGCCCAGCGGCTCACCGAGGTCGGGCCGACTCTCGATCAGCTCCAGCACCTCCTCGGTGAGGGAGCCGTAGCGGTTGAGCAGGTGCTCGACCCGGGCGACGTGCAGCCCGGCGCGGGCGGCGATCCGGGCGCGGGCGTTCCACAGCGCGTGGTAGCCCTCGGCTCCGACGAGCGGCACCTCCTCGGTGCAGCACTTGGCGACCCGGACGTCCAGGCCGTGGACGGCGGCGTCCACCGCGTCCTTGGCCATCACCCGGTAGGTGGTGTACTTGCCGCCCGCGACGACCACCAGTCCCGGGACGGGGTGGGCCACGGTGTGCTCCCGTGACAGCTTGCTCGTCGCCTCGGACTCGCCCGCCAGCAGCGGGCGCAGCCCGGCGTAGACGCCCTCGACGTCGTCCCGGGTGAGCGGTACCGCCAGCACCGAGTTGACCTGCTCCAGCAGGTAGTCGATGTCGGCGCTGGAGGCCGCGGGGTGCGCCTTGTCGAGGTCCCAGGAGGTGTCGGTGGTGCCGACGATCCAGTGCCGACCCCACGGGATGACGAAGAGCACGCTCTTCTCGGTGCGCAGGATCAGCCCGGTCGAGGAGTGGATGCGGTCCTTCGGCACCACCAGGTGGATGCCCTTGGAGGCGCGGACGTGGAACTGGCCGCGCTCCGCGATCATGCCCTGGGTGTCGTCGGTCCAGACGCCGGTGGCGTTGACGACCTGCTTGGCGCGGATCTCCAGCGAGCGGAACCCGCCGTTGCCGTCGCCGGACTCCAGGTCGTCGACGGTGACGCCGACGACGCGCTCGCCCTCGCGCAGCACCCCGGTGACCCGCGTCCGGTTGGCGCAGGCGGCGCCGTACCCGGCGGCCGTGCGTACCAGGGCGGAGACGAACCGGGCGTCGTCCGCCTGGGCGTCGTAGTACTGGAGCGCGCCGACCAGCGCATCCTTGCGGAGCGCCGGGGCGACCCGCAGCGCCTTGCTGCGGCTGAGGTGCCGGTGGACGGGCAGGCCGCGGCCGTACCCGGAGGAGACCGACATCGCGTCGTAGAGCGCGACGCCGGAACCGGCGTAGATCCGTTCCCAGCCCCTGTGCTGCAACGGGTAGAGGAAAGGGACCGGCTTCACCAGGTGGGGGGCGAGGCGGCCGAGCAGCAGCCCGCGTTCCTTCAGGGCCTCCCGGACCAGGGCGAAGTCCAGCATCTCCAGGTAGCGCAGGCCACCGTGGATCAGTTTGCTGGAGCGGCTGGAGGTGCCGGAGGCCCAGTCCCGCGCCTCCAGTAGCCCGGTGCTGAGACCGCGGGTCGCCGCGTCCAGGGCGGTGCCGGCGCCGACGACGCCTCCTCCGACCACCAGCACATCGAGCTCGCGGTCCGCCATTCGCCGTAGCGCGTCGGTCCGCTCGGCCGGTCCCAGTACGGCTGTCTTCACTGGCCTGCCCTCTCGTTCGTCCGATGTCTCTCTTCTCCCTCCTTCCCATCGTCACCGATTTCTGTCCACCTGTCGCCGCACACCCGTCCGAACAGCGGGGGGACAGGTGGCGAATCCCCCGGCAGCAGGGGGTGAGCGGCGTGGAAGGGTCCGGGCGCGCCGCCCGGCGTCGGCCGACACGACGTGACGGTGTGGAAGGGCCATGTCACCGTGGGTGCGGCTGCCGTGTCCCGGCTGCGCGCAGGGGCGGACACCGCGCGGGAGTGGTCACCGCCGGTACCGGACGCAGTGCGCAGCGGCGCGCGTGCGCCGGGTCGCCCCCCGTGGACGATCCGACGCCCGGCAGCGTCCTGGTCCGAGGACAGCCGGTGCGCTCCGCCGCGTCGCGTGTGAGCCGCTCCCCCCGGATGCCCGGCGCCTCCCGCGGAGGGAGGTGCCGGGTGTTCGCTCCGACCCCCCGGCACGAACACGGCTCCGGTAGCCGTGAAAGTTCTCGGCTACCGGCGGAGACGGTACCGCCGGGAGGCGCGCGGCAGTGACGCTCGATCGACCCACAACCTCCGCGCCGCCCACACGTGGCGGGCTCATCCACAGAAAGCGGCCCGGCCCGCCGCCCGGACGCGGGAGCGTCGGGGCGGCGGGGCGGGCCGGGCGGGGCGTGCGGAGCGGGAGGGGGCTACTTCAGGGTGATGGTCTCCCGCCAGCGGACATCGATCTCGGTGCCGTCCGTGCTCTTGGGCGTGTCCTTGTCGTAGCCGTTGATGGGATCGCGGAAGGCCGACTCCCGATTGAGCCGGTCCCTCACCCGGAACACCACCGTCGCTGTACCGGCGTCGTGGTCGATGCTCTCGACGTGGACGAACACGCTGTAGGACCCGATGGTCTCGGCGTTGTTGCCAAGGCCGGTGGTGATTCCGAGGAAGTCCTGTGCCATACGCCCGAAGCGCCGCGAGGTACTGAGGTCCTTGGACCTGTAGTCGTACTCCTTTTCGGGCAACGTGCCCGGACCCGCACCGTGCAGGTCGGTGGAGAGACGCTCGCGTACTTCCTCAATGTGCTTCGTCTTGCGCATCTCCTCAGTGAACTTGTCGCCTTCGGTAAACAGCCACACATCAGGACTTCTCTGCGCCGCAAAGAGGTAGGTGACCCACCATCCGCCGATGGCCTGAGGATCACAGCGCTTCCCTCCGCCGGCAGCGGGGCAGAAGACAAAGCCGAGATTGTCGAACTGACACAGAGCGTTGCAGTCGGTCTCGGTCTCCCAGGGAGCGGGGACGAAGTCCCGGCCGCCGTGGGAGACGCGGAAGACCGAGGCGCCGCCGCCGCGGATGCCCCCGCTGCCGCGGGCGATCCAACCGACGCCGCCGGACTTGCCCTTGCCGACCGAGCCGGGGCTCCTTCCCACGGTGCCCTTGCCACCCCCCGAGGAGCGCTTGGGACCGCTCGTGGCGATGCCCTTGGCCTTCCCCTTGCCCGCGGACTTGCCCGCGGCCTTTCCGACGGCCTTGCCGATCGCCTTGCCGATCTTCTTCAGCGCCTTGCCGAGGGACTTGCCGAAGAGTCCGGTGGGGTCGGTGAAGGCGAGCGGGTTGTTGTAGGCGTAGGAGTAGCCGTGCATCTGCTGGGGGTTGGAGATGTCGAGGACGGGGTCGGCGCTGAGGAACCGGCCGAGTTCCGCGTCGTACTCGCGGGCGCCGACCCCCAGGAGGCCGGTGTCCTCGGTGTCGTCGGTGGCGCCGACGAACGCCCTGGTGCCGGGCCAGTCCTCGGGTGCCTCGCCCCGGACTCCGCCGAAGGGCAGGGTGCGGCGCCGCACCACGGTGTGGTCCTCGGCGTCGACCGCCAGGTGGCCCGTGGCGTGGTGGTCGGCGAGGGTGAAGGAGACGGTGCCGTCGTCGGCGACGACGGCCTGGTGGCCGCCTCCGAGGTCGAGGTAGCGCGTGGCGGTGGCGGTGTCGGAGCCGGCCCCGACTGTCACCTGGGTGTGGCCGAGGTAGAGCGTGGCGGTCTCCTCGGTGCGGCTGATGAGCCGGGTGTTGGCGGTGTCGTAGACGTAGCGGGTGGTGCCGGAGCCGTCGCCGTTGTCGACCTCGGAGACGCGGCCCTCGGCGTTCCAGGTGAGGGTCTGTTCCACCGTGCCGTCCTCGGCGGGACGGTCGCGGGTCACGGTGTTCCCCGCGGCGTCGTAGCCGTACTCGCGGCGCAGCGTGGTGCCGTCGGAGCCGGTGTCCTCGACCGCGGCGACCGCGTACGGCTGGTCGGCGTCGTAGTGGTAGGCGCGGGTCAGCCCGGCCTCGTGGTCGGTCTCCGCGGTGCGGTTGCCGAGCGGGTCGTAGGCGTAGCTGTGGTGGTAGGGGGCGGGACCGGCCACGGTGGCGGCGTCGCCGTCGGCTGCGCATGCGGTGCGGGCCTCGGTCCAGGCCTCGGTCAGGCGGCGGAGGTGGTCGTAGGTGAAGCACTGGGTGTCGGTGGTCCCGCCGCCGACGTCGGAGACGGAGAGCACGTTGCCGACCTGGTCGTAGCGGTAGGTCTCGTGGCGGTCCACACCCGGCTGGTCGGCACGCTCCACGCGGGTGGTGGTGAGGAACTGGGTTCCCCACTCGTAGGTGTTGGTGGCCCATGTCTTCTTGCCGCCGGCCGCGGAGAGTTCGAACTGCTGGGGCTTGCCGGTGAGGCTGTAGCGGGTGTCGACGGCGATACCGCGCGGGCCGCGGGCGGTGACCGGCCGCAGGGTGCCGTCCTCGTAGCCGAAGGTGAGGTTCTGTCCGGGCAGGGACCCGGCGGCCGGCAGCCCGACCGAGCGCAGGACGCCGGAGGGCTCGTACTCGCTGCTGGAGACGTAGGAGCCGGCGAGCGCCCCCTCCGACTCCGGAATGGTGACGCGGGTGCGGATCGGCCGGTAGAGGCTGTCGAAGGCGATGTTCTCGCTGATGTAGGCGTTGCCCTCGTGCCACCGGGTGGCGCGGGTCTGCTGGCCGATGGCGCCGGTCACGGTGTCGTACTCCCACTCGGCGAGGAGCGGGCCGTCCGCGTCCCCTCGGCGCAGGGCGGTGGCGCGGCCGATGCCGTCGTACTCACGGACGAGTGTGGTGCCGCGGCCGTCGGTGGACGAGCGGAGGAGGCCGCGTTCGTCGTAGGTGGAGCGGCGGGTGCCGGAGACCGGGTCGTGGACGGCGGTCTCGTTGCCGATCAGGTCGTACTCGTACCGCCAGACGTTGTCCTCGGCGTCGGTGACCGAGGCGAGACGGCCGTGCGCGTCGTAGGCGTAGTGGGTGGCGTCGTAGGCGGAGTCGGGCGACCGGTCGTGGTGGTGGCGTCGCTCGGCGACCTCGCCCAGGGCGTTCATGATCGTGGTCGTGGTGGTGCCGCCCTCGGGCGGGACCACCACGGAGCGGTCCCCGAGGTGTTCGGCCCGGGTCACCGACAGTTCCCTGCCGCCGTCGCCGTCGCCCGCCATGACGCGGGTGACGGTCTCGCGGCCGAGCCCGTCGTGGGTGTGGCGGGTCTGGGACTCGACGAGGGACTCGTCGGCGACCTGGAAGAGGGTCGCGGAGGGCGGTCCGTCGGCGTAGTAGTCGGCGAACGTCTTGGCGGTGAGACCGCGCTCGTCGTAGAAGGTGTCGGCGATCAGCCGGCCGCCGTCCGGGCCGGGCGTCTGGCTCTGCCGCTCGCGCAGCAGTCCGTCGTAGAGCACCCAGGAGGTGTCCTGGACGCCCCGGTTGCCGATGGTGCGGGTGCCGACGGCGGCCGGCCGGCCCTCGGCGAGCCGGTAGACGTACTCGGTGCTGGGAAGCTGCCGGGGTGTGCGGTCGGGGAACCAGACCTTGGTGAGGCGGCCGAAGGCGTCGTGCTCGGCGTGGGTGGTGCGATTGTTGGTGTCGGTGGTGCGCACCGCCACCGGGCGGCGCGGGTCGAGCGTGGTGGTGATGCGCTGGGCGGTCGTGGCGTCGCCCGCGACGGCCGGCGGGGTGGTCTCGGTGACGGTGACGGGGATGCCGGTGGCCGGGCTGTGGACGGTGGTGGTGCTGAGTCCGTCGTCGCGGGCGGTGCGCACGGGGGCGTCGGTCCCGGTGAAGCGGAGCTCGCCGGTGATGTCGGTGAGCTTGACCACCCGGCCGTAGCGGTCGTACTCGGTGGCGGACTCGATGTAGGTGCCGGTGGTGCCGTCGTGCTCGTGGAGGACGGCGGTGGCGGTCACGTCGCCGTGCGTCGGGGCTGCGCCGAACGCCTTGCCGTCGTAGGCGTAGCGGACGTCCGCGGTGACGTCGCGGGCGCGGTCGGGGGTGAGGGAGCAACGGCCGGCCACGGTCTCCTCGCGGGAGACGGCGGTGAGGATGCCGCCCGGGCTGTCGGTGGCGTAGCTGGTGCGGGTGCACTGGTCGTCGGCAGTGGTGGCGGAGTCGCCGCGGATGTCCTCGGTGGTGACGCGGCCGGCGACGGTGTCGTAGGTGAAGTACTGGTCGGTGGTGCGCCAGCGCTCGCCCGCGCCCGCGTCGAGCGAGGTCCAGGCGTGGCGGGAGGCGATGTCGACGAAGTCCGAGGTGAGGGTGCCCCAGTCGCGGACGCTGCGCGCGGTGCGGTGGCTCCACGGACGGGAGACGGTCCGCTCCAGGACCTTGCCGCCGGGGGCGTCGAAGGTGACGGTCCGGTAGGCGAAGCCGGCGAGCGCCCGGTGGTCGGTCAGAGCCGTCCCCTCGCCGGCGCCGAGGGCGACGGTGACCGCCCGGGTCCCGCCGGAGGGGCTGAGCCGGTCGCCGTGCATGCCGCGCAGGAAGTAGTGGTCCTCCTGGGAGGAGGTCGAGGTCTGACCGCCGGTGGTCACGCGCACGTGTCCGTAACCGCGCCAGACGGACCAGGTCTTCTCGTCCTCGGGCACGAGGCCGTTGTCGTCGTCGTAGTGCCAGGCGCCGCCGCCGAGGTACTGGTAGCGCGTCACCTGGTCCGGCGCCCCGCCGGTGCGGTCGGTGGCGGTGACGGACTCGACGACGTACTTGTTGAACCAGTGCAGTTCGGCGTCGTGGTCGGGGCCGCCGCCCAGGTACTGCGGGAAGCAGCGCGTGGTGTTGGTGTGGGGCGTCGGGGTGGAGCCGGTGGTGCAGGCGGGCGCCGAGTAGCCGACGTCGATCTGGCCGCCGGCCTCGTCGGCGACGGAGGAGACCCGGGCCTTGATGAACGGGGCGTAGCCGTCCCCGGTGCGGTCGAGCCGGTTGGGGAGCTGCTCGTAGGCGAAGGTCGTGGCGGGCAGCGTCGCGGGGGCGGCGGCGGTGTGGCCGGTGTGCTGCACGCCGGTGAGCAGCAGTTGGTAGTTGACGTCGGCGGTGCCCCAACGGTGGCGCAGTTGCCAGGAGTCGACGTCGCGGTGGCCGTCGGGGGTGAGGATCTGGGTGGTCACCTTCGCCAGGCGCTCAGTGGTCCAGAAGGTGGGGCTGTAGCGGCCGGTGTCGCACTCCTCGTCCTTGTCGCAGTTGAGGTCCCACGGGGTGTCGTACCAGTGGCGGGAGTCCTCGCGGATGTCCGAGCAGTCGGCGCCGCCGCCGGCCAGGCAGCGGTCCGCGCCGGTGAAGAGGACCTTGGCGAGGGGGCGCTGGGTGTGGACGGTGTCGCGGTGGAGGCCGTACTCGATGCGGTCGATGCTGCCGCCGCGGGTGTAGCGGGTGTTGTTGTCGGTGTCGAGGAAGCGGCTGTAGGAGTTCTCCTCCTTGGTGTAGTAGTAGGCCGCCGCGTTGCCGCGTGTGTCGACGACGTAGTCGAGGTTCCAGCGCCAGCCCTGCTGGCACCAGGCGTCCTTCGCGGTCGCGTTGTGGCAGGGCTCGCCGCGGTCGTTGCCGTAGACCGGGACGGTCCAGGTGGAGTCGGTGGTGTCGCGGCCGGCGCTCCAGCCGGGGAGGCGGTGGTAGCCGAAGTAGTAGCGGGTGCCCTCGGGGTCGGTGAGGCGCCAGTACTCGCCGTCGTTGTCGCCGTTGCCGCGTGCGGTGGAGCGGAGGCGGTCGACGACGGTGCCGTCGTCGCTCTGGAGCTTCCAGCGGTCGGCGCCGTCGGGGACGAGCTCTCCGCCGATGCCGTTGAAGGAGATGTGGGCGTTGTCGTGGTCCCAGCAGAGGTCGTGGACGGCGTGCCCGTCGGAGTTCTCGAACTCCTCGACCGCACAGGACTCGTACTTGCGCTCGATGTAGCCGGGCCAGAGGTGGAATCCGTCGCCCACCCACGAGCCCTGGTTGTTGCTGCCGCCCGTACGGCCGTCGATGGAGCCGGAGCTGTAGCCCAGCCCCAGCGAGGGCTGCAGCCCGCCCGGCACCTCGGGGACGGGGAACGGGTGCGACCAGGTGAAGTCGCCGGTGTTGAGATCGGTCTCCCAGGCCGAGGACGCCGCGAGGTCGGTGGCGGCCCAGTCGCCCTCCTCGCTTTCCGCCTCGGACGAGGCGAGGAGAACGACGGGTTCACCGGCGGGCAGGTCGAGCCCCGTCACGGTGAGAGTGCGCGCGGTGGTGTCGTTGCGCGCCTCCAGCGGCTCGGCGGTGGCGCACTCCGCCTTTTCCGGGGTCTCGGCGGCGCAGCCCGGCAGCCGGGAGAGGGTGAGACGAGAGGCGTAGCCACCACCGTGGGCGCGGGCGAAGGAGCTGTAGTCGACGGTGACGTCGGCGCGCAGCGTGTCGCCGACCGCGCCGGCGCCCGCGCGGAAGAGTTCGGCGCCGACGGCCGGCGTCGTGGACGCGGTGGGACCGGTCGGCCGCGCCTCGATGACGACCAGCGCGCCGTCGCCGGCGGGGCCTTCGGTGCGCTCCGCCAGGTCGTGCATCTCGACCGTGGCGGCGGCGGGCGCGGTGACCGAGCCCAACGTGACGGGGAGATCGCCGGCGCGTGTCGGCAGCGGGCCGCTCCCCGGGCCGGCGAGCGTGACGTCCGCGGTGCCGGTCGGCGGGGTCTGGTCGCCCTCCGGGGCAGGAACGGGCGCCCGTGGCGTCTCGCCGTGGTGACGGGGCAGTACGGGCAGTTCACCGGCGCTGCCGACAGGTTCCTCCGCCTGCGGCACGTCGGGGGTGCGCTGGTCGCCGACGGCGGTCGGTGCCGAGACGGCCTGTACCAGGCCGGCGAGCAGGACGGTGGCCACGGCCCCTGCGGTGGCCCGGCGGGTCGCGGTGAGCCGGCGAGGCCACCGCGGTTTCGCTGTCATCTGATGTGCCCCTCTTCCTCGGACGTGGCAGGACGGGCCGCGCTCGGCCTCGTCAGGTGGTGCGGCGCCGCGTTCGGGCGCGCGGGGGCCGGTGCCCGGCCGGGGACGACCGGGCACCGGTGGTCGCCGTCGGTCAGTCGACGCCGGGGACCCGGGTCGGCAGACCGGCGGTGCCGGCGGCCAGTGAACGGACCTGGTGGTCGGTCAGGACACCCTGGAAGGACCAGAGGTCGTCCACCGATCCCGGCCAGTGCTCCCCCGGCCCCCTGTCGGTGCGGGCCGACCGGCCGACCTCCAGTGCGCCCGTCGCCTCGAAGGTCAGGGCGTTCTCCGCCCAGGAGCCGCCCGGTACGCAGTCGGTGCCGTCGGCGGCAGCCGGTGCGTCACCGTCCGCTGGTTCGTCCACGTCCGACGGGTCGGCGCAGGCGACCTCCTCCAGCCGTCCGTCGACGTAGAGCCGCGCGGTCTTGTCCAACCCGTCGTAGACCACGGCGAGGTGGTGCCACGACCGGACGTCGGCGACCGCTTGGTTGACGATCTCGGTGACCGTTCCGGCCGCGTCGTCGTCGGAGGTGAGTTGGAGGCGCCAGGTTCCCCACTCCGGGTCCTCGGGATCGGGGACCCACCGCACGGCGAGGGCGTCGCGGGCACTGCCCGCCGCGCTGAGCCAGGTGGCGGGGCCGGTCGGGGCCCCTGCGGCCTGCGCCCAGCCGGCGACGGTGAAGCTGCCGTCGGTCGCGACGGGCAGCCGGGTGGTGCGGGCGTGGCCACCGATCCCGTCGAGGTCGAGCGCGCCGGAGTCCACCCACCCGCCGCCGATGGTCGCACCGGGCGCGAGCGTGAGCGCGTTGCCTTCCGGCGAGGCGTCGGGGGTGGCCCCGGCGTCGGCGGTCTCGAACATCCACCGTCCCGTCACGCGGGCGGGCTGCTGGTAGAGCTGGGTGACCTCGCGGGCGGTGACCACACGGTCGTGGACCCGCACATCGTCGATCTCACCCGGGAAGAAGGACCCGATGCGGTCGGTGTACCGGCTCGCGCCGATCGACACCTGGCCGGGTGCGTGCCAGGGGGCGGTATGGCTCGCGGTCCCGACGGCGCGCCCGTTGACGTACAGGGTGAGGGTCTGCCGAACGGCGTCGTGGACGCCGACCAGGTGGGCCCACTCGCCGTCGCGGGCAGCGGTGCCGGCGGGTTGCATCGCCCGTACCGGGGTGGCTCCGACGGCGTCCGCCGAGTACTGGTTGAAGGCCCAGCGGTCGTAGACGCGGGAGTAGTACAGCTCGAACCCTGGCCTCTCCCGGCCGTGCTGCGCGGCGATGATCGCGGCGCCGGTGCCGCGGCTCTTGTCCAGCCGCGCCCAGGCGGAGACGCTGAAGCTGGTGTCGGTGCGGACGACGCCGGCGTCGGCGACCGCGTGCCCGGTGGCGCCGTCGAAGGCGGCGGCAGCGGCCTGCACCCCGCCCACGCCGGTTTCCACGGAGCCGTGGATCCGGGCGGGGATCACGTCGGCCGCGCCGGAGACGGTCGCCGCGGATGCCGGCTCGTCGAGGTCGAACAGGGCCACTGCGGGGCGGCCGGGAGCTTCGCGCAGTCGTTCCTTGGCGTGGAGCCGCGCAATGTCCGGGTCGTCGCCGCGCAGGAAGCCGGCGAAGAGCGCGACCTCGTCCACGCTGCCGGGCAGGTGGCCGGTGACCTGCCCGTCCTGGTGGCCGGCGCCGATCCGCAGCGGGCCGCGGGCGTCCGCGACGGCGGGGGCGGTCAGCAGCCCGGCCGCGCGGCCGTCCACGTACAGCCGGAGCGCGGTGCCGTCCCAGGAGCCGAGAAGATGTGTCCACTCTCCGGCGACGGCAGGCTGCGTGTCCACCACGCGGTCGGCGGTGACGTCGCCGGGGGCGTCCTGCCGGTACCGCCCGAAGGACCAGGCGCCGTCAGCGGCACGGTAGGAGAGCTCCATGCCGGGCTTGTGGCGGCCGGCCTGGCTGACGACGACGGCGTCGCCCTCGGGCAGGCGGTCCAGCCGCACCCAGGCGGAGACCGTGTGGAAGCCACCGGTCTCCACGACGGGGCCGGCGGTGGCAGCGTGCCCCTCGACCCCGTCGAGGGCGAGCGCCGTACCGAGAGCGCCGGGCGCACCGGCGGTGGCACCCCCGACGAGACGGGCCTGGCGTTCGGGCGCGGAGCCGGCGAGGACGTCCGCGCCTGCGGGGTCGTCGAGGTCCCACCGGATGCGTTCACCGGGGCCCGTACCGACCCGGTACTGGTAGGTGCGGGTCTCGGACGCGTTGCCCGCTCCGTCGAGAGCCTGCGCCGTCACGAAGTGCAGGCCGGGGCCGGCGGGCAGCACCATCACGGTGCCGGCGGCGCCGCGGCTGACGGCGACGCGGTTGGCGGGCAGCGGGTCCGTGTTGACGCCGTAGCGGTAGGCGACCACGTCCGCGTCGGGGCTGGCCAGGGTGAAGGTGCCGTAGCGGCCGACGCCGTCGTGCCACGGATCGTCGGGGTCGGCGGGGTCGGACTCGGGGTACTGGGTGGACGCGATGGCGGGCGCGGCGGGCACGGAGGAGTCGTAGGTGAAGTAGCAGGCCGTGGGCGTGCCCGCACTGGACCAGGGCCCGTAGTCCGTGCCGTCGTACACGCGGGTGTGCCAGTGGAGCTCGGTGTCCTGCGGCAGGTTGCCCGGCAGGTTCACGGAGAAGCTGCTGCCGGACTTCTTGGCCGTGGTCAGCCCGGAGTTCCACAGGACCTCGCTGCCGCGCTTGACCTGGAACTGCACCCGCACGCTGTCGCCGTCCGGGTCGGTGGCGGAGGCCGCACGCAGCTGCCCGAGGGTCCGGACCGCAGCGCCCTTGCCCGGCCCCTTGCAGGTGCCGCCGTACTCCATGGTCAGCTGCGACATCTTCATCTGCGCCGGTGGGCGGTTGTACTGGACGCGGAGGTGCGCGTTCTTGTGGAACCGCTTCCACTGGTTGGCGTTGCTCTCGTTGCCGGCGCGCAGCCCGAAGGTGAGGGTGGCGGTTCGGCTGTCGGCGGCCTTCTGGATCGCGGCGCGGATCGGGAACTCGGCGTCACCGGCGGGCTTGCAGGCGGACTGGCCACCGCCGTAGTGGAACGACTGGGTGCTCAGCCGCTCGACCCAGAAGCCGGAGGCGTTCTGCGTGTTCCAGCTGGTGGAGCTGGATATGCCCTTGGTCCGCCACAGCTGCACCGGGTGGTTGGTGCACTGCGCGGAGTGCGTGTTGCGCACCACGAACTCGGCGGACATGACGCGAGTACCGGCGAAGCGGGAGGTGTCGATGCGGTAGAAGAGCCGCTTGACGTCGCCGGAGGTGCAGCCCGCCCAGCCGCTGCAGTTGCCGAGCCCCTCGTCGTTCCTGCCGCTGAACTGCCAGTAGCGGGTCGTGGGGTAGGCCCGGGAGGTCATCGCCCAGGCGGAGGCGCGCGGTGAGTGCCACTGGGGGTCGATGTAGACCGGGTAACTGGTCTCGGGCCCGCCGAGCAGCGCGGCGTCGGGTCGGAGGACCAGCTCGCCTCCGGGAGTCACGCGCGTGTCGATTCCGGCCACCCGGGAGGACTCCACCGGCCCGGTGGCCGGGCCGCCCTCACCGCCGGTGCCGGCGGGGGCCCCGGCGGTCCCCGCTTCCCCCGCGTCGCCCTCGGCCGGGCGGCGGGCCGCGGGCTCGGCGACAGCTGCTCCGGAGTCCCACATCAGGGGTGGCGGGGCCTCGAACACCGCCGCCGCGCCCGGGCCGCCGGCGCGCAGCCCGCCCTCGTCGGTGACCTCGACCTCGACGCCCTCCGTACCCAGCTCGAAGCGCAACTCGCGCAGGGCCGGGTTCTCGGCCGCCTCGCGGTCCTTGACGACCAGCAGCGTCGTGAACCCGTCGGACTCGGCGGACACCCGCAGGTCCACGCCCGGCAGGACCTCCGGGTACGTGGCCCGGGGGCCGTCCACCTCCGGTGCGGGCAGCGGAGCCGGCCAGCTCATGGCGAGGTCCCGGCCGTTGCGGGAGAGCGTGGCGAGCGGGCCCTCGCCACCGGCGGAGAGCAGCAGTCCCACCGTTGCGGCCACCGGCCGGAGCCCGCCGTCGGCGGGCCGGAGGTCGGTGTCGACGCGCTGCCAGCCACCGCCCGTCCGCGACCACACGGGCGTCACGTACTCGCGGGCCTCCAACGTGCCGTCCGGCAGCGCCACCACCTCGCGGGTCTCCCCGCGCAGTTCGGTCACCTCGACCGGCTCGCCGCTCTTCTCGGCGGCAGCCACCGCGACGGCCTCGGCGGTGCCCTCCGGCACGGAAGTCGAGTGCCCGGGGGTGCTCTCCACCGCGAGCGTGTCATCCTGCCGGGGACCGGCCGCCAGCGCGACCGGTGGCAGCCCACCGGCCCACACGGCCGCACAGGCCGCCAGCGCGACCAGCCTCGTCGTCGTACGTGTCCGACCCGTCGCCATCGGCGCTCCTCGTTCGGGGCGCCGGCCACCTCGGCCACGGCGCGCGAACCGCCGGGTGAACGGCGTCGACGAGGGCGGGGGTGCGGCGCGTGGATCTGTCAGTGGAGGTCAGCTTCAACGGGCTCGAACACTAGAACAGACGTGGAGGTTCCGTGATTGATTCGCGCCACCGCTACACAGGGGGTCACCCCGTGGTCATGAACCGGGCACAACTCGCCGTGATCCGAGCGGCGCGGTGAAGCGCGCCCCGATGCCATCGGCGGCACGCGGCCCGGCGGAGACGGCGTTCGTGTCGGTCGGCCGCTCGTACGTGCTGCGCGGCCGGGCCATCGTGGTGGTCTGCTGTGCCGCGTTCGCCCTGCTGGGCACCGGGCCGGACCAGCTGGCGGCGACCGCCACCGCCGCCGGGGCGGCGGTGGCGTGGACCGGGCTCCATCTGCGCTGGTGGCAGCGGGGGACGGCACCGATCGCCGTGACCTGCGCCGACCTGGGGTTCCTCGCCGCGCTCTGCCTCACCCAGGGGTTCACGGTGCCCGCCGCGCAGGAGCAGCACGGCCACGCCTGGGTGCTGGTCGCGGTCAGCGTCGCGGTCGTGGCCTACCAGTTCACCCACCCGCCGCTGGTCGGCGTGACCGCGGCGCTCCTGCTGACCGGCGCCGACCTGTGGGGCGTGATGCTGGGGCGTCCCGACACCTGGCCGGAGGCCGTCCCGCAGGTCCTCTGGCTGCTGGTCCAGGCGGCCATGGGGTGCGCCCTCTACCAGCTGGTGCTGCGGCGCTGCCGTGCGGAGGACCGGGCGCTGGCGGCCGCCGCACAGGCGCGTCGGCGCCACAAGCTGTCGCGGGAACGCCGCCGGGCGGAGGAGGAGTACCTGGCGGTCCTGCACGACACCTGCAGCGCCACCCTGCTCATGGCGTCGGCTCCGGCCGGGCCGCCGGCGGCGGTGCTGCGGGCGCAGGCGGCCCGGGATGTGGCACGACTGGAGGCGCTGCGGGCCGCCGGTGCGCCGGGCCCGGCTCCCGGGGCGGGGAACGGCGCCGGAGTGGTCCCGGGCGCGGCGGCGCCGGGCGCGACCGGGTACGGCGAGGAGACGCAGCCGTCGCCGGGGGCAGGCGGGGTGGAGCTCGCCACGGTGCTGGCGGCGGAGCTGCCGCGCCACCCTGGCGCGATCACGACCAGCATGGCGCCGGGCATCGGTCGGGTTCCGGCCGAGGTGGCCGCCGCGCTGCGGGGGGCGATGGCCGAGGCGCTGCGCAACACGGCCCGCCACGCCGCGGCGAGCACCGTCCGGGTCGCCTGTGAGCGCGAGGAGGGCGGAGTGGTGTTGCGGGTGGACGACGACGGTCGCGGTTTCGACCCCGCGGTGGTTCCCCGCCACCGCTGGGGGCTCTCCGGTTCGGTGGTCGGCCGCATGGCCCGGATCGGCGGCGCGGCGGAGATCCGGTCCCGCCCGGGCGGCCCCACGGCCGTGGTGCTGACCTGGCCCGCGCCCGATCGGGACGAGCCGGGGCCGCCGCTCCCGCCGGGTTCGGCCGGCGCGGCCCGGCACGGCCACGGCGCGCGGAGCGGCGCGGTGGCGGACGGGGCGGCGACCGCGCGGGAGACGACGGAGCGAGAGGCGCGGACGGATGGCTGAGCCACAGCACCGGTCACAGCGGCCGGACGCACCGGACGCACCGGGCGGGCGGCACGGGAGGGCGGGAACCGTGGAGTCCGCGCGGTTCACCGCGTCGGCCCCCGACGGAGGGGCCGCCGGCGGGGACCCCGCCTCGGTCGCGGCCGCCGCGCGGCAGGAGGTCCGTCGCTGCCAGGGCGCCACCGCCCGGTTCGGCGGGTACGGCATGCGGTTGGCGGGGCTGGTCATCCTGGTGGGCGTCCAGTTCGGGCTGGCGCTGCCCGGGCTCCTGGAGAGCCTGTCGGAGTACCGCGACCCCACCGTGCAGTGGGTGGCGTTCGGCACCCTGAGCGCCCTGCTGGGCCCGGAGCTCTGGTACGAGCTGCGCCGGCGGCGGCGACCGACCGGCTGGGTGACCGCGGTGCTGGTGATCACCGTGGCGGCCACCGCCGTCTCCACGACGGGGCTGGCGTCGAGCGAGGAGTTCCTCGGCCGGGGCCACTGGTCCTACATGGTCGCCGGCTGGTTCGTCGTCGTCCTGCTGCTGGACCGCCCGCTGCCGCAGGTCGCGGCGGGGCTGAGTGCGGTGCTGGTCATCACGACGGCGCAGTTGTTCGCCGCCGGCCTTCCCGACCGGGTGCTGCTGGCCGGGATGGGGACCAGCGTCGTGGTGATCTTCGCGTTCCAGCTCGCGGTGGCGGCGATCGCCCGGCGGCTGCGCGCCCAGGCCGCGACGGTGCAGCGCGCCCGCCGGGAGGAGGAGCGGCTGCACACGCGGCAACTGGTCGACGAGCAGCTGCACGCCGACCACCTGCGGCGGTACCGCGAGCTGTCGGCCACCGCGCTGCCGGTGCTCGGCGGCATCGCCGACGGCTCGCTGGACCCCGGGGACCCGCTGGTGCGGCAGCGCTGCGCGATCGAGACGTCCCGGCTGCGGCGGCTGTTCGCGGAGCACGACGAGACGGCCGATCCCCTGGTGCACGAGCTGCGGGCCTGCCTGGACCTGGCGGAACGCAGCGGGCTGCCGGTGCGGTTCGCGGTACGCGGTGCGCCGGTGCCCCTGGCCCCGGAGGTGCGGCGCGCGTTGACCGAGCCGGTGCTGCTGGCGCTGGCCGACGCGCGGGGCGATGCCCGGGTGACCCTGGTCCGGGACCCCGGGCGGGTGCGCGTCGGGGTGGTGACCGCCGCGGCCGCGTCGGCCGGAGCGGGCG
>NZ_JAAVJC010000087.1 GCF_012033785.1 Streptomyces bohaiensis
GCGGCACGGTCCGCACCCCGTACTGGGGACGGTGGGACACCCTCTCCGCAGGCCAGCAGGCGGTCAACCGGTCCCACGCGAAGATCCGAGCCCTCGTCGAACAGGCCGTCGCCACCCTCAAATCCTGGCGACTCCTCCGCAAGCTGCGGTGCTCAACCACCCGCATCACCGCCCTCGTCCAAGCCGTCCTCGCCCTACATCTGGCCAGCTCAGCGTGAGGATGACAAAGGCTCTATGTCAGGAGCGCCAGTCGACTGCGGGTTGTCTAGGTAGACTCCCCCAACATGTATGCGCGGGGTTATGGGGAACGCCTGCGTTCCCCATCTGGTGCCACAAAGGGCGGGGGTTAGGTGACTCCGGACGAACTGCACGTGCTCCTTCGACGGGCCGAGGGCGAGTGCCACGACTACAAGACCAAGCTGCATGACACGTCTACCCTCAAGGGCAAGGCCGATCTCGTCATTGATGTGATCAGTATGGCCAACACGCCAAGGGAAGAGGATGCACACATCGTCTTCGGCGTCAAGGACCAGGGCAACGGGCAGTTCGACCTTCTCGGAGTGGGCAGCGTGCCTGACGACGCCGACTGGCAGCAGTTGCTGGCATCTGCGATTGAGCCGACGCCCCGTTTCAACTTGGAGCCCGTTCAGCTCGGCGGGACGTTGTACGCGGTTCTGACCATCCCGCCTGACCGCCGCGGGCCCTTCCACGTCCGCCGCGAATGGCGCAACAAGCTCAATGAGCACCTGGGCCCGGCAACGCTCGTGCACGGTGTCACGTACTACCGCAGGGGCAGCAGCAACGCCGTGGCAACCGGTGAGACGCTTCGGTGGATCGTGCAGTGGATGAACGGTGGCACCCCTGAGCCCCTGCGCGGTGGCGACGCTCCCCTTGAAGATTCCTGGGAACGCTTCCTCGAACGTGTCCAGCGCTTCAGCGATGCCCGTCGCTTCATTCTCGTCGCCCCGCGCATTGACGCATCCGGCCTTGCGACGCTGCGCGGTCTGGCCGCACCTCCGTGGTCGGCAGTCCTCGACCTCGACCCGCTGAGTGAGCAGGGCGGCCTGATGGGGGAACTCGAAAAGGAGATGTCCCTCGTCAGAAGTCTCTATCGGGTTCTTCCTTCAGGCGAGACGATGGCTCTAGGCGGGCGTAACGCGTCGCAATGGATCTTTGCCAAGGGCCTGGCCACGGGAAGCGAGCCTCCAACACCCCTCACCTTTCGGAAGTGGTCGGCCCGGTACGGCCGAGACCTGAGCCGTCACCTCGCGCAACTGGCCGCGTCGCTGCACCCCGCACCCGTGACCTGTCTGATCCTCGGATACGACACCTCGGAGATCCAGGTCCTGCACTCGCTGCTCAGCGACTTGGCGGGGAGCAGCGGCGAAGCCCTGGACGTCGTGATCGCCACGGACGAGGCTGCAGCGTACGAGCAAGTCGCTGGCCCGTTCGAGGCCGATGTCATTCCCATCACTCTGCAGCAGCTCTGTTCGGGCCTCGCCCGCCTCGAGCCAGAGACGAGCGCCTCCGATGGACCGCAACGTACCCTTCCCAGCGTTTCAGGAGCTCCCGTGGCGCTCGACGCTGCCGACGCTCCCTGGATCGAAGAGGAACTGGAGGTCCTGTACCTGGACCCTCCAAGCGAGGAATCAGACGACGACAGGCGTGGTTTCCTCCAAGGCAGTGAGATCAGCTGGTATGCACTCAGCCGTAGAGCCGACGTAGACAGAAGCAAGACCGCCAGCCTCCATGCCAAGGTCGCCAGGGAACTCGACCGCGGTGGCCGACCGGTGCGGGTGAACCTCTATCACCCATCCGGCGCAGGAGGGACGACGGTAGCTCGCCGCGTGCTCTGGGACCTTCACCACCTCTATCCCTGTGTTGTCCTGCTGGGCAATCCCTCCGCACAGCACGTAGCGAACAAGTGGGCGGAGGACAATGCCGAGCGCATCATGCGACTGGGACATGTGACTCAGCGACGTGTGCTCGTGCTCGCCGAAAGCAGCCGGGTTCCTGAGCGTCTGATGAGCGACCTGTACGACTCGCTCCAGAATCGTCAGGCCAGTGCGGTTGTTCTCCAGGTGCTACGCCGCGTCGCATCCGTGATCGATGACCAACGTGTCGTGCAGCTCCCCGGCTTCTTGCTTGATCAAGAAGCCGATCGGTTCCTGGAGGAATACACCCAGGCCCGCCCCGACCGATCCATCGAACTGGGCAAGGTGCGGCGCAGCGGAAACCAACGTGCGCGGGTCCCCTTCCACTTCGGTCTCGCTGCGTACGGCCGGGATTTCCTCGGGCTGGATCGGTACGTGATGACTCGGCTCGACGGCCTGGAGTCCGCTCACCGCGAGGTGTTGCAGCACATCGCGCTGGCTCATCACTACGGGCAGAAGGGCATGCCGGCCCAGCTCTTCGCGGAAATGCTCCAAGTCCCGGCCACTCGACCGGTCTCACTGGGATCCCTGCTGCCGGACCAGGTATTGGATCTGCTGGTGCAGGAGGAGCCCGGTGTATGGCGTATGGCTCACGCACTGTTCGCGGAAGAGGTGCTCAGCCAGTTGTTGGGCGCCGGGTTGCAGACCAGAAGCAACTGGAGGGCGGGGATCGCCGATGCGGCGATAAGTTTCGCTTGGCTGTGCCACGGTGGCGCCGGTGTGGTGGGAGACACTGAGCTCGACCTCATCGAGCGGATCTTCATCTACCGGGACAGTCGAGAACTTATGGGGACGGAACAGGCCGCTTCCCGGTCGTTCTCGCAGCTGATAGAGGACATCAGCCTGCCTAATTCGGCGGTGCGCTTGCTGGAACAACTGACGCTGCTCTTCCCTTCGGAGTCCCACCTGCATGCTCACCTGGCCCGTTACCAGGCAGTACGCATGCACGATCTCGCACGGGCGAAAAGCAGTATCGACCGGGCGCTGGAGCTCTCCAACAGCGACTCCGTCGTTTACCACATGAAGGGCATGATCCACCGCCAGGAGGTCTACGACCTGATGAGTCGAAAGACCGCTCTCGGCCCAGTGGTTCGATCTGCCGAGGTCGCGAGCGAGGCGTTCAGCACCTGTCGAGAGCTGCGCAGGGACAATGAGCACGGCTACATCAGCGAGGTGCAGATGCTGCTGCGTCTGGCCGAATACGCACGCCAGCAGGGCGATGGCAACAATCGACTGGCGTTCACTTACACCGGCGAGTATCTCGTCGACACCGCCTTGGAGCGGTCCGAGGACCTGCTGGCGCAGGTGGCACAACTGCGGACAGCCGAACAACCGAGCAAATTCGCCGTCAGGTGCCGAGCACAGCTGGATGAGCTGTACGGCAATCACGAGGAGGCTGTGCAGCGTTATCGGAGCCTGCTCGGACGGGCCGATGTTGACAGTCCCTCCGTGCGCCGGAGTCTGGTTTGGGTCTATCTGAAGAAGGCGGCGGGCCTGTGGCATGGCCTCAAGCCCAAGGACATGCGGACCATTGAGGCGCTGCTACGCGAGAACCTCCGGGAGCAGGCCGGCGATGACCGGACCATGCGGCTTTGGATCAGGGCTGCACGCCATGTGCCCAACCCTCCATCAGTCGACGAACTAATCGGACAGTTCTCGACGTGGCACCTGGACAACCCCTCGCTTGAGTCGAGTTACTACCTATACGTGCTCCACGTCCTTAAGTACTTCGAGTCCTCGTCACCCGTTGCCCGCGGTGAGGCCGAACGCTACATGGAGGAGTGCAGGAGGCGCGCTCAATACCGCACCGATCGCACCAGGAGCTTCGAGTGGCTCGGATCAGGCGTGGGCATCAGCGGACTTGTCCATCAGTCACGCCTGGGCGAATGGGACAGCAACCGTGACTTCTTCAAGCATGCGGCTCTGTTGTCCCGTGTCGAGGGCCGAGTAGGCCATTACGTGGGGCCGACAAAGGGCTGGATCGATGTCAATGGCCTGCCGATCTTCTACGTACCGGGTCGTCCCGGCCACCAGCGTCATTCAGCACACCATCGCGTCACCTGTGTTGTTGGTTTCTCCTACGAGGGGCTGAGGGCCTGGGAAGTCCGCGACCTGTGACGCTACCGCGTTCAGAGGATCGGCGCTGCTGGATGCGGCCGAGGGCGTTCATCTTGGGCAGCGGCTCGCCGTCACTGGCGAGGGTGGTGGAGCGGCTCTGTGCTCGCCCTGGTAACTGAATCCGTAGATGACTCGCCACCTGCGCGGATAGCCTGGCAACGCTTGGATGATCGCTTAAATGAAGACGAGGTGGGGCGAGCGTGGCTGCGGGGAACGCAGGGCGAGGGCCGGTCCGGCCGACGGCGTTGGAGCTGCATCAGATTCGTGAGGGTCTTGTGCGCGGGTACCGAGGATTGATCGACGAAAGCGATTTGCAGCGGAACTCCGAGGCGGAGCGTGACCGGGCATTTCTATCGCGTGCTGTAGCCGCGACGGCCATCCGCAGGGTGACTGGCTGGGACGCCAAGGTCTGCGCGGAAGCAGTGATCGACGGCAGCCGGGACAATGGCATCGACGCAGTCGCCGTGACGGACGGCGCGCAGGTCTGGCTCGTTCAGGCGAAGTGGAAGGATTCGGGCACCGCTGGATTCCATACCGATGCGGCGCGTGCGTTCATCGACGGACTGCGCCTTCTGGAACAACGTCAGTTCGATCAGTTCAACAGCAAGCTGCAACCCTTCACGGCCAAGCTCGACTCGGCATTCGCCGACACCCGATTGAAGATCACACTGGTGATTGCGGTCGTCGGAAACGACCCTCTGCACGCGGACACCATCGCCATCCTGGACCGCGCGGCCGAGGATCACTACGGTCTCGGCCCGATGCTGGACCACCGGCTCATGGGCGCGGGTGAACTGCTTCAACAGCTGAAGCATGACCTCGAGCCGGAGCCGGTCGGCATCAAGGTCCGCATGCCGCAATGGATCAAGCGGGATCTGCCGTTTCCCGCCTATCAGGGATCGGTCGCCGCCTCCGATGTCGCGAACTGGTACGAGGAACACGGGGCCAGGCTATTCGAGGACAACATTCGCCAGTCGCTCGGGCTCACACGCATCAACTCCGGTATCCAGACCACTCTGGCTGAGGAGCCAGACAACTTTTGGTACTTCAACAACGGCATCACCATCCTCTGTGACGAGATCGAGCCCACCTGGCCGGGACGGCGGCGCCCCGACGAGCCGGTCGAACTCGGCATCAAGAACGCCAGCGTGGTCAACGGCGCGCAGACCGTGAGTGAGATCCACAAAGCGATGACGCTGACCCCAGACACCGTCGAAACCGCGGATGTGACGGTCAGGGTCTTCTCTCTGGGCAGCGAGCGGCAGCGGTACGCGGCCCGGGTCACGGAGACGACGAACACCCAGAACGACGTTTCCCAGCGCGATTTTGTGGCGCTCGACGACACGCAAGCGGCCATCCGTGAGGACTTCGACCTCTCGCTGCAGAAAATGTATGTGTTCAAGCGCGGAGAGGCGGATCCGGCACCGGAGTCCGGCTGCTCCGTCGTCCACGCGGCAATCGCGCTGGCCTGCGCTCACCGGACGCCCGAACTCACCGTGCGGGCCAAGCGGGACACGGATCTGCTATGGGAACGTGGCCGCAGCGGAGCCTACCCGCGCCTTTTCGGCGAGGCACCCAGCGCATTCCGGATCTGGCGCAGCGTGCTGATCCACCGTGCGGTGGGGGATGCCCTCGACGCCCAGCGTAAGCGTGTGAACGGCCGAGCAGAAGAGGCCACACGTCGCGGAGACCTGCTTATTTCCCATCTGGTGTTCCAACTCGTCGACATCGAGGACATCGACGACCCCGCATTCGACATCTCTCGCGTGTTGGTGTCTGTGCCGGCCTTCACCGAATCCGTTCTCGCCTGGCTGATCCATCACGTCGACGGGACGTACGGCTCTACCTCCTTCCTCACCAGCACGTTCACCAATGAGACCCGCTGCCGGGAGCTTGCCCGACTGGTGCTGCCCGATGTTCGAAGAGGTGGGGACGTACCGGATATGCCGGAGAACTATCAGGTACCTGCTCAGCGAGCACGGAAGAGGCGGCGCCCCAACACGGTGCCGACGTTGGTCAACGCCGGAATCCTGGGCGACAACACTCCGCTGACGTACGTGCCGGGCAACGACCTGGAGAAGCGTGCGCTGCAAGCCTGGCTTGCGGCCGACTCCCGCAGGGCGCAGGCCGCATGGCAGAACGATCGCGGCAAGCCGCTGCTCTGGGCCTACGACCGGCAGGCGTACAGCGCCAACAAGCTGGTCTTGAAGATGTGGGAACTCGCATGTTGGGAGGAGGCGCCGGTCTCGGTCCAAGGGCCGGCGCGCTGGACCGCCGACGGCAAGCGGAATCTGTACGAGCTGGCCACCGAGTGGCTCGACGGCCAGAACGACGACGACTGAACGGGCACGTGGTGAAGGGACCGGTCTTCGTGCGGACCGGACCTTTCCCTGTGTCTATTCGAAGTGCCGAAGCCGCTGGATGAATCCGTCGAGGTCGGCCAGTTCTGGGGCTTGTGGCCCGCGGTAGCGGTGCGTCGCCTCGCGGAGGGCGAGGGCGGCGGCCTGTGCCTGCATGTGCCGTTCCGAGACCGCTTCCAGGCGCATGATCTGCGCGAGTGCATCCAGATGGCGGGCCACGGCGGCCTCGTCCTCCTCGTCAGGCGCGTACTGGACATAGGTCTGGTACGCGCCGACCGCGGCGGTGGTCTCTCCGAGCTCCATGCGGCAGACGGCGATGTAGTAGAGGCAGAGCCGCATATCGTCGTCATCCGGGCCGAACCGCCTGCCGAATCCGCCGGCGGCCCGCTGGAAGAGATCCAGCGCTTCGCTGTGTGCGCCAGCGAGGAACTGGACGTGGGCCAGGGACAGTGTCAACTCGTCCGCCAGAGTGTCGTCCACGACCCTGTCAAGCGCCTCTGCCAGGACGTCGATGGCCTGCGTGAACCGGCCGAGGGCGGCGAGGTCGGATGCGCGATCGGTGATTCTGTCGGCCTCGTCGGGGCCGATCGGCGGCTTGTCCGGTTCCACCGCGGCCGTGGTGTTCACCTCGGTCGGTGTGTACGCGCCTGCCCGCCCGCCTCCGCTCCGCACCGATCCGCCGAACGGCCGGGTGAAGGGCGTACACGGGTCAAGGTCGAGGCCGTCGGCGGTGAGCAGCGGCGGTGTGCCGGGCGAGGCGCCCAGTGCCGCCAGCGGCAGCAGGGCTTCGTAGACCGTTGCCGCGGACATCCGGTGCTCGGATTCCTTGTGAAGCATGCCGAGCAGCAACTGCTCGATCTCTTTGGGTGTGTCGGACCGGAGCGCGCCGACCGCGGGGGGCGGAGTGTGTACGTGGTGCCAGGGGAGGGACTTGCCGCCGGAGTCGGTGAAGGGGGTGGTCCCTGTAAGGAGTTGGTAGATCACGCAGGCGAGGGCGTAGATGTCGGCGGCCGGTCCGACCGCGTTGGCCAGGCTCTGCTCCGGTGACATGTAGGCCGGGGTACCAACGGTCATTCCCGGCTGGGTCAGATGGGGGTTCGAGCCGCTGCCGCGGAGGGCCGCGATACCGAAGTCGAGGACCTTCACGACCCCGCCGGGGGTCAGCATGAGGTTGGCCGGCTTGATGTCGCGGTGGATGACGTCGTGGCGATGGACCTCGTCCAGGGCGGAGGCGATCTGGGCACCAATGGCTGCCGCCCAGGAGACAGGCAGCGGCTCGTAGTCGTAGTCCGTCTCGTCGATGAGAGTCTGGACTTCACGCCCCTTGAGTAGCTGCATCACCACGTACAGCCGCCCGCTCTCCTCATCGAACCCGGTGTCGTAGACGGCGGGGATTGAAGGGTGTTCGTGGAGCGAGGCGGTCGTCCGTACTTCGCGCAGGAAGCGCTGACGACGGACGTCGAGAGTCCTTTGGTAGACGGTGTCCTGCATCGCGTAGCAGTTCGACTGCTCGTCGAGCATCATCTTGACGGCGACGCGCCGGTCGAGGCGCTCGTCGTAGGCGCGCCACACCTCACCCATGCCGCCCCTGCCGATGGGCGAGTGCAGCCGGTACCGGCCCGCGAGCACTCTCGCCGGCTGCCCTGCCTCCTCGGTCGGCGCCATGTCGTCCCCCATGCCGGCCCTCTCCCTCAAGGTGATCGTCGTGATCGTCCGTGCAGGCTACGGTGCGTCAGGACTACGGCGCTGAAATTCGTGGGCCTTCAGCTCGGCCGCGCGTTCGGCGGTTGCCTGGATCTCCGCTGCCCTGCGCGCGGGGCGGCGGATCAGCTGGTACGACTGGGCCGTGGCGACCTGCCGAAACAGGCGGTTCACCTTCTCGTCGTCGAAGTACCGCACCATCAGGGCATCGTTGGACTGTGCCTGCCTTATGACGAACGCATCCATGTCCTTGGCGAGTTCCCGCCCGTACGTCTCCTCGTCCTGGGCGAGAGCCACCTCCTGCATGTCGACGTCCTCGGAGATCACTGCGACGAGCTGGCCGAGGAGGATCTGGTCCGCCGTGGAGAGCTCGGCACCGAGCTCGTCGTTGATGGACTGGATGACCTCGGCGAGCGTCTTCTCCTCGACCTCGACCGACGCGCCGGCCGCCTGGGCGACAAGGCCCGGTAGGACCTGATCACCCACCGGCTCCAACTGCAGTTCGGGGGTCCCGGTCTGCTTGACCAGCATGTGGCTGGGCACCGTTTCGCCGATGTCGGCGGCGGCGGTGCCGTCGGGGCGGGGGAGTCGTCGGAGCAGGAACCGCCCGTACTGGAAGAGTCGCTCCAGTTCCGTGTTCTCGAACCCGATGACGTGGGAGAGCCAGCCGTACGCCTTGACGTACGACTCCAGGGCCCGGCGGAACTCCTGGGCCTTGTTCGGTTCTTGAGCGAGGAGGCTGATGAAACGGTCCACTGCGGGTGCTGTGTAGTGGTAGAGCCGCGCGTGTGCCTTCTTGACCTCATCCTCGGAGGCGCGGCCTTCATCGAGGGCATCGAAGTACGCCTTGACGAGGGCATCCATCTCGGATTCCACAAGCAGCCGGTAGCCCATGACCTCGTCCTGCCGGTCGAAGAGCAGGTTGGGGTCGGCCGGCTCGGTGCGCGTCGTCTCGTAGTAGTCCTGGAAGGCGTCCCGGATCACCTCCCACTTGTTGGCGAAGTCCAAAACGAACAGGTCTTCCTGGGACTTCAGCGGGTGGGTTCGGTTGAGACGCGAGAGGGTCTGTACGGCGGCGACGTTGGCGAGCGGCTTGTCCACGTACATCGTCGTCAGCAGCGGCTGGTCGAAGCCCGTCTGGTACTTCTCGGCGACGACGAGGATCCGGTACTCGGGCTTGGGCACGGACGGCCGGTTCGGGTCATCGGCGCGCACGTAGGCGAAGCGGCCCGGGAGCTCCTTCTCCGGAAAGCCGTTGAGCTTGGACTCGGTGTACTCGACGTCGTTCAAGGTCAGCGCGCCGGAGAACGCGACGAGCGCGGCACAGTCGGTGGCACCCCGCTCGTCCACGTACTTGCGGATCGCCTGGTAGAGCCGGACCGCGTGCTCGCGGCTGGGGGTGACCACCATGGCCTTGGCCCGGCCGCCGAGCCGGCCCGCACTGTGGGAGCGGAAGTGATCGACCATGATCTTCGCCCGCTGATCCATCGACGCCTCGGACAACAGCGCCGCACGCACGAGCTGGGAGCGGGCCTTGCGCGGATCCACCTGGCGTTCGACCTCTTCGACCGCATCGTTGTGCAGCTTGAAGTAGGTGGCGTGGGTGATGAACGTGTCGAGCACGTTGAGGATGAAGCCCTCATCGATGGCCTGGCGCATCGAGTACACGTGGAACGGGCTCGGCCGTCCAGTGTCTGGGGCCTTGGTACCGAAGAGTTCGAGGGTCTTCGCCTTCGGGGTCGCGGTGAAAGCGAAGAACGACATGTTCGGCTGCTGTCCGCGGGCCAGCGCCTCAGCGGTCAACGGGTCACCATCCGCGTCGACGGCCTTGGCCCCCAGGGCTTTCTTCAGCGCGGCCGAGCCGTCGCCGCCCTGCGACGAGTGCGCCTCGTCGATGATCACCGCGTAGCGGAGCCTGCCGAGCCCGCCGACCTTCTTCAGTATGAACGGAAACTTCTGCAGGGTGGTGATGACGATTCGCGCGGTGGAACCGGTGAGCGCATCGGCCAGTTGGTTGGAGTCCTCGTCGACCCGGACCACTACACCCGGGGTGTGGGTGAACTGGTAGATGGTGTCCTGGAGTTGCTTGTCCAGGACTCTCCGGTCGGTGATGACAATCACCTTGTCGAAGACCGGCTGGTTGGGCCCCAGTCCCTTCTCGCGGATGGCCTCACCGAGCAGCGCGGGGTCTTCCGGAGTGTGCAGGGACGACAGCCGGTGGGCGAGCCAGGCGATGGTGTTGGACTTGCCAGATCCCGCCGAGTGCTGGATGAGGTAGTTCTCCCCGGCGCCGACGCGGCCAGCGTGGGCGGTGAGCTGCCGGACGGCGTGCCACTGGTGGTAGCGGGGGAAGATAAGCGGCTGGGTGTGCGCGAGGCCGGGGCGGTACGAGGGGGACTTGCCAGCCTTGGCCTGCTCGTCCTCAACGTGCAGATACCGTTCCAGCAGTTCGAGCCAGTTGTCCCGCGCCCAGACGTGCTCCCAGAGGTAGGACACCGGGTACGTGCTGTCGTCCTCACCCTCGGCGGGGCGCGGCGGGTTGCCCGCGGTGCCGTCGACCCCGGGCCCGCGGGAGCCGGTGTTGAACGGCAGGAACCGGGTCTTCTTCCCGGCCAGCCGGGTGCTGAGGAAGGCTAGGGTCGGGTCGACGGCGAAGTGCACCAGGGTGCGCTTGGCGAAGAAGAGTTCCTTCGGATCCCGGTCGGTGCGGTACTGGTGGAGAGCCTCTTCGACGTTCTGCCTGGTGAAGTGGTTCTTCAGCTCGACCGAGGCCAGGGGGAGCCCGTTGAGAAAGAAGGCCACGTCCACGGACTTGGCCGGTGTCTTCGCCGAATAGTGGAACTGCCGTACGTACGTGAGCCGGTTGGCGTCGTACTCACGCAGGGCGTTGGCGGCGAGGGTGTGCGCCGGCCGGAAGTATGCGAGTTGGAGCTTCACGTTGCGGTCGTTCACCCCGCGCCGGAGCACGTCGAGCACACCGCGCGCATCGATCTGCTGAGCGACGCGCTTGGCGAAACGCTGAGTGGAGGCTTCCTCACCCTCCCCGTACTCGGCCTGAAGGCGGAGCCAGGAGTCGTTCTGCGATGTGCGGAGGAAGGCGGACAACTCGCCGGTGTCGATGCCGAGTTCGTGGTTGTAGGTGTTGGCCAGGCCGGGATCCCAGCCCTGGGCACGGAGTCCCGCCTCTACGGCGTTCTCGAATGCCTTCTCGTCATCGACGCGGATCACGGGAGTCATGGATCAGTCCTCTCCTCGGCCCGATGCAGTGGACACGTCGAACTGGCCCGTCACGGCGGCGGTGATGAGGGCCTGGCGGCGTTCGGCGAGGAGGGTGAGCTGGCGGGTGATTCGGCTGCGCAAAGCGTCCGTCTGCATGCGGCTTCGATCCAACTCGGCTACGACTCTTTTCTGCTCAGGCAGGTCAATATGCGGAATTGGCCACTCCTTCACTTCTTCGAAGCGGATATTCGCCATCGACTGAGATGCGCCGTTTGAGGAGGCAGAGGAAAAGGATCGCACGCGGGTTCCGCGTGCGATCCAAGCGACGTAATGAGCGTCCAGCAAGGGTGAGAGGCCGACTCGGAAAATCTTGTCAGAGAGTAGTAGCTTGCGGCGAACCGCAGGTACAACCGCCGTTGAGCCGACCAACTGGGGTGTGTTGGCGCGCGTGATGAGTACGTCACCCTCACGAACCTCATTGCGTACGTCTGGTACGGCGTCCTCGGGGAGTCGTTTGTTCTGGTCGGGGAAGAATGAACCTGGCCTGAGGCAACTCACCTTCAGAACACCCCACTCGTCATCACTTGCAGGGACCGCGTCACATTGCGGACTTGAACCCTGATCCATCGCAATGATGAAGCGTCGGAACGGCGTGGTGCCCACGCGATCGATCAACTCATCGATGGCGAGATCCACGATTGCTGATTCGCGTTCGTCCAGTCGTTCCAGAACCGTGGTTTGCAGTGCCAAAAGCCGATCGATGCGGGAAGTCTCGGCATCGAGAAAGTCGGCGATGCGGCGCTGTTCGTCGCTTGAGGGCATCCAGACTTGCAGCTCGCCGAGCTCCTCGGCATTGAGATGGGGTTGCGCTGCTCGTGAGCTGACCAGTTTGATTTGATCTTGTGCGGCGATACCCAACAGCGCGTATGCCAAGTATCGAGAATTTATGGCAAGGGGCGTAACTCGGAGGTCATATCCAGGTGCACTACCAGCCCACTTTGCGGTAATTCGGGCCGAGTCTCCCGTGTATGCACCGCTTCGCACCACAAGAATTTCACCCTCTTTGAGCAGCGGAGCTCGATCGAGTGGTAGATCTTCCAAACGGGCTCGCAGGAGACCCGGTTCGGTGATCTTCCCTCGGGTGATATTGGTTGCGCGCAGGATTGGGATTCCGTCGGTGGACAGCTTCGGAGGCTGACCCAGCCCGTACTGGACTAGCGCGACACGTTTAAGCATGACGGTGTCGCTCATTCCGTCACCTCCCCCAAAAGCTCCCAGATCTCTGTCTCAAGCGACTTCAGCTCCGCGTCGATCACTGACAGTGGGCGTGGTGGCTCATACACATAGAAGTGGCGCGTGAACGGGATTTCGTAGCCGATCTTGGAGCGTTCGTTCAGTTTGGTCTTCGGGTTCTTGGTCTCGGCGATCCATGCGTCTTCGACATGCGGCGTGACTTCTTCCGCCAGGTAGTCGTCGATGTCCTGGTCCATCGGGACGTTCTCCGCGTCGCGGAGGTCAGGGTCGTGCTCGATCTGATTCTTCTTCGCGTTCGCGTACTGGACCTCGCCCTTTGGGTCGCGTACGCCAACCGCCTCCCGGAGTGCCTTCTGGACCGGCGCGCTCGACGGCCAGATCAGGCCGGCCGAGGTGACGGCCTTGTGCAAGGCGTCCCAGGCTTCGGCCTTGGTATGCCAGATCTGTCCGGTCAGGGGTTGCAGGGCTGCTACGAACGCGGCCTGCCGCTTGGCCACCTCTGCCGGGTCCATCGTCTTGTCGCCGAGGACTTTCTGGAGCGCCGCCGACGCGGACAGTGCTGTGAGTGTGTCCTCCGTGACCTCGAAGCGGAGCTTCAGCGGGCGGTCGACTGTGATGCGCTGGTAGCCGAATGCCTCATTACGGAGGATCTTGACTTTTGCGTGCTGCGGATGGGACTCGTCCTGCGCGATGTGTTCCGCGTCGCGGTAGATCGCGCAGATGCCAGCGATCTGCTCATCGGCGATCTCCTTACGTTTCTCGCCGAGGGACTTGCGCCGCTTCACCCACTCCCCGCGGGCGTCGATCATGACGACCTTGCCCTTGCGGTGCGCGGGCTTGCGGTTGCTGAGGATCCAGAAGTACGTCGAGATGCCGGTGTTGTAGAAGAGCTGGTCGGAGAGGCCGACGATGGTCTCTAGGTAGTCGTTCTCCAGGATCCAGCGGCGGATCTCCGACTCGCCGGAGCAAGCGCTGCCGGTGAAGAGCGGCGAGCCGTTGAAGACGATGGCGATGCGGGAGCCGCCGATCTCGTCCCCGTTCTCGTCCTTCTTCAAGGGTTGCATCTTGTGGAGCATGTGCTGGAGGAAGAGGAAGGAACCGTCGTTGATGCGAGGGAGGCCCGCCCCGAAGCGGCCGGCGAAGCCGAGGTCTTCATGCTCCTCGCGGACAGCTTTCTCCGACTTCCTCCATTCGACGCCGAACGGCGGGTTGGCCAGCATGTAGCTGAACCGGCGGTCCTCGTGCCAGTCGCGGGTGAAGGTGTTGCCGAACCGGATGTTCTCGGCCTTGTGCCCCTTAAGGAGCATGTCGGAGCGGCAGATCGCGTACGACTCGGCATTGATTTCCTGACCGAACAGGTTGATGCGTGCGCCGGGCTTGATCTTCCTGATGTGTTCCTCGGCCGCGGCGAGCATGCCGCCGGTGCCGCAGGCCGGGTCCAGGATGTCGAGGACCGCCCCGGGCTTGCGGATGCGTGCCTCGTCGGGACCGAGCAGCAGCTCGACCATCAGCTTGACCACTTCGCGCGGGGTGAAGTGTTCACCGGCCGTCTCGTTGGAGGCGTCCGCGAACTTGCGGATCAGCTCTTCGAAGACGTAGCCCATGTCGTGGTTGCTGACCTTCTCGGGGCTGAGGTCGATTGCCGCGAACTCCTGGACCACCAGGTACAGCAGATCGGCGTCTTTGAGGCGCTCGATCTGGATGTGGAAGTCGTAGCGGTCGATGATCTCGGTGACTTCGCTGGAGAAGCCGCGGATGTAATCCTTGAGGTTGGCGTAGACGTTCTTGTCGTCGCTGCCGATGGTCTCGAAGTTCTGCTTCGAGGTGTTGTAGAACGGCAGCCCCGAGATGCCAAGCAGCAGCCCATCCTTCTTCTCGCCGGCGTACGAGGCGTCCCGGTCCCGCACCGCCTGGCGGGTTCCCTTTGCCTCCATCACGCAGTCGAACCGGCGAAGTACCGTGAGCGGCAGGATGACCTTGGCGTACTCCGAGCGTTTGTAGTCGCCCCGCAGCAAGTCGGCCACCGACCAGATGAAGTCGGCAAGTTCCTGGTTGGTGTTGCTCACTCGGCACCTTCTCGTGTCGCTCTATGTGGTGGCATGGCGTGGGGATGCTCCGTTGCGGCCGTCCGGGGCGGCCCCAGGGCTCCGTTGGTCAGTCCGTCGTGGGCCAGGCGCGCGGCTTGGTCGCCCATCCTGGCAATTTCCTTGAGCCTTCGCTCGAACTCGCCCAAGTCGCGGAAGGCCAGTCCGTACCGGCGCTGCTGCGCGATGTCCATCTGGGGCAGCTGGGCGCTGCGGAGTTCTGCCCTGTGAGTGCCGGTGGCCGAGGTATTGCGGCGCGTGTTGCCCGCGCTGCGGAGGAACCCTCGCAGGTAGTCCGTGTCGAGCTGGTCGCTCACGGATGACGCCTCGCCGTCCTCCGTGCGGACCAGGCCCGCCTGGACCAGGTCGCCGACCCCCACCGAGGCGATCTCGTCCAGGGATCCCGCTCCAGGTCCCGGTGGTAGCGCGGGCAGCAACTCGGCCAGTTGTCGTAGCTTTTGTTCGAGTGAGGCGCGGAGGGCCGTGTATTCGGATGGGTAGTCGGGTTGGGCCGCAGTCACGTACGCGGACGGGCTAAGGTCCACCTCTTCGTGGATGAGGTCGATCAACGGTACGTGTGCGATCTGGTCCGGGGTCGGTTCCAGGGGGCCGTCCGGATCGTTCGCCGTGAGGTCGATCATGCGGACAGACCGGACCTCTTCGCCCGGTGTCCCTGGCCGGCGCAGTTCCCACAGGTGGAGCGGCAGGTTGTGACTGGTCGCGAATCCCGACGGCAGGGAGATGACCGAGGAGAGGGCCCCCCTGCGTACCAGCTCCGCTCGGATCCGGCGGCCGCTCCTGCGGTATGCGGCGGACGGGGCGAGAGCGATGAGAGCACGGCCGCCGGGAGCGGTGTGAAAGTAGCAGTGCTGGAGCCAGGCCAGATCGCCCTCCGCGCGCGGGGGTGCACCCAGCTCCCAGCGCGGGTCGAGCAGGAGCTCTTCACGGCCCCAGTCGGTCTGGCCCAACGGCGGTTCACAGACAACGAGCTGGGCCCGGAGGTGGGGGTGCCGGTCGTCCCGGAGTGAGTCTCCGGCTTCGATCCGGACGGTGCGAGAGCCGCCGAGCCGCGCTCTTAGCTCGGCCAGCCTCACTAGTCCAGGGCTGATCTCCTGGCCGGTGTGGACGGCAGACGTCTGCCCGGCAACCGCGAGCAGGAGCGATCCCGTCCCGCAGGCCGGGTCGTAGACGGGTCCCTCGGTCGTCCCCGCGAAGTGGACGAAGGCCCGGATGAGGCGAGGAGACGTAATCGCCTGCACACCGCTGCGGCCTGCCGAGGTGAGGAGCCGGGTGAGCAGGTCCTCGAAGAGTTGCGAGGAAGCGCGTTCGGAGGCCAGTCGGTCCACGGCTTCACGGATCGGGTCCGGGAGGGCCGTGGTGGTCTCGCCCGTCAGATGGGAGCCGGTGTCCACGAGCGCGGCCGTCATGTCGTCGCCGTACGCAGCGCGCAGGGCTTGCCAGAGAGCGACCTCCGCCGAGACTCCTCGGCCCTTGCGCTGTCCCGCCAGCCATGCCTCGACCTCGGCCAAGGAGAAGAGCGGGCTTGCCGCCGTGCCACCGCTGGGGGCCGGGAAGTCGTCGTGTCGACGTCGCCAATTGGCGACTGCGGCTCGCGTGACACCGGCGAGCCGGGCGATCTGGGCTGCGGTGACGACTGGCTCTGCAGCGGATCCTTCGTCCTGCATGGCGGCAACAGTACACGAAAGCACATGCCTCAGAATCCGTGAGCGCGTTTACAGTGCTAACGGGCTAGTGTCACTCTCCTTGTGGCTGCTGTGGTGAGCTCCCGCTACCGGCGTCTTAGCCGCATGCCTCGATCCCGTGCATCGCATATGGAGGGCCTGCCCTGAGCCGAAGAGTCACACGCTCCCTGGGTGATCCGGATGGGCGGGTCCATGCGCACGCAACTATTCGGGGAGTGATCTATGCGCCGCCGGGAACTGCCTGAACGATTCGGACTATCGTCCCTGGTCAACGCAATTCGTGAACGACCCACTGACAGGAACGTTCACGAGGTCGCCTCGAAGCGTTGCGCACATGCCGGTCGAGTCAGCTGACTCGACCGGCATTTCGGCGTTCCAGGACCTTCCCGCTTCGTGATCGGCCCGGCGCGACGCAAAGGCGCTCGACCTCGCGAGGGTGGCGACGACGGTCCGTCCGACCACATGCAGCCCGTCCGCGGGCCCGTCCACCACACGAGCCGACCGTGCTCCGTGGCCGAGGACACGGAGCGCGCCCGGGTCCCCGGGCCGCCGGTGGCACCGGGCTCCGTCGGGCCGCGCACAACTCGGGTGCACCCCGGGCCTGGCCGTGACACCCTGGACGGCGCCGGAGCGGGGGCGGCGCCGCAGTGCGCCGCCGCGTGCCGGCGCAGGCCGACGACCCGACCGGCGACCGCGGCACCCTCCCGGGCCGCGGGCGTGGCGGGACCAGGGAGTGGTGGGACACAGGTGATCGAGATCAACGCCCCGATCCGGACCGAGCGGCTCGTGCTGCGGCCGTTCACCGCGGCGGACGAGGCGGACATGCTGGCGTTCGAGTCGCGGCCCGATGTGGCGCGGTACCTCTTCAACGAGCCCCGCACCCCGGAGGGCAACGCCCGGGAGCTCGCGGTCCGGCAGGAGCAGACGGCGCTGCGCGCGGAGGGGGACACGCTGCTGCTCGCCGTCGACCTGGAGGGCACGGTCATCGGCTACACGCTGCTGACCTGGCTGAGCGAGCAGCACCGACAGGGTGAGTTCGGCTACGTGCTGCACCCCGGCCACGGCGGGCGCGGTCTCGCCACCGAGGCGGCGCGGGAGATGCTGCGCCTGGGGTTCGAGGAGCTCGGACTGCACCGCGTCATCGGCCGCTGCGACCCGCGCAACGAGGCCTCCGCCAGGCTGATGGGCCGACTGGGGATGCGGCAGGAGGCGCACTTCGTCGAGTCGGAGATCTTCAAGGGCGCATGGGGCGGCGAGCTGCACTTCGCGATGCTCGCCCGCGAGTGGGAGGCCGCCGGCCGGCCCAACTGACCGGCCGTCGGCCCCGGGTCTCCGGCTGCGGCGCCGCCCGGCCGCTGCCGCCACGGCTGCCGTGGACGGTCGGATCGCGCGGATGCGACGGCTGATCGGGGCGGTCCCGGGACTGCGGGCGCCGGGTCGGCGG